>JADJOM010000001.1:600000-900000 GCA_016713785.1 Gemmatimonadota bacterium | reverse complement strand
AGCCCGGCGAGCCACGGCGCCGCGGGCGACCGCACCGCGTCCACGAAGCGCAGCCGCCGCCGAACGAAGTCGCGCGCGACGAGAAAGCCGAAGAGCGTGGCGGCGGCGCTCACCGCGAAGTAGATGAACCCCATGGAGTCCGACCTTCCATACCTAGGGAGCTGAATCGACCGGCGTGTTGCAGTACGCAACAGGCACGTCGTTGGATTCAGGGCCGGGGACCGTCGTGTCCCCGGTCTCCGCCGGGGGGCATCCCCGGCGGCCCGGCCGGAATCCCCATCCGCTTCCAGCGTTGCTCCCACACCTGGCGCTGCGCCGGGGTGAGGATGGCGGCCACCTCCGCCGCCGAGCGGGCAGCCACCGCCTCCACCTGGGGCTCAATGGCGGCACGGACGCTGTCCAGGGCGGCGATGTGGCGCGGGAGCATCTCGCGGAGCTGTCGCTCCTGGTCGCCGGAGAGGTCGAGTTCCCGCCGGAGCCGGTCCACGATCATGCCCGCCATCCGGTCGCGCATCTCCGGCGACGGGACCGGGCCGCCGTGCTCACCACCGGGACCCCGGCGCATCGGGGGCCGGTGCATGTAGCGGTCGGTTGCCATGCCCACGGCGACCCCGCTGAGGAAGAGGGCCGCCAGGACGGCGGCGCCGATGAGTTTCTGTCGCATCCTACTGTTCTCCTTCCACGATCAGCCATCCCGCCGACTCGGCCACGGCGGACTCGAGCAGCGAGGCCGAGCCGCTGGTGCCTGCCAGGACGCCGGCGAAGGCGGTCTCGGCCGACGTGCTGGTCGAGGCGGGGAGCCGCCCCGAGCCGAGCAGGAAGACCGCTGCGAGCCCCGCGGCAATGGCCAGTGGGGCCACCACGCGACCGAGGTCGATGAGGTCGTCCCGCCAGGTGCGCGGGGGGGCGGGCGCCGGCTCCCGCGCGATCCGGGCGGCGATGCCGCGTGCCAGGCGCTCCTGGTCCGCGGCACCGAGCGTGGGCGTGGGGGCGGTGGCGAGGAGTTCGGCCCGCAGCGCGGCCTCCCGCGGATCAGTGTTCGTCATTGCTCTCCTCCAGTGTCCCGTGCCACGGCGCGAGCGCCTTGCGCAGGGTCTGCCGGGCCTGGTGCAGGTACCAGCGCACCGTCCCCGACGGCACGCCCAGGCTCTCCCCGATCTCTTCCGCGGTGAAGCCGTCCACGTCGTGCCACTGCACCGCCAGTCGCTGCTTCTCCGGGAGCTCCGCCAGGGTGCGGCGGAACTGCTCCCGGACCTCCCCGCGCGCGGTCTCCCCCAGGGGGGAGGGACCGCCGGCACTGGCATGCTCGGCCAGCGACTCGGTGGGTCTCCGGCCCTCGCGTCGCAGGTGACTCACGGCGGCGTTCGTGATGATCCGGTACAGCCAGGGGCCGAAGGGCCGCCCGACCTCGAAGCGGTCGATGGACCGGTACGCCGACATGAAGCCGTCCTGGACCAGGTCCTCGGCGTCCTGCCGGTTGCCCGAGACCCGGAACGCCACCGTATAGGCGCGCGGGAGGTAACGCCGGACCAGGCGGTCGTACGCCTCGCGGTCGCCGCCCTGGGCCAGCCGGATCAGGCTGGCGTCCTCCTCGGGGCCCGGCGCGACTGGGGTCATCGGGTCCTGCGGCTTGTGGACAGCGGTCATCGCCTCGGCCGGCGCGGGTACGTGCTCTGGAACATCTCCGTTACGTCGGCCCGGCCCGGAGTGTTGGGATGGTGCGCGGCCAACGGGCCGGCCGGAGCCGGCGTACCTCCCACGCACCTACACTGGAGGATTCCATGTTCGGCCTGACGTCGCCGGCGCGCCTCGCGCCAACACTCTTCTTTGCCTGCGGCCTGCTGGCCGCGCCGCTTGCGCACGAGGCCCAGGGTGGGCCGCCCCCGCGCCCGCGCCCCCGACCCGGTGGTGGTCGAGGGCCCGCCCGCCCCCGGGGAGTTCCGCGACCTCACCGGCATCACCGAGGAGCAGGCCACGCAGTACGGCGTGCTCTATGACAACCTGATGGCCGCCACCCGTGTCACCCGCGACAGCCTGCAGCAGTTCCGTGCGTCGATGCGTGGCGGGCGCGATCGTGCCGAGCGCGACTCCACGCCGTCCCGGGGGGACGGTCCCCGGGCGCTGGTCACCGGTCTGGAGCAGAAGCAGCGGGCCTTCGACGAGTCGCTGAAGGGGCTGCTCTCCAAGGAGCAGTACGCCAGGTACCAGGCGTGGCGGGCGGAGCGGCGTCACGACATGCGGGACCACCGGCGCGGCGAGGGCCCTCCGCACGGTCACCGCGGGATCTAGGCGGCCGGCCGGGGCGGCGTCACCAGCGGCAGGCGACGCTGCCCCAGGAGAACCCGGCCCCGAAGGCGGTCATGACCAGCAGGTCCCCGTCCTTCAGGCGGCCGCCGCGGACGCATTCGTCGAGCAGGATCGGAATGGTGGCGGCGGTGGTGTTGCCGTAGCGCTGGATGTTGTTGTAGACCTGGTCGTCGCGCAGCTTGAGCTCGCGCTGGACCAGCTCGGAGATGCGCAGGTTGGCCTGGTGGGGCAGCAGCAGGCTGAGGTCGGCCGGGCTGGCCCCCACCTTGGCCAGCACGGCGCGCACCGATTCCGGCATGCGGGTCACCGCATGCCGGAACACTTCCTTGCCATCCATCGAGAGGAAGTGCCGCCCCTGGTCAATGTGTTCGCGAGTGATCCGCGGGTGGTACATGCAGCCGGGCACGTCCACCCACAGCAGCTCGGCGTGGTCCCCGTCGCTGTGCAGGTCGAAGGCGAGCAGCCCCTGACCTTCGCGCTCGGCGGGGCCGAGCACCACGGCGCCGGCGCCATCGGCGAAGATCACCGCGGTGTTGCGGCCGTGTGTGCTCACGTCCATGGCGGTAGATTGGATCTCCGCGCCCACCACCAGGATGCGCCGGAAGAGCCCCACCCGGATCCAGGCGTCGGCCACCGACAGGCTGTAGATGAAGCCGCTGCAGGCCTGGTGGATGTCCATCGCGGGAATGGGCTGCACCCCGAGGAGCCGCTGCAGGAAGACGCCGTTGCCCGGGGCGTAGTGGTCGGGGGTGGAGGTGGCGTAGACGATCGCGTCGAGGTCCGTCGGCGCGAGGCCGGCCATCTCGAGCGCCCGCCGGCTGGCCTGCAGCGCCAGGTCGGCGCCGCTCTGGCCCTCCGCCACCCAGCGCCGTTCCTGGATGCCGGTACGGGTGCGGATCCACTCATCGGTGGTGTCCATGAGGACCGACAGGTCCGCGTTGGTGACGACGCGGTCCGGCACGGCGAAGCCGGTGCCGAGGATACGGCTGTGCTGCATGAGATTCCCCGGGGAGTGGACTGGCGAAGATAAGGTCGCCGTCCGCGTGGGCCGGGGCAAGGCACCGGGAACTTCAGGTTCGATGGGGGTATGACACGGATGCTCGCACTGGCTGGCTGGATCCTGCTCTCGTTCCTCGCGGCCACCATCGGTGGCCTGGCCGCGCCCGGCCAGTGGTACGAACGCGTGAACAAGCCCTCATGGAACCCGCCCAACGCGGTCTTCGCGCCGGTCTGGACGGTGCTGTTCATCCTGATGGGGGTCGCGGCGTGGCTGGTCTGGCTGCGGCGGGGGGAGACCGGGGTGACCCTGGCGCTGGCCCTCTTCGTGGGGCAGCTGGTGCTCAACGTGCTGTGGTCGTGGCTCTTCTTCCACTGGCACCGGATGGACCTGGCGTTCTACGAGCTGCTGCTCTTCTGGGTGGTCATCCTGGCCACGCTCGTGGCGTTCTGGCAGGTGCGGCCGCTGGCGGGGTGGCTGTTCGTGCCGTACCTGGTCTGGGTCACGTTCGCCGGGTACCTGAACCTCACCCTCTGGCGCCTCAACCGCTGACCCCATGGTCGACCTGCCCGATCCGCTCGACGAGGACTTCCCGCTCGGGGACGGGGTGGCCGACCTCGAGGCCGAGGTGACCTGCCCCTACTGCGGCGAGGTGAGCACGATCGGCCTGGATCCGGGGAGCGGGGCGGCGCAGGAGTACGTGGAGGACTGTCCTGTCTGCTGCCAGCCCTGGGTGCTGCACGTCCACTACGGCGACGACGGCGCCGCCGACGTGTGGGCCGACCAGGCCTGAGCCGGGCTCAGTAGCGGAACTGGTAGGCCAGCTTCACGAAGAAGCCGTCGCTGTCCCGGGTCAGGTCCCGGAAGGCGAACGCCTCCCGGTCGGCCAGCGAGGCCCCGTACCCGAAGAAGGCCACCGTCCCCGGCGTCGGCTCGAACGACGCCAGCCAGTCCATCCGCATCCGGTTCGATTCGCGCCCCACCACCTGGCTCCCGTTCACGAACAGCGGGGCGCCGGTCCGGGCGTCCTCGAGCGGCGACCGCCGCTCCGCCACGTACTCCGCCACCACCCGGAAGAACAGCGCGCGGTTGGCCTGCAGCTCCAGCTTGAGCCGCGGGATGATCGTGCGCGCGAACTCCGAACCGTCGCGGTCGCGGGTGATGCGGGACCAGGTGTTGGAGGCCGTGAGGCGGACGGAGCCGGTGGGCCGCAGCGAGAGGCTCGAGGTGAAGCGGGTCTCGTACCCGCGCGACGCCTCGGGGAAGATCGGCCCACGGCTGCGGGCCAGGCGCGCGGTGGCGTTGAGCGCCTGGAAGGTCGGGGTGGTCACGCTGCCGGAGAACGAGAAGCCGTCGCTGATGCCGTCGAGCGGGGCGTACGGCGTCCCCGGCGCCCCGGTCTCGTAGCCGGCGTAGTCCCCCGGGATGAAGTCGGTGAAGTTGTGCTCGGCGTGGGCCGACGCCTTCCAGCCGCCGCGGAAGGTCAGGTTGAGGTCGCCGCTCTCGGAACCCTCGAGCGCGTCGCTGGGGAACCGGTCGTACCGCCACAGCCGGCTGGGGCCGAAGAAGACGGTGAGCTGCTCGAGCGTTGCGCCCCGCGCGCCATAGAACGAGAAGCGATTGAAGGCGCGGACCGTGATGATGTCGTTCCGCGGCACGAAGCCGGCCTGCGCGGAGAAGTCGCGCCCGATGCCGGTCAGCTTGTAGTTGAACCCCCAGCTGCGCCCGGTGCGGTCGAACTCGGCCTCCCAGAGGGGGCTGGTGCGCGCGTCGCCGCTCCGCGTGTCGCGGGTCCACGAGGCGCCGAGCTGTCCCGCCACGTAGTAGAGCTTGCCGAACACCACCCGGACGTCGCCGGCCGCCAGGCGGTTGAAGGCGCCGTCCTGGTCGCGGGTGGTCAGGGTGAGCCCGCCGGTGGAGTTGGCCCCGATGTCCCGGCGCAGCCGGGTGACGGTGAATACCGCGTTGTGGCCCGGCTGCTCGTCGATGGCCGAGAGATGCGCCAGGTTGGTGCGGCCCACCTTGGTGGTCACCTTGCCGCCCACCAGCGGGTTCACGATCTGGCGGGTGTAGACCAGCTGGTTGGGGGTGGCGAAGAGCTCGATCCCCTCCAGGAAGAAGGGCCGCTTCTCGGAGAAGAACAGCGCGAACCGCTCATTGACGGTCACCAGGCTCGCGTCGGACTCCACCTGGCTGAAGTCCGGATTGTACGTGGCGTCGATCGACACGTTGCTGCTGATGCCCAGGCGCAGGTTCACGCCGGCGCTCGGGTCGAGGTCCTCGCGGGTGAAGCCCGAGGCGTCGCGGAGGCCGTTGGCCTGCGCGGTCACGAAGGGCTGCACCTCGGCGCTCAGGCCGCGCTGCAGGTCGTGCAGGCCGGTGGCGGTGCCGGCCTGCAGCAGGTAGCTGGCGTTGGCGCGCCGCACGTCGGTCCAGGTGTCGTCGTAGCCAGTGCGCTGCACCCGGCGCTGCACGTTGAGCCCCCAGGACTGGGCGCCGTCCCCGGGGTAGCGCAGGCTCTTGAAGGGGATCCGGACCTCGACCACGTACCCCGAGTCGGTGACCACGCCGCGGGACTGCCAGAGGTAGTCGGGGTTCTTGTCGGTGGTCCCCCCGCTCAGGGAGCCGGCCGTGAAGCCTCCCTCGCTGCGCACCCCGTCCTCCTGCACCCCGAGCGGATTCACGGTGAAGAAGAAGGCGCGGCGCCGGTCGTTGAAGGTGTCCAGGTAGATCGTGACCCGGTCATCGGCGTCGAGGTTGTCGCGGTCGGCCACGGTGGCGCGGATGCCCTGGGGCTGCCGGTCGTGGGCGAGGATGCCGAAGTGGATCGCGCCCGGCGCGTACCAGACCAGGACCTCGGTCCGCTCCTCGGCGGGCCGCCCATCCACCGGCTGGTACTGGTGGAAGCCGTCGAGCCGGGCCGCCTCGCGCCAGACCGGCTCGTCGAGCACGCCATCGATCGTGACCAGCGCCTCACGGCGGGGCAGGTCCACGGCGAAGCGCACGGTCCCGGTGTCCTGCGGGGCGGCCTGGAGGGCCGCGAGCATCATGAGCGTCAGCATGCGGAGCGACGTCCGTCGGCAAGGGGGAGGGGCGCACCGCAGCCTCCCTCCGTCGGGAGGGAGGCCCGGGGCGCGCGGGTGCTACTCGTACCGCAGGGCGATGATCGGGTCGAGCCGGGCGGCCCGGCTGGCGGGCCAGATCCCGAACACCAGGCCGATGGCGGCGCTGGTCCCGAACGCGACCGCGATGCTCTGGCTCGAGATGAGGGTGTTCCAGCCGTTGTTGGTGGCCAGGGTGTCGGTGACCCACCAGCCGAGCCCGATGCCGAGCAGCCCGCCTACCAGGCAGAGCACCAGGGCCTCGATGAGGAACTGGAACATGATGTTGAGCCGGGTGGCGCCGAGCGCCTTGCGCACCCCGATCTCGCGGGTCCGCTCGGTGACCGAGACCAGCATGATGTTCATGATGCCGATGCCGCCGACCACCAGGGACACCGCCGCGATGCTCGCCAGCAGCGTGGTGAAGATCTGGGTGGTGGCCGCCTGGGTGGCCAGCACCTCCTGCGACCCGCGGATCATGAAGTCGTTCTCCTGGCCGGGGCGGATCTTGTGCTCCCGGCGCATCACCCGCTCGATGTCCACCATCCCGATGTCCACCGGGACGCTGTCCTTCACCTCCACGCTGATGGCGCGCAGCCGGTCATTGCCGAAGACCCGGTAGCGGGCGGTGTTGAGCGGGATGAAGACGATCTCGTCGGGGTTCTGCCACGAGTTGCTCGCGCCCTTGGGCTGCAGCACGCCGATGATCTCGAAGCTGATCCCGCGGATCTGGATGGTCTGGTGGATCAGCGCGGCCGGGTTGGCGTTGAGCATCACCGGGATCTCGGACCCGAGCACGGCATAGCGCTCACGGGCCTCGTCGTCCCCTTCGCTGAAGATCCGCCCGTGGGCCAGCTTGTACCGCTTCACCGGCATGAAGTTGGCCGTCACGCCGGTGATGGAGGTGTTGATGTTGGTGTTGAGGTACTTCACCTGCAGGTTGTTCCCCAGCTCCGGCACCACGGCCTTGAGCTGGGTGGCGTCGCGCTGCAGGGCGGCGGCGTCGTCGGTGGTCAGGCTCACGCGGGTGGCGCTGGCCACCCCGCCCATGCGGCCCCAGTTGGGATAGACCTGCAGGACGTTGGCCCCGATGGAGGCGATCTGTTCCTCGACGGCCTTCTGGGCGCCGGCGCCGAGGGCCACCATGGTGATGACGGCGGCCACGCCGATGATGATGCCCAGGGCCGTCAGGATGGACCGCAGCACGTTCACCCGGATGGAACCCAGCGCCACCCGGATGATCTCGAGCAGGTTCATGGTCAGGGCCTCGTGGTGGTGGCGGTGGGCGCCTTGGAGCTGGTGGACGGGTTGGCCAGCCCGGGGATCCCGCCCCCGCCCGTCATCCGCGCCATCCGTTCATTGAATTCCTTCTGCGACTCGATCAGCCCAGCGCTGGGCAGGATGAGCACCGAGTCGGTCTCGCCGAGGCCGCTGCTCACCTCGCTCCAGTCGAGGTCGGTGAGGCCCGTCGCGATGTTGGTGGCGAAGGGCTTGCCGTCCCGCCGGACGAACACGATGTACTTCCCGCCGAAGCGGGAGTCGGTCTGGGGGCGTCGCGCCCCGCCGCCGCCGGCGCCCGAGAAGACCTTCTGCAGCAGCGCCTTCTCGGCCGGGGTGGTGGCCTCGCCGGAGAAGCGCTTCTTCATGGCGTTGCGGACCTGTTCTTCGGTCACGCCCTCGGGCAGGGTGATGGTCTGCCCGTTCTGCAGCGTCATGGTGGCGCCGGCCGGCTTCGCGCCCGCGCTCGCGGGCCGGACCTGGGCGCTGTCCCCGGGCGCGCGGGCGGCCTGGGCCAGCTGGGTCGCCACCTCCGTGGCCGTCAGCCCCAGGACCTCCGCCGCGCTGGCGACGTCGCGCTGGGTGCGCAGGGCCGCGTTGGGCACGGCGAGCACGCCGTCGCGGCGGCCCACGTGGATCTCGACGTCCGCGTTCATCCCCGGCTTGAGCAGCCCCTCGCGGTTCTGGATGCGCACCATGACCGGGAACATGGTCACGTTCTGCTGCGTCACGGCGAGCGGCTCGATCTTGAGCACCGTGCCCTCGAACGGCCGGTTGGGGTAGGCGTCCACCGTGACCGTGGCCCGCAGCCCCGGCTGGATCTTGCCGATGTCCGTCTCGTCCACCAGGGTGCGCACCTGCACCAGGTTGAGGTCGGCCATGCGGAGCAGCACGGTGCCGCCGCCCACGTCACTCGTGGGCGAGGAGATCACCTGCCCGCGCTCCACGCTCTTCTCGATGATCGTGCCGCCGATCGGCGCCCGGACGTCGGTGTCCTCCAGCCGGATGCGGGCGTTCTCGACCGCCACCTCGGCCCGCACCACCTCCGAGCGGGCGTTGGCGAAGTCGAGCACCGCCTGCTCATGCTCCTGCTCGGTCAGCGCCTTGGACTCGAACAGCGCGTCGGAGCGGTTCTTCTGGGCCGTGGCGTTGGCCAGCTTGGCCTTGGCCACGTCGAGATCGGCCTCGGCCTGCGCGAAACTGTTCTTGGCGGTGCGCGGGTCCACCTGGATCAGCAGGTCGCCCCGGGCCACCGTGCTCCCCGTCTCGACGTTGAGCTTGAGGATCTCGCCCGAGGCCTTGGACTTCACCTCGACCGTGGTGTCGGGCTGGATCGTGCCGTTGGCGCGGGCGGAGACCACGATGTCCCGCCGCTCGACCGCCACCGCCTGGTAGACGGGCAGCGGGGCGGCCTCGGGCTCGCTGCAGGCGGCGAGGGCGAGGGCGAACACGGCAACGGAGAGCGTCTTGCGCATGGCGGCGTCAGTTCCTGGGCGTCTGGAAATCCTGCGCGACCTTGCCGTCGTGCAGGTGGACCTGCCGCTCGGCGTGCGCGGCGATGTCGTGTTCGTGCGTGACCAGCACGATGGTCTGCGATTCGGTGTGCAGCTCGCGGAACAGCGCCATGATCTCCGCGCTGGTGCTGGAGTCGAGGTTGCCGGTGGGCTCGTCGGCCAGCAGGATGCTCGGCCGGTTGACCAGCGCCCGGGCGATGGCCACGCGCTGCCGCTGGCCGCCGGAGAGCTCGTTGGGACGGTGGCTCATCCGCGATTCGAGCCCCACCCGCCGCAACGCCTCGGCCGCGCGCTCCCGGCGCTCCCGGGTGGCCACGCCGGCGTAGACCAGCGGCAGCTCCACGTTGTGCAGCGCGTCGGCGCGGGGGAGCAGGTTGAAGGTCTGGAAGACGAACCCGATCTCCTTGTTGCGGATCCGCGCCAGGGCGTCGTCGCCCAGCTCGGAGACCCGATAGCCATTGAGCCAGTACTCCCCCTCGCTCGGCGTGTCGAGGCAGCCGATGAGGTTCATCAGCGTGGACTTCCCCGACCCCGAGGGGCCCATCACGGCCACGTACTCGTTGCGGCGGATGGTAAGGTCCACGCCCCGGAGGGCGCGCACGATCTCGCCCCCCATGTCGTACTGGCGCTGCAGGTTCCGGGTGACGATCACCGCATCGCGGGGGACGTCGCCGGGCAGCTGGGCCATCCGTTCCGCCGTATCCGTCAGTGTGCTCATAGCCGCCGTCCGATGAGGGCCTCGATCTGGGCTCGGGCCTTGAGGTAGTCAAACCGTGCCGTGACCACGTCCACGTCCGCCTGCGCCAGCGCTTCCTGCGAGTTGAGCACGTCGAGGATCGTCGCCGCCCCGACCCGGTACCGCTCGCTCACCACCCGGAGGTCCTCGGTGGCGGCCTCGAGGCTGCTCTGGGCGATCTCCATCCGCACCCGCGCCGCGTCGAGCGCGGCATACTGGGTGGTCAGCGAGGCCTGCACCTCGCGCCGCGCGTCCTGCGCGCTCGCCTCCGCCGCGTCGAGGCTGGAGAGCCGGGTGACGATGGTCTGTTCCCGCTGGAACCGGTTGAAGATCGGCCACGAGAGCCCGAGCTGCAGCTGCCGGTTGGCGAAGAGCCGGTAATCGGAGTTGTTGTTGCCGCTCCATCCGGCCGACCCTGACAGGGCCAGGGTGGGGAAGTACTGCGACCGCGCCGCCTTCACCGAGGCGTCCGCCGCCCGCGCGCTCGCCTCGGCGGCCTGCACCCGCGGGGAGCGGGCCAGCGCCTCGCGGTTGAGCGCGGTGGTGTCGATGCTCGTCGTCGGGGCGTAGAAGGCGGAGTCGTCTGACGCGGCCACCCGGCCGTCGAGGCCGATGGTGCGCGCCAGCGCCGCCTGGGTCCGGGCCACGTCACTGCCGGCCGAGACCAGCGCCAGCCGCGCGTTGCCCAGGTTCACCACCGAACGGAGCGAGTCGGAACGGGTGGCGGAGCCCACCCGGAGCTTGGCCGCCGACAGGTTGAGCTGCTCCTCGGCCCGGCGCACCCCCGCCTCCCGCACCCGCACCAGCTGCTGGGCCGCCAGCGCGTCGAAGAACTGCTGCGTGGCGGTCAGCCCGGCCTGGAACTCGGCGTTGGTCACCCCCGCCTCCGCGGCGTCCTGGGTGGCCCGCGCCGAGCGGCGGTCCGCGCCCCGGCGGAACCCGGTGAACAGGTCCACGCTGCTGGACAGCCCGAAGTTGACGCTGTTGGTGGTGGTCCCGCCGCTCTCGAGTTCGCCGGTGGGGCCCACGCGCTGGGTTTCGTTGTAGCTGCGGGTGCCGGAGGAGGTCGCGTTCAGGCTGGGCAGGAACGCGCCGGTGGACGAGCGGACCTGGGCGTCGGCGTTGCGGAGGCTGCCGCGCGCCTGCACCACGGCGGGCTGTGCCTGCTGCGCCCGGCGCACCGCCTCCTCGAGGGTCACGGTCGGGGTCTGCGCCGCCAGGGGGCCGGCCACCAGGGCGGCGAGCAGCGCCAGGGTGGCCCGCCAGGTACGCCGGGGCATCATCGTCGTCATCGGTTGGTCGAATCCCTGGAGGTCGAATCACGCCGCTCGGCGTCCAGCCGGGCGGTGAGCGCAGCGTACCGCTCACGCTGCGCGGGGGTCAGCAGTGTCCGGACGTCGGCGCGGATGGCCTGGCGCATCGCGTCCATCCGGGCGCCGACATCGGCCCAGAGGGAGTCCATCGCGCCGCGGTGATGGTCCAGCACCTGCCGCACGCTGTCCTGTTGCGCGGCCGTGAGCTGCAGTTCCGCCTTGAGCAGGTCCATGTACCAGTCGCTGCCGCGGTGGCCATGCGCGCCGTCGCGGTGCTCGCCGTGCATCCGGCTGGTGACCACACTGCCCACCGCCGCCCCCGCGAAGGTGGCCAGCAGGAGCAGCACCACGGCCTTCCAGGTATCGGTGCGCATGGCCGCCACGCTCAGCGCCCCCCGCCGAGCGCCACGCCCATGAGGGCGTCGCTGTCCTGGGGCCGGCCGGAGGCACCCACCTCCGCCAGCGGGCTCACCCCCGCACCCGCCTCGGCTCGCAGGGTGAGCCACACCCCGAGCGCGGTGGCCAGGAGCAGCGCGGCGGCGATCCCCGGCCGGGCCCAGCCGGCCAGCACGTGGAGGAGGGAGTTCCGGGCCGGGAGCCCCGCGACGACGCGCGCGGCGAACCCCGCGTCGGCCCCGTCGCCAAGCAGGTCGCGCAGCCCGCGCTCGAGGGCCGGGTCACGATCCAGGGGGAAGGGCGATTCCTGCATGGTCACTCCTCTCTCAGTCCGTCAAGCGCCGCACGCAGTTTTCGCTTGGCGTGGAACAGCTCCGACCGCACCGTGCCCTCGGGGATGCCGAACAGCCCGGCGATCTCGCCGTGGGCGTATCCCTCGACCTCGAACAGCACCACCACCAGCCGTTGCCGCTCCGGCAGGGATGCGAGCGCCGCCGCCAGCCGCCCCCGCTGCACCCTGGCCTCGGCGGCCCGGTCCGGCAGCGGACCCAGGTCGGCGCGGTCCATCGGCACCGGCTCGGTGACCCGGACCCGGCGACGCCGGACCAGGTCCCGCGCCGCGTTCACCGCGATGCGGGCCAGCCAGGGCCCGAGGGTCTGCGCGGGATCGAACCGATCGATGGCCTGCCAGGCGGAGAAGAACGCATCCTGGGCGGCATCGTCCGCGTCGGCACCATGGTGGAGGACCGCCCGGGTCAGGCGCCGGACCATGGGCCCGTAGCGGCCGACCAGCACGCCGAAGGCGTCACGGTCACCACCCTGGGCCCTGGCGATGAGGGCGGCGTCGGACTCAGCGGAGATACGCACCATCCCTGGCAATCGTTGATCGACCGTGTCGGCGCGGCCGCCGCGCGGGAATTGTACCGCCCCGATCCATGATGGAGCGAATCGTGGGGGGCCGGACCCGGGCAGGGCCTCGGTCCCCGGCCTGCAAGTTGTTGCTGGACATGAAGCTCCGGAAGATCGCCGGGAGGCGCAGGCCGCGCCCGCCCCTTGCACAGGCAGGCCCGGCGGTGCCGCGACAGGACACGGCGTCCCGGGCGGGCTGACCCTACGGTGGAGGTAGCATGGAGTTGCCAGTCGGTCGCGCCGTCCCGGCGCGAGGGCCGCTCAGGATCGCGTATGTCAGCGTGGATCGGGACCAGCCGCTCTTCGGCCGATCGCGGGTCGCTGCCCGCGCCCAGGCGTTCCTCCGCACCCTGCGCGCGCTGGGCCACGCCGTCGAGGTGTTCACGATCCGGCCCGGGCGGGAGCGCCCGGTGGGGCTCGCCGACATCCCGGTGCATGCCCTGTCGGCCGGCCGGCCCGCCCGACGCTTGCCGCCGGTCTGGCGCGCCCTGTCGGTCAACGGCGAGCTGCGCGCCGCGCTGGACGCTGCCGGGCCCTTCGACCTGGTCTACGAGCGCTACTCCCTCTGGAGCTACGCCGCCATGGACTGGGCGGCGGGCGCCGGGCTCCCGAGCATCCTCGAAGTCGATGCCCCGCTGGTGGAACTCGAGGGACGTCGCCTGGGGGTGCTCGAGGGGCATGCCGGCATTCGCGTGGCGTACCGGGCCTTCGCGGCGGCCGGGACCCTGGTCGCGGCCTCGCCCGCGGTGGCGGCCTACCTGCGGTCGTTCAATATCCCGCCCGACCGGGTCCGGGTGGTGCGCCACGCCATCGAGCCGGAACGGTTCACTCCGCAGCCCTGCCCGGCGTGGTGCGCCCCGCCCGGAAGCTTCACCATCGGCTACGCCGGACCGCTCGGAGAGGCCGAAGCGCTGCCCGTCCTGCTGCGGGCGTTCGCCAGCCTCGCCCGGTTCCACGATGACTGCCAGCTCCTGCTGGTCGGCGGCGGCCCGGAACGGGAGCGGCTGGAGACGGTGCTGGCGGAGTGGGGCCTGGCGGACCGGGCGTACTTCGCCGGCGCCGTCCCGTCGTGTGAGGTGCCCGGCTGGCTGGCGGCGATGGACGTGGTGGTCACCCCGCCGGCCGATCCGGTGGACGCCGGCTGGCCCCTCGAGGTCTATGAGGCGATGGCCGCCGGGCGCCCTGTCGTGGCGCGGCAGGTCGGACCGGGCCGTTACCTGGTCGAGCATGAACTGACCGGGTTCGCGGTCCCGGCGGTGGATGCCTGGGCGCTCGCCACGGCCCTGTCCCGGCTGCGACGCGATTACGCACTGCGGCAGCGGCTCGGCGCCAACGCCCGGGCCGTAGCGACCCGCCACCACGGATGGGAAGCGAGCGCCCGACACCTGCTCGACCTCCCCCGGGTCGGGTCGGTGCCACGGGTGCCGCTGCCGGCCGCCGGGGATCCGCGCAGTGACTCGACAGCCGCACCGGACGGGCCGCCGCCTGTACCGTTTCGGTACGACTAGCACAATTCGTCACCACAGCCAGGGCCGGCCCCGCCGATCCGTGATTAGTAAAGTGTTTGTTGGTAAAGGGTTTGGAGGCACGGCCTTGCTGGAGCATTCCGGTCCACTTCGTGCCTTGGAGGGGGGCAGTGCAGGCCGCCCTTCCCCGAATGCCCGAGGATCCGTGCCGCAACCGCTGCCCCAGCTCGCCCTGCTCGCCGCGAGCGATTCCTTCGCCGCCATCTGGCCAGGCCTCGCGGCCGCGGCCGGGTTCGAGCTGGTGGTCGGGGAACGGGCATCCGCTGAGGCGGCCGTCGTGGTCCTGAACGCCGCGGGGGTGGAGGACCAGATCGTGGACCGGCTGGAGGCCGTCCGGGGCACCCACCCGGAGATCGCGGTGGTGGGTGCCGCGGCCGAGCACCGGATCGCCATCCGGGCCATGCGGGCCGGGGCGCGGGAGTACTTCGCGCTGCCGCAGGACCTGGCGCTGCTGCAGGGCTGGCTGGCGCAGCAGGCCGAGCGGGTGCGGACGGCCGGGGCCTCGGCCAGCTTCACCACCCTCGAGGCATCCAAGTACCAGTTCGACGGCATCCTGGGCGAGAGCCCGGCCCTGCGGGAGACCCTGGACCGCGCGGCGCGAATCATCCCGCACGGCGCGGTCACGGTGCTCATCGGCGGCGAGACCGGGACGGGCAAGGAGCTGCTGGCGCGGGCGGTCCACTACAACGGGCCGCGCAAGAAGGCGCCGTTCGTGGATGTGAACTGCGCCGCGATCCCGGAGAACCTGCTGGAGAGCGAGCTGTTCGGGCACGAGAAGGGCGCCTTCACCGACGCGAGCGCCGCCAAGCCCGGGCTGTTCGAGGTGGCCAACGGCGGGACGATCTTCCTCGACGAGATCGGCCACCTCTCCCTGCCGCTGCAGGGCAAGCTGCTCCGGGTGCTGGAGCAGCGCGAGATCCGGCGGGTCGGCGGGACCACCACCATGGCGGTGGATGTCCGGGTCATCGCCGCCACCCACGTGGACCTGGCCGAAGCCTCGCGCCGGGGCGAGTTCCGCGAGGACCTGTACTACCGGCTCAACGTGGTGGGGCTGCGCCTGCCCGCGCTGCGCGAGCGCGGCAAGGACCTGCTGCTGCTCACCGGGAGCTTCCTGCGCCGCTTCGCCGGGGAATACGGGATCGCCGTCCCGGCCCTGTCGCCGGCCGCCGAGCGCCGGTTGCTCGCGCACCCGTGGAGCGGGAACATCCGCGAGCTGCGCAACGTGATCGAGCGGGCGCTGCTGATGTGCGACGGCGGGGTCCTCGACGCCGCCGACCTGGGGCTCGATACCGCCCGGCCGCTGTCGTCCGCCGACGGCGTGCCGTTCCCCGCCGCGATGTCCGACATCGTCCGCGCCGCCGCCGCCTCCATGGTCCGGCTGGCCGACGGCAACAAGAGCGAGGCGGCGCGCCGCCTCGGGATCTCCCGTACCCGCCTGCTCCGACTGCTGGCCCCCCGCGGACGGCAGGCCGCCCTCACCGAGGATGAATTCTGATGTCTCCCCGATTCGTTTCCCTTGCGACCCTCGCCGCCCTGGCCCTGGCCTGCAGCACCGCCTCTGATGGGGGCGGTGGCAACGGCCCCGACCCCACCGACACCACGGTGTCGCAGGACAGTCTGACCTTCCTGCGTCCCGCCGTGACCGCGCCGCCCCTCGCCGAGCGTACCCAGAGCTTCTGGGCGGTGCGCGGCGAGCGGCGCGAGCTCCGGCTCATGTACCAGAAGGCCGCCGGGGCCACCGATTCCTTCGAGTTCATCCGCTTCCGGGTGGACGACCGGACCCTGGTGAGCGACAGCGCGGGGAACCCGCTCGCCAGCGGTGACTCCGTCCTGATCACGGTGACGGTGAGCGATACCGCGAACCTGATCATCCAGTTTGCGCCCTCGGGGCTGGTGTTCAACCCGTCGAGGCCGGCCCGGCTGTGGATCAAGTTCCGCGACGCCGACCCGGATCTCGACGAGGACGGGTTCGTCACCGCGGCCGACACCACGATCCTGCTCGGCCTGCAGATCTGGAAGGAAGAGCAGCTCGGGGACCCGTGGTCGCCGCTGGTGAGCAGCGTCGACACCGTGGAGCAGGAAGTCGAAGCGGATGTGCCCGGCTTCACCCGTTACGCCGTGGCCTACTAGGAGCACATGGCATGACCGCCCATCCCCACGAGGTGCCGGACGAAGTCGCCGCGGCGGAGCGCGAGCTCCGCCAGGGGCTGCTGCGGCCCGCCCGCGAACGCCTCCTCGCCGCGATGCCGGCACTGGAGCGGGGGGATGCGGCCATCTACCGGCGGGCGGTGAACATGCTGGGGGCCGCCCACTTCGAGCTGGGCGAGCTGCCGGAGGCGAGTGCCGCCTTCGCGCGGGCGCTGGACCTCGCGAGCCAGGCGGCCGATCCGCTGGTGCTGGCGCGGGCCTGCAACAACCTCGGCATGATCGCCAACCTCACCGGGCGGCGGGAGGAGGCGCTCACCCAGTACCAGCTGGCGATTCCCGCCTACCAGCGCATCGGCAGCACCGCCGGCCTCGCCGAGACCTGCCACAACCTGGCCATTGCCTACCGGGACCTGGGACAGTACGACCCCGCCGACCGCTATGAGCGGCGCGCCATCGGGTACGCCCGCGAGGCGGGGAACCAGCGGCTGCTGGCCATGGCCCACGTGGGCCGGGGCGACCTGTCGCTGCGCCGGGGCGAGGCGGTGGTGGCGGAAGCCGGGGCCCGGCTCGGGGCCGAGCAGTACGCGGCCATCCCCGACTACCTTGGCGAGGCCGATGCGCTGCGGCTCGCGGGCGCCGCGCGGACCGCGCTGGGGCAGGTGACCGCCGCGCGTGCCGCGCTGGATCGTGCCGTGGGCCTGGCCCGGGAGTACGGCAGCCCGCTCATCGAGGCGGAGGCGCTCGAGGCCCGGGCGCGGCTGGGTGCTGTCGAGCGGCGCTGGGCGGAGGCGGGCGCGGATGTGGCGGCGGCGCTCGGGCTGCTGGAGCGGCTGGGCGCTACCGAGGAGCACGCGGCCGTGGCCCGCTGGTACGAGGAGGCGCGCGCGCGGGCCTAGGCGTCGATCATCCCCACCCGCCGCGGCGTCCCCAGGCCTGGACCCCGAGCACCGCCGCAAACCAGAGGCAGATCCCCCCGAAGACGTAACTCATCACCGTCGGCAGCCCCACGAAGAGCACGCCGAGGACGGCGAGCGCCAGGATGCCGGGGCCGACGAGCGACCGGAACGCGCCGCTGACCAGCCGGCGGGCGGCCACCACCGTGCGGGCCCGGAACTCCCGCCGGCCTCGCCGCCGCCCGGCCACGCCCCGCTCCCCGCGCCGGGCCAGGCGGCTCGGCATCACGCCGCGCAGCGCCGCCGGCCCGCGGCGCACCTGCCGCACCACCTCGCTGCTCTGGGCGATGTCGCGCCGGAACTGCTGTTCCATGGCGCGGGCGAGCGCCGGGTCCTCGATGACCACGTCGAGTTCGTAGTTCCCCACCAGGCTCGACGCGTTCAGGTTGCTGGTGCCCACGCGCACCCACCGGCCGTCCGCCACCATGGTCTTGGCGTGGATCATGGGCCCGTCCCACTCGAAGATCCGCAGCCCCGCGCGGAGGATGTCGCGGTAGCCGAGCCGGGTGAGGTTCCGCACCAGCGGGACGTCGCTGGCGCCGGGCACCAGCAGCCGGATGTCCACGCCGTCGCGCTCGGCGAGCGCCATTACCTCGAACAGCCGGGCGGGCGGCACCAGGTAGGCATCGACGATCCACAGCCGGCGGCGGCACCCGGCGGTCAGGTACTCGAGCACCCGGTAGGCGCGCTGCTTGCCCGGTTCCCCCACCACGATCCGCACCGCCGCATCGCCCATGGCGGGCGCCTCGGCGGCGTGCTCCTCCTCCGGGAGCGGCAGCCCGGCGCGGGCCCAGACCCGCGCAAACGCCAGGTCGAGTGCGTGGCTGGCGGGTCCCTCGATGAGCACGGCGGTGTCGCGCCAGGGCGGGATGCCGCGGGCCGGATCGCCGGCCCATTCATCACCGATGCAGAGTCCCCCGACCACGGCGCGGACGCCATCGGCCACCACCAGCTTCCGGTGGTCGCGCGCGATGAGGCGGAGGGGGCGGATCAGGGAGGGTGTCCCGAAGCAGCGCACCTCGCAGCCGGCCTGGCGGAGGAAGCGCCAGTAGGCCCGGCCGGTGCCGATGGAGCCGAGCCAGTCGTACAGCACCCGCACCGGGAGGCCGGTGCGGGCGCGGGCGGCGAGGGCCTCCGCGAAACGCCAGCCGGTGGCGTCGTCGCGGATGATGTAGTTCTCGAAGTGGATGAACCGGGTGGCGCCCTCGATCAGCGCGAGCATGGCGCCGTAGGCGGCGGGCCCGTCCTGCAGCAGGGCCACCCGGTTCCCCGGGATGGGCCGGGCGGCGGCCGCGCGGTCGATGGCCCGCTGCGTCGCCGGCCGGCTCGTGGTCGAGATCCGGGTCGGCCGCTCCGCCGGCCCGGTCATCCCGTGCCCAGCCCCAGCTCGCGCTCGATGGGGCGCAGGGCCTCGAGCACGAAGGCGATGAGTTCCTCGAGCGGCACGCCGAGCTCGGTGGCGCCCTGCAGCACGTCCTCGCGGCTCACGCCGCGGGCAAAGGCCTTGTCCTTGAGCTTCTTCCGGACACTGGCCACCTCGAGGTCCTGCAGGCTCCGCGACGGGCGGACCAGGGCGCACGCCACCAGGAATCCGCAGAGTTCGTCTACCGCAAAGAGCGCGCGCGCCATGGGCGTGTCGCGGGGCACCCCGGTATAGCCCGCATGGCCAAGGATGGCCCGCTGCATCGGCTCAGGGAGGCCCTGCGACGCAAGGAGCCGCACGCCTTCGGAGGGATGTTCCTCCATGGCGGAGCGGGCGGCGTTGGGATAGCGCTCATAGTCAAAGTCGTGCAGCAGCCCCACCAGTCCCCAGGCGTCGGGATCCTCCCCCCCGCGAACCGCCATGGCCCGCATGGCCGCCTCGACGGCGTACATGTGCTTCCGGAGGGCGTCGGACGGGGTGTACTCGTGCATGAGCGCCAGGGCGCGATCGCGGGTCCAAGTCATGGCCTGCAATGAACGGCCCCCCGCCGCCGGAGGCAACGGGGGGCCGGAGATCACGGCAGCGCTCGCCGGGCGTCAGGGCGCCGGGCAGCTCACCGTGCCGCAGACCGGGACCGGCAGGCTGGTCCCGTAGGTGGCGTTGATGACTGAGGCCAGGGAGTCGGCCACGATCTGGTGGGCCAGCGCGCTCGGGTGGACCCCGTCGAGCGTGAACATCGTGCCGAAGGTCACCGGCTGTCCCACGGCCGCACCCGCGATGTTCGGGAACTGGGGGATGGTCCCGTTGAGGACCAGCGCGCCGAGGGTCGGGTTGATGTCGAAGACCGCCATGCCGCGGGCCGCGCCCTCAGCCACGATGTGGGCGTTGAACCCGGCCACCGCGGTCACCAGCCCGGTCAGCTCGGCGCTGGTCACCACCTCGTTGTCCACCGAGCAATCAATGGTGGCGGGGAACCCGGCGATGGCCGTGCTCAGCTTGGTGAGGCCCACGGTCCACGGCACCAGGATGCTGAGGCCGCCGCCGGCGGGCGGAACCGGCGCGCAGCTGACGTTCACCGTGAACGTCGGGATGCCGGCGAGCGTGGGGTCCTGCGGCGGGAGCGGCGCGGGGCAGCCGCCGTTCTTGAGGCAGTACCAGATCGCGCCCTTCGAGGCATAGGGAATCACGCTCACGTCGCCGACCGTCACCAGCGCGGCGCGGGCCCCGGTGGCCTCGATGGCGTCGAGGACCGAGTCGTACTGGGCGGTGAAGGTGTTGAGTGGGGTGACCAGCGCCGGGTTGCCGGGATTGGCCGAGCTGGTCAGCGAGCCCAGCACGTCGTTGTTGCCGATCCACACCGTCACGAAGGTGGGCTGGGCCTCGGTCATGCGCTGGATCTGCGTCTTGCCGCCGAGGAAGAACGTGGTCAGCGCGTTCGACGACGAGACGGGCACGCCGAAGTTGCTGAGCAGCTCCTGCACCCGCGCGCCGGGGACGGCGGTGTTGTTGAGGGTGCCCTCGAGCGGGACCCGCAGGTCACAGGTGGTCGAGGTGCCGCCGCCGACGCGGGCCTGCGTCACGTTGTTGGTGAACGGCGGGGCGCAGCCCCGGCCGTTGAGCCGGGGATAGTTGAAGCTGGTGCCCATGGCGGCGCCGAGCAGGACGGCGTAGGAGCGCTTCTGGGTGCTGTCGTTGATGCCCGCCGACATGTAGCCGGCGGTGATGCTGTTGCCCATCGACACGTAGCGCTGGAAGATCGGGTCCAGCACGTCGGGCGCGTTGAGCTTCTCGTCGGTGCGGCATCCCGCGAGCACCGGCAGCGCGACGAGCAGGGTCGAAACGAGTCGCTTGATCTGCATGATCAGGCTCCGGTGGCGTCAGAAGGTGTAGGACAGGGTAGCGCCGAACAGGTGCGCCTTGAACTCGAACAGCCCGTTGTCGGGCAGGCCGTATTCAACGGTGCGGCCGCGGCGATTCTGCTGCTGGATGTACTGGTAGGCCACGTCGGCGTGGAGCTTGGACCCGAGCCGGGTGCCGAAGCCGAGCGTGAACTCCGCCCGCTTGCCTTCGGGCAGGTTCGGCGTGACCGAGCCGGCCGGCAGCGCCGCGTCGTGGAAGAGGTAGCCGCCGCGGAGCACGCTCCCAGCGCTGATCTCGTACTCGGCGCCGTAGCGCCAGGCGGTGGACCCGTTGGCGTTCTCGGCCAGGAAGGTCGTCGGCAGGAGGTCGGTGTGGATGGTGATCGTGTCGAACACCTTCCAGTTGGTGTAGGTCACGTCGAGCAGCAGCTTGAGCTTCTCGATGGGGCGCACCATGACGCCGGCGGTGAGCTGCTCCGGCATGCGCAGCCAGGTCCGGCCGCCCTGGTCCTGCAGCGGGCCGCTGCCGCTGAACTGGGGCGAGAGCACGCTGTCGAGCGGGGTGCCGGCCGGCGCGCCGAGCGGGTTGCCCTGCGCCAGCGTGATCCCGGTGAACACCCGGTCGATCGCGGCCTCGGCGCTATTGATCTTCACCAGCTGCCGCGAGAGGTACCGCAGGCCGAAGCTGACCCGGCGGCTCGGCTCCCACAGCGCCCCGAGGTGGTAGCCCACGCCCGTGCCGTTGCCCGTCAATTCCACGTCTGCGATGTCGGTCCCGCGCTGGAACCCCAGGTTCCCGAAGGTGACCCCGGGCGCCGCGTCCTGGTCGAACAGGTCCACCCGCTGCTGCAGCGCCAGGTGCAGGAAGTTCACGTCGAAGCCCGCGCCGACCTTGAGCTGGTTGGTGAGCTTGTACGCCAGCGTGGGCTGGACGTAGATCGCCCGGATGGTGCTGCGGTAGCCCCGGAACCGCGCCTCGGACTTCTCGGGCCACTTGGTGGTCAGGCCGTAGGGCGCGAACGCGC
Organism: Gemmatimonadota bacterium; assembly: GCA_016713785.1. NCBI lineage: Bacteria > Pseudomonadati > Gemmatimonadota > Gemmatimonadota bacterium. The sequence goes on along the minus strand of JADJOM010000001.1, from coordinate 878,515 downwards.
CGAAGCCGACGCTCAGCTTGTCGGTGAGCCCGCCCTGCATGTACAGGGCCGGGACCGGGATGATGATGTCCTCGAGGTCGGTGCGCAGCCCGGTGGCGTCGTTGGTGAAGCCGCCACTCGGCGCGATCGCGGTGACGCCGGTCGAGATGGTCCAGACCCCCTTCGCCGCGCTGGCGATGCCGGCCGGATTGAAGAAGATCGAGGAACCGTCCGCGCAGGGAGAGGCCACCGCCGTGCCCGCGCGGCCCATGGCACAGGAGCTGTGCTCATTGACGCTGTACCCCTGGGCCGTCAGGGACGCGGGTGCGCCCGCGAGGACGACCGACCCGCAGACGGCGAGCCAGACCGGATACCGCCGCATAGATGAACTCCGAAAAGAGGAAGGAATCGGTTGACGAGGAACCGAGTGTTGCGGGTGTGCCTAGGCTAGTCTACGCCCCGGCCACAACTTTGTCAAAAGGAGACGTGCATGCGGCGCTGGCACCCCGCATCGGAGATCCGACCGGCGACATCGCAGATGCGTGCGCGGAGTTCTAGTGCAGTGTCGGGGTGTCCGCTGGGGGCCCCGGCAGCTGGGAGGCGCTCAGGGGTACCCGGTATCCCTCGGCCCCGTCCAGGCTGATCTCGAACGCGTACTGGCCGGGCGCCGGGAGCGGCAGGTCAAAGACCAGCACCGCGCCCGCCTCCACGTCGGTGACGCCGGCCGGCGGCTCCCCGAAATGCACCGCCCCGTCGCCCTCCACCAGCGCGTTGCCGGCCGCATCGAGGAACCGGATCCGGATGCGGTGGGTGCCGATCTCGGTCCGGCGGCCCCGGACCCGGAGGACCAGGTGGGCCCGGGGATGCACCGAGGGGAAGGCCGGCACCCAGACGTGCTGGAACAGGCCGAGCACCGAGAGCTTCCCCTGCTGGTCGATCAGGGCGTAGTCCGCGAGCACCGCGAAGTCGAGCAGCAGGCTCAGCTCACCCGGATCGAGGTGATCTCGTCGTTCTTGCGGATGGCGTTCACCACGTCCATCCCGGTGGTGACCTGGCCGAAGACGGTGTGCACGCCGTCGAGGTGCGACTGCGGCGCGTGGCAGATGAAGAACTGGCTGCCGCCGGTGTCCTTGCCCGCATGGGCCATCGACAGCGTGCCGGCCACGTGCTTGTGGGTGTTGCGCTGGGTCTCGCACTTGATCTTGTAGCCCGGCCCGCCGGTGCCGGCGCGCGGGTCATTCGGGTCGCGCGAGTTGGGGCACCCGCCCTGGACCATGAAGTTGCTGATCACGCGGTGGAACCGCAGCCCGTCGTAGAAGTTGCTGTTGGCGAGCTTCTCGAAGTTCTCGACGGTCTTCGGGGCGTCCTCGTCGAACAGCTCCGCGACGATGGTGCCCCGGCTGGTGGTGATGGTGGCGGTCTTCATGGTCCGGGATGGAAGGGGGAGGAGTGGACGGCGTCGTCGACGGGGAGAATAAGGGCGTGGGGGGGATAGCTCAATCGCCCCTGGCCGGGCCACCGATGGCCGCCAGCGCCGCCCGCCACCCCGCGAGGTCGGTGGCCGGCCGCTGGCAGGTCGCGCCCACGCAGGCGTAGCCCCGGGTGCCGCCCCCGGCGGCGAGCATCGCGCGGAGCGCGGGCGGGGTGGCCGCCGGGTCGAGGTCGCCGGGGCGCACCCGCCGCACCACCCGGCGAGGCACCCAGGTGGCGAGCGCGGCGCGGTGCATGGCGTCCGCGAGCGGCTCGGCCTCGGGTCCCTCGCCCGCGACGATCACCAGGTGCGCCGCCGGCTGCACCGCCCAGTCGAGCGCCAGCAGCAGGGTGGCGCCGTAGATGCCGAGCGCCGGGGCGGCCCCGGCGAAGGCGCCGAGCAGCGCGTCCCGCCGTTCCGCCCACTCCGGGGCCTGGGTGTGCGCATGCAACCGGGCCAGGCAGAGGGCGGCCACGCCATTCGGCGAGGGCGTCGGCGCGTCCTGGACCGGGGTGGCCCGGGTGGGGAGCAGGCCGGGCCCGTCCCGCTCCGCGGTATCGTACAACCCGCCCCCCAGCGGGTCACGGTAGTCCCGCCACACCCGCTCCATGATGGCGCCGCTCCAGTCGATCCACTCGGCCTCGCCGGTCACCTCGAACGCCTCGAGGGCCGCCAGCGCCACCTGCACCTGGTCGTCGAGCAGGCCGCCCACGCCCCCGGGGGCGTGGCGGAGCGCGGCCGGGTCGGCCTGCTCGGCGCGCAGGCGCCGCAGGGTACGGAGCGCGTGCTCCACCGCCCAGGGTTCCGCCAGCGCCGCCCCGGCCACCAGGAGCGCCCCGGCCAGCATGCCGTTCCACCCCGTGTAGCGGCCCCGGTCCACGAACGGCGCGGGCCGCCGGGCCCGCGCGGCCCGCAGCCGGTCCTCGGCCGCATGCAGCCGGCGGGCCGCCTCGGGGCCGTCGAGCCCCAGCCGCGCGGCGATCCCGGTCAGCGGCTCGGTGACGTGCAGGACGTTCTTCGAGGGGTTGTGGTGCATCTCCCCGGCCGTGCCGATGTCATACCACGCGGCCGCGACCGCTAGCAGGTCGTCATCGCCGATGGCGGCGCGGGCCTCCTCCAGCGTCCAGGTGAAGTAGTCGCCATCGTCGTGCAGGCCCACGTCGGCGTCCTGGCTGGCGCCATACCCGCCCTCCGGGTCGGCCAGCACCTCCCGCACCCAGCGGATGGTGCCGCGCGCCGCGGCCGCGAACCCTGGGTGCCCCAGCGCCAGGTGCCCCTCGACGTAGGCCCGGAGCAGCTCGGCGTTGTCGTACGACATCTTCTCGAAGTGCGGCACTACCCAGCGGGCGTCGACCGCGTAGCGATGGAAGCCCCCCGCGAGGTGGTCGTGGATGCCACCGAGCTGCATGGCCACCAACGTGTGCTCGGCGAGATCCCGCGGGGCCGCGGCGCCGGTGTCCCTCCAGCGGTTGAGCAGGAAGCGCACCGCCACCGGGTGGGGGAACTTGGGCTGCGCGCCGAAGCCGCCATGCTGCGGGTCGAACAGCCGCGCCATCGCCGCCTCGCCCTCGGCGAGCAGCGCCACCGAGGGCGCGCCCGGCGCGGCCTCGTCGAGGTGCTCTGCCAGCACGCGACGCAGCGCGTCCGCCTGCTGCAGCACCCGGTCGCGCTGGGTCTGGTACACGTGGAGCACCTGGGCCAGCACCGCGCGGAAGCCCGGGCGACCGTACTTGCCATCCGGCGGGAAATAGGTGCCGCCATAGAAGACCTGCCCGTCCGGCAGCAGGAAGGCGGTGAGTGGCCATCCGCCCTGGCCCACGATGGCCTGCACCGCCCGTTGGTAGCGGGCATCCACGTCCGGCCGCTCGTCGCGGTCCACCTTGATGCAGACGAAGTGCTCGTTGAGGAACTCCGCGAGGGCGGGGTCCTCGTACGACTCGCCGTCCATCACGTGGCACCAGTGGCACCACACCGCCCCGATGTCGAGCAACACGGGCCGGTCCGCGGCCGCGGCCCGCGCAAAGGCCTCCGGCTCCCAGGGATGCCAGTGGATCGGCTGGTGGGCGGCGGACTGCAGGTAGGCCGAACGGGCGCCGGCGAGGCGGTTGGTCATGGCCGTAAGGTAGATGGGTGCCGGGCAGGCGCGGAGCGGGGGCGCCGTCCCTACTTTTCGGCGCATGACCCACCCGCACGCCGCCCCGGATCCTTCCCCGAACGACGGGCCCTTCCTCCGGAGCTTCCTGGCCACCCTCCTGGCGCTGCTCGCCCTCGTGGCCGCGCTGGTGGTGCTGGTGGATCCGGTCGGCCGGTTTGGTACCGGGCTGCTGCCTCCCGCGGTGAGCGCGGACCGCGACCAGAAGGCCGCGATGCTCCGGGCGCTCCCCGCGCCCCCGCGCGTGGTGATCCTCGGATCGTCCCGTTCCAAGACGCTGCCGCCGGCCTGCGTGACCGCGCTCGGGGGTGGGCCGGCCTTCAACTTCGCGGTGAACGGCGCCGCCACCCAGGACCTGGTGGCCATCGGGCGCTACCTGCGGGCACGCGCGCCCGGCGGCGCCACGACCCTGCTCGTGGGGGTCGAGCCCGAGCTGCTCCAGCCTGGCGCGGGCCCGCACCGGCCCCTCACCCTGAGCCGGAGCCTCGCGCCGCTCCTGCCGGAGGAGCCGGCCGCGACCGATGTCACGCTCGCGGCCGACCTCCTCGGATGGCAGGCGGTCCAGGGGGCGCTGCAGTCGGCCTGGGCGGCGGTACGGAAACCGGCGGGACCTCCGGAGGCCGTTCTCGAGCCGGATGGCCGCCAGCGTTACCCGCGTATCGAGGCGGCGCGCGCCGCCGGCCGCTTCGACGCGGCCAGTGCCGTGCGCGCGTCCCTGCCGGGAATCCTCGCCCGGTACGAGTCCTTTGGCCGGCTCGACCCGATGCGGCTCAGCTGGCTCCGGCAGTTCCTGCGCGAGGCGCGGGGCGATGGCCGGCAGGTGATCGCCTTCATCCCGCCGGTGCATCCCGACTTCGCCAGCGCCGCGGCGAGCACCGCGTGGCGCGAGCGCACGGAGGAGACGGTGCTGCTGCTCCGCAGCCTCGAACGGGAGGGGCTGCTCCGCTACGTCCCGATGGACGGGCTGGTGGACAGCGCGCTGGCCGGCGACTACGTGGACGGCATCCACTTCCTCGCCCCGGTCGCGGCGCGGGTGGTGCAGCGCGTGCTGGGCGCGCCGGAGCCCTGTGCTCTTCAATAGCTACGTCTTTGTCCTGGCCTTCCTCCCGGCGGTGCTGCTCGGGTGGTGGCTGCTCCCCGGGGTCCGCAGCCGGCTCTGCCTGCTCACCCTCGCCAGCTACCTCTTCTACGGCTGGTGGGACTGGCGCTTCGTCCCGCTCATGCTGGTCTCCACCACCGCCGACTTCGCTGCGGGCGCCTACCTTGGCCGCACCGAGGCGCCAGGGCGTCGTCGTGCCTGCCTGGTGCTGCTGCTGGCGCTCAACCTCGGGATCCTCGGGGTCTTCAAGTACTACGACTTCTTCGCCGGCAGCCTGAACGGCCTGGGCCGCGTGCTCGGGGCCCCGCTGGACCTGCCGCTGCTCCACCTGGTGCTGCCGGTGGGCATCTCGTTCTACACCTTCAACTCGATCAGCTACACCATCGACATCTACCGCCGCCGGCTGCAGCCCGCGCGGAGCCTCCTCGAGTTCTCCACCTTCGTGGCGATGTTCCCCCACCTGGTGGCCGGTCCCATCGTGCGCTACGCCGACCTCGCACCGCAGTTCGCGCGGCTCGGGCGCCGCCCCGACCGCGCGCTGTGGGCCCTCGGCATCTGGTTCCTCGTCGTGGGGATGGCCAAGAAGGTCCTGCTCGCCGACCCGATCGCGGCGCACATCGTGGCGCCGCTCTGGAGCCGGATCCCGCTGCTCGACACCCTCGAGGCGTGGGTCGCGCTGCTCGGCTACACCCTGCAGATCTACTTCGACTTCTCCGGCTACAGCGACATGGCCATCGGCCTGGCCGCGCTGCTCGGCTTCCGTTTCCCGCAGAACTTCGATGCCCCCTATCAGGCGACGAACATCGCGGACTTCTGGCGCCGGTGGCACATGTCGCTCTCCTTCTGGCTCAGGGACTATCTCTACATCCCGCTGGGCGGCAACCAGCACGGGCGGCTGAGCACCCTCCGCAACCTGGTGCTGGTGATGCTCCTCGGCGGCCTCTGGCACGGCGCCGCCTGGACCTTCGTGCTGTGGGGGCTCTATCACGGGGCCCTGCTGGCGGGGCACGCGGTCTTTCGCGAACGCGGGTGGGGGCCGCGCTCGCCGGCGCTGGCCATGGCGGCCACCTTCCTCGCCGTGTCGCTGGGCTGGGTGCTCTTCCGCGCCGCCGACCTTCCGCAGGCCGGGCTGCTGTTCATGCGCCTCGGTGGGCTCGGTCCGGCGGGCGAGGGTGGCAACGTCGACCTGCTGGGCGTGCCCACGGTGGTGGCCCTGCTCTCGGTCGGATGCGCCATCGCGTGGTGGGTTCCCGATCCCTGGCACTGGCGCCTGCCACGCGGGCGGCTCGCGGGCGCCGCGCTCGCCGTGGTGTTCCTGCTCGCCATCCTGCGCTTCGCGTCGCCGAGCCCCTTCCTCTACTTCCAGTTCTAGAACGCGACGTCCCGCCCGGCCGAAACCGGCGCCGGGGCCACGCCCGTAGGGGACGCCTGCCGCGGCACCTGCCCCGGTCCCACCCCGACATCGTGAGTGCCTCATGCGCCGCCCCATCCGCCGGCTGACGCTCGTCCTGCTGCTCGGGCTCCTCCCCGCCGCCCTCGGGGCCCAGAATGCCGCGCCCGCCTTCGGCTGCGGGGAGGCGTCCCAACGACAGTTCGACTTCTGGCTCGGGCGCTGGGACGTGACCGTGGGCGGCAACGCCGCTGGCACCAACGAGATCACGCTGGAGGAGGACGGCTGCCTGCTGCATGAGCACTGGGTCGGCTCCCGGGGCGGAACGGGCCAGAGCCTCAACTGGTACGATCGCGGCACCGGCGAGTGGCATCAGGTCTGGGTGGACAACCAGGGCAACGGCCTGCAGCTCGCGGGCCGCTTCACGGAGGGCCGCCTGACACTGCTTGGCACGGCGCCCGGTCCCGACGGCCGGCCGCAGTCGCAGCGGCTCAGCTTCACGCCCAACGCCGACGGCACCGTGCGGCAGCTCTGGGAAACGTCCAGCGACGGCGGCCAGAGCTGGCAGGTGTCCTTCGACGGCCTGTATCGCCGCCGGACCTGATCGACGTAGCGGCCCGGAACGTCGCCGCCTGACGCGCGGCTCCGCCCGCGCGGGCTAACCGCCGCGGGGGGATTCGCTTCCCCTGCCTTCGGCATCGCTTCGGCGGAAACCGCCGGGGCGATGCCCCGTACGTCCCCGTCACCTCTTTCCGAACGCCCCGGTCCGATCGGGCGCACCGATGCTCGCCATCCTGCTGGAGATCGTGGTCCTCGTCGCAACCCTGGTTGCGACGGCGGTCGCGGTGTTCACGCGGGCGTGGCGCCGGTCGCCACCGGGGCTCCAGTGGCGGCAGGCCCGTCACCACCGCGCGGCCGCTCGCCGCTCCAGCCATCCATGCGTGATTCACGGGAGGCAGGCTCCCGAGTGTCCCGTCCGCCTGAAGAGCGGCGGGACGGCCATTCCACAGTCCTTCGAGGAGGCGATGAACGATGTCGGTGCGTCATGAAGGGCGGGTCCGCCGGGCGGGTGAGCGCGGGGGCGCGCTCGCGACCCTGCTGGGCCTGGGGCTGCTGCTGCTCCTGGTGGCGGCCACCGTGCCCTCGTGCGTGACGTATGTGGATCCGGGCAGCGTGGGGATCGTGATTCACCGCGCGGGCGGCGGGGTCGACCCGACACCGCTCGGGCCGGGATTCCACCTGCGCAACCCGCTCACCACGGGGATCGAGGAGTACCCGACGTACATGCAGACCCTGATCCTCACCCAGTCGGTGGTGGAGGGATCGCCGCACAACGACGAGATCAACGTCAACAGCGTGGAGGGGCAGCCGTTGTCGCTCGACGTCTCGATGTCGTTCGAGCTGGCCCCGGCACGGGTGCCGGAGCTGTACACCACGTTCCGGAGTGACATCGGGGCGATCCAGCGCACCTACGTGAAGCAGTCGATCCGGCAGGCGCTGCAGGAGGTGGTGGGGAGCGAGCCGATCGCCGAGATCATCGGGCCCCGGAAGGCGCAGGTGGTGGCCCGGGTGCAGGCGCTGCTGACCGAGCGGCTGGCGACGTACGGGATCCTGGTGCGGCAGTTCACGCTGAACGAGCTGCGGGCGCCGGCGGCGGTGATGGAGGCGATCAACCAGAAGAACGTGATGCAGCAGCAGGCCCTCACGGCCGAGAACGAGCTGCAGAAGAACCGGTACGAGGCGCAGGGAGATTCCATCAAGGCGGCGGGCCGGGCCAAGGCCATCCTGGCCGAGGCCGAGGCGCAGGCCCGGGCCAACCGGCTGCTGGCGGAGAGCATCACCGGCACGCTGGTGCAGTACGAGGTCGCCAAGCGGTGGGATGGCAAGATGCCGCAGGTGGCCGGCGGCAACGCGCCGCTGCTCTCGCTGCCGCTGAGCCACTAGCGGAGCCCGCCCGGGAGGCCCCGGCCTCCCGGGCGGCCGCCGGCCGGTCAGCCCAGCGGAGCGAAGCGCGCGGTGAAGTGCCGCAGGAAGGGCGCCTGCTCCACGAACCGGTAGCCGCGCACCGCGGCCCGGCGGGCGTACACGTTGAGGATGGCCTCGACCACGTAGTCGATGTGGCTCTGGGTGTAGACCCGCCGCGGAATGGCCAGCCGCACCAGCTCCATCGGGGCGGTCGTCTCCGCTCCCGTGGCCGGGTCCCGCCGGCCGAACATCACCGTCCCGATCTCCACCGCCCGGATGCCCGCCTCCCGGTACAGCTCCACCACCAGGGCCTGGCCCGGCAGTTCGTGTGGCGGGATCTGGGGAAAGAGCGCCGCCGCATCGATGTACACGGCGTGGCCTCCCGGCGGCTGCACGATCGGCACGCCGGCCTCGGAGATGTGCCGCCCCAGGTAGGTCGTCGAGGTGATCCGGTAGAGCAGGTAGTCTTCCGCCAGCGCCTCGTGCAGCCCGACCGCGATGGCCTCGAGGTCGCGGCCCGCCAGTCCGCCGTAGGTGGGAAAGCCCTCGGTGAGGATCAGCAGGTTGCGCTCCTGCACCGCCACCTGCGCGTTGTTGCTGGCCAGGAACCCGCCGATGTTGGCCAGGCCGTCCTTCTTGGCCGACATCGTCGCGCCGTCGGCGTGGGAGAACATCTCCCGCGCGATCGCCAGCGGCGAGCGGTCCGCGTAGCCGGCCTCGCGCAGCTTGATGAAGTAGGCGTTCTCGGCGAACCGGCAGGCGTCGATGTACAGCGGGATGCCGTGCGCCCGGCACACCGCCGACACGGCGCGGATGTTGGCCATCGACACCGGCTGCCCGCCCCCGCTGTTGTTGGTCACCGTCAGCATGCACAGCGGGATCTTCTCGCGCCCCACCTCGGCGATGAGCCGCTCCAGCGCCGCCACGTCCATGTTGCCCTTGAAGGGGTGCACCGCCTGCGGCTGCCGGCCCTCGGGGATGACCAGGTCCACGGCGCGGGCCCCGGTGAACTCCACGTTCGCCCGGGTGGTGTCGAAGTGGGTGTTGCTCGGCACCACGTCGCCCGGCTTGCAGAGCACCGAGAAGAGGATCCGCTCCGCCGCGCGCCCCTGGTGGGTGGGGAGCACGTGCTGGAAGCCGAAGATATCCTGCACCGCCTTCTCGAACCGGTACCACGAGGGGCTGCCGGCGTACGATTCATCCCCACGCATCAGCGACGCCCACTGCTCGCTCGACATCGCCGAGGTGCCGCTGTCGGTCAGCAGGTCGATCAGCACGTCCTCCGAGCGGAGCAGGAAGGCATTGTAGGCGGCCTCCCGCAACCGCTCCTCCCGCTCGGCCGGGGTGGTCAGGCGGATCGGCTCGACGGACTTGATGCGGAACGGCTCGATGATCGTCTTCATGGACATCCGCGTTTCCGGTTCGGGTGGGGGCCAGACAGGAAATATGGAGGCGGGAGCCCCGATCCGGCATATTCCAGCCCACGTGACACCGCGTCCTGTCCCTCCGTTCCGCACTGCCCGCCCGTGGCGACTGACCGGCCGGTGGTAATCGTCGGCGCCGGCGCCGCCGGTCTGATGGCGGCCATCCACGCCGCCCGGGCCGGCGGGCCCGTGGTGCTGGTCGACGGCACCGCCGATGGCGGCCGCAAGATCCTGATCAGCGGCGGGGGGCGGTGCAACATCCTCCCCGCAGTGCTGGATCCGGCGCGCTTCGTCTCCGCGGCCCCGGCGCACCTGGTGCGGCGGCTCCTCGCCGCCTGGCCGCTGCGCGAGCAGCGGGCCTTTTTCGAGGGCGACCTGGGCCTGCCGCTCGCTCTCGAGGCCGGGAGCGGGAAGCTCTTTCCCGCCTCCAACCGCGCGCGCGAGGTGCGCGACCGGCTGGTGGAGGCCGCGCGCGCCGCGGGGGCGGAGTGCCGCTTCGGGTGGACCCTCGCCCGCGCCGAACCGGCACCCAACGGCTGGCGGCTGGAGAGCGCCTCGGGCCGGAGCCTGGAGGCGCGGGCACTGGTGATCGCCACCGGCGGCCTGTCGGTGCCCGCGACCGGCAGTGACGGCTTCGGGCTCCGCCTGGCCCGCGAGCTGGGGCACGCCCTCGTGCCGACCTATCCCGCGCTCACCCCGCTGCTGGCGCAGCCCGCCGCCCATGCGGCGCTGTCCGGCCTCTCCCTCGACGTGACCATCGAGGCGCGCGCCGGCGATCATGTGGCCCGCGCCCAGGGCGGGTTTCTCTTCACCCACCGGGGGTACAGCGGGCCGGCGGTGCTCGACATCTCGCACCTCCCCGCCCAGTACCGCGACGGTCCCGGCCGGGCCCGCGTCACGGTGCAGTGGGGCGTCCTCGACGCCGGTGCGTGGGAGGCGCGTCTGACTGCCCGCACCGCCCAGGGTGTCCTGCGGCGAGTGCAGGAAGAGCTCCCCGCTCGCCTGGCGGAGGTCCTCCTCCAGGAGTGCGGCATCCCTGCCGACACCCAGCTGGCCCAGCTGCGTCGCGAGGACCGCCGCGCGCTGGTGGAGCGGCTGGCGCGCTATCCGCTCCCCTGGACCGGGGACGAGGGCTACAAGAAGGCGGAGGTGACGGGGGGCGGCGTGGCGCTGGGTGACGTGGATCCGGCCACCCTGCAGAGCCGCCGGGTGCCGCGCCTGCACTTTGCCGGCGAGGTCCTGGACGCGTTCGGCCCGATCGGCGGCTACAACTTCGCGTGGGCCTGGGCCACCGGGCGCACCGCGGGTCTGGGGGCGGCCCGGACGTGACGAGGGGCGGGCCGGATGGCCCGCCCCTCGCCCAGGTGCGGCGCGCGGCCTACCTGGTGCCGAACTGGATGCCGACCGTCAGCGGAATGAAGTTGGTTGAATTGTCCGAGGTGAAGACGTTGATGAACCGGCTTTCGGCAAAGATGCTCGCGTCCGAGCCCGCCCGGAACTTGAGGCCGAGCCCGCCACCCGCGGCCAGCTTGGTCTCGCTGTCCGAGCCGAACCCGGTGATGTCGACCTTCGCGTTGAAGAGGCCCAGGCCACCGATCAGGTACGGCTTGATCGAGCCCTTGCTCTGGAAGGCGTAGGTCACGTTCACCAGGCCCCCGGCGAGCTTGGTCTTGCCGTCCGCGCCATCGATGCTGTTCTGGGCGTACATGAAGTCACCACGGAAGCCGACCGGTGAGGCCGATGGCGCATAACCGATCACGGCCAGGCCGTGCCAGCCGAGCTTGGCGACGTCATTGAAATCGCCGAGCGGCAGTGTCAGGCCGCCCCCCGCGCCGAAGGAGAGCTTCGACTGTGCCTCGAGGGCGGTGGAGGACACCTGGGCCGCCAGGGCGACGGCTACCATCGAGAGTACGACACGCTTCATTGTGTTGCTCCTCTGTGAGATCTGCCCGGGCATCCGGCCGTCGTGGCCGGCGGACGGGCAGCGGAAACTAGCGTACGGCTAGAATCCGCCGAAGGTTACGCCGGCCATGAGGGGGGCGTACTGGGGCTTGACCCCGTCGGTGTACACGTTGATGTACCGCGCCTCCACGAACAGGGCCAGCGACCGGGCTCCGAGGCTGAACCCGGCGCCGCCGTTGAGGGCGGGGTTGGTGTCGCTCAGCTTGCCGAAGTTGGGGCTCGAGTTCGTGGTCTTCACGTAGCCCCCACCGCCGAAGACGTAGAACCGGTTGGGTGACCGCCGGGCACCGAACTGCAGCACGAGGTTGGCGGTGCCGCCCACCTGGGTCTGCCGCCCGCTGATCGCGCTCAGGCTGTTGCGGCCGTAGAACCCATCGAGCCGGAAGCCGAGGGCGGCCGAGGCCGCCGGGAAGAAGGTCAGGCTCGCGTTGCCCATCCATCCCTTGTCCACCACGTCGCCGTAGCTGCGCAGCGGCATGGTGATCCCGGCGCCAAGGCCGAGACGGATGTCCCCCTGGGCGGCGAGGGTGGCGGGGAGCGACAACAGCGGGAGGGCGAGCAGGCAGGCTGCCCGGAGGTGACGGGACGGCATGAGGGGCCTCGTAGGGGTGCGAGGCTCCAATGGTGGGTGGGCCGGGAGAGCCGTGCCGTAACCGGTGTCACATTGCGGCGCGGATCACTGCCGGAGGCTACTCGACCCGCTGTACCAGCCGCTTGAGGGAATCCACGGGGGCCTGGGCCACCACCGAGATGCGATAGCCCTCCTCGTCCAGCCAGGTGGCCACCGAGACCCCGGTCGGGGAGGTGCCGTAGGCCGTCTCGCCGCTCTCGAGCGTGGGGTCGTCGATCGGACGGAACCCGGAAGAGTCGGCGGGGATCAGCTGCTGGTCCACCAGGATCCGGCCGCCGTCGGCGGTGCGGTAGACCACGCGCACCACGTCGAGTCCGGCCTGCGCGCCTGGGACCGCAGTCGCGGGTCCGACCTCGATGTGATCCGGCTCGAGCCCCGCCACCATGCGCAGACGCCCCCCGAGGCGCAGGCTCGCCTCACGCGCGCCCACCGCACGAAAACGGGGGGAGACCGTGAGCGGCTTGGGCTCGGTGGTTGGGGCGCTCGCGGGGGCCGACGACGGGCTGGCCCGCGGCGGGGTGGGCCGGCTCGGGGACGCCGTGGCCGCTGGCACGGGGTTCGGGCGGGTCGAGGTCGCGGTGGGTTGCGGCACGGGCTCTATCGGCGGCACCGCCGCAGCGCCTCCGGCCGCGAGACCCGCCGCGGGCGGGCGCGGGGCCGGGGGCGGGGCCTGGGTCGTCCCGCGATTGGCCACGGCCATCCCTTCGTTGGGCTGGCGCAGCCGACTGGCGCCGTATCCCACCAGCAGCGCCATCAGCACCGTGGCGATCCACAGCAGGGTCGAGAGCTCCAGCTCCCAGCGCCGCCTCGGCTCCTCCACCGACGGCATCAGCACCAAGCCGCCGGGGGTCACCGTGGCGGCGGGACCGCTCTCGGTGGCCAGCTCGGGAAAGTGCTGGTCGAGCTCCTGGTAGTTGTCCCGCCACTCCTCGAGCCGGCGGGCACACGCACGGCACGACTCCGTGTGGTTACGGATGCGGTGCACGTCGGAGCCGCTGGCGCTCCCGTCGATGAGCTTCTCGAGGAGCCGGTCGTTCAGGTGAAACATGCCGTGGAATCTACCTTCCGGGGCCAGCCGCCGCCCGCTACTCGACCCTCCGGAGGAGTGCCCGCAGGGAGTCGGTCGGGAGAAATCCCGTAAGTGCAAGTCTGAAACCAGCTTGGTCCATCCACCGGACACTCTGCATGCCTTGGGCCGCGGGCGCTGCCACGGTGTCCCCCACCAGCAGGGGGGCCGCGCTTGCCGTCAGTCCCGTCCGGACCCCCTCGGCCACCCGGAGTCGCTGTTGGTCCAGCCAGAGCTCCCGGCCTGGGGGATCGTCGTAGACCACCCGAACCACCGGCAAGTCGGCGCTGGCGCCGGGGACCAGGGTTCCCGGCCCGGTGAGCACCCGCTGGGGCTTGAGGCCATCCAGAAGACGGATTGTCCCACCGAGGGTTCTCACGGCCTCCTCCATGGCCACCTGATGGAACGCCACAACAGGTGCGGCGATGGACCGGGCCTCGGCGGGGGCCTGCTTGGTCGATACGGCCGGTGTTCGGTCCAGGTTCCCGGTGGCCCCTGCCACGGGGGCCGTTGCGTCGGACGCCAGTTCCGTGAGCCGGTTGTCGCGACGCAGGGCGGTCGGGGCCGGCGTCGCCGCCGGAGTAGCCGCCTCTTCCGAGCGCGCCTGCGCCGGCGCCGCCGGCGGGGGGGCGTCGGCCGGCCGCGGCAGGGTGAATCCCACGGCCGGCGGGCCGGACTCCGGAGGCACCGGGGCGGTGGCCGGCGGGGCGATCTCCCGCTCCGCCACGCCCTTGTCCGTTCCGATGTCGCTCTGGGCCATGCCCGTCGGCCGGGTCCGCATCGAGTAGCCCAGCCCGATGGCCAGGATCACCGTCGCGGCCCAGGCGAGTGATCGCCACGGCAGCGGCGTCCGGGAGGTCCCGGCCGTGGTGGGCTGAGCGGAGCGCGCCGGCGGGGCGGCCGGCTGCCGGGGCAGCTCGACGGCGGTGACCAGCGCATCGGCCTCGCCGGAGAAGGCCCGGATCTCCTCGTACAGCCGCCGGCACTCCGCGCACGCGCCGAGGTGCGCCTCGGCGGCGCGGCGCTCGTCGGCCGTGAGCTCGTCGTCGAGCAGGCAGGTCAGCTGGCCTTCATCAAGATGCGACATGGCGATCCTTCTCCTGCGCGCGGACCAGTTCCACCAGCCGCTTGCGGGCGCGGCAGATCGTGGTGCCGATCGCGCCCTTGGCGAGGCCGGTGGCGGCCGCGATCTCGTCGTAGTCAAAGCCCTCGGCCTTGAGCAGCAGCACCTCGCGATCGAGGTCCCGCATCTCGGCCAGGGCGGCCTGGACGGCCCGGGTCTTCTGGGTCCGTTCGTAGTCCTCGTCCGCGGGGCTGGCGCTGGTCGCGCTCTCCCCCTTGAGCAGCTGCAGCCGCCGTCCCTGGCGCACCGCCCGGCGCCCATCGTCCCGCACCAGGTTGAGCGCCACCGCGAACAGCCAGGGGCGCGGATTGTCCGGTGGGGAGGCGAGGGCGCGGGCGAACACCTCCGCCGCGAGGTCCTCGGCCCGGTCCTGGTCGCCCGTGCGGCGATACAGCATCCGCACGAGCGGCTGGTGGAACTGGGCGAACAGCTCTTCGATCGGTACCTGGCTCATCGGTTATCCACGGAAGTCCCGCACGAACGCCTTGAGTTCTGCATCGCTGATCGTGGTCCGGCCGCCCGCGGCGACCTTGAGGCTGGCGCGCCGGCCCGCGATGAGCAGCTCCTCGCCGACGCCAAGACTGGGCGCCAGCTCGGGCAGCGCGCGGGTCAGGGCAAAGTACGCGGCGCTGTAGGGGGCGATGTCGAGCACCCGGAGGCTATCGCCGTGGCCCACGTCCGTCCAGACGGTCCCCGTCCGGGTGAACACCCGGCCGCCGGCCCGGCGCACCTCGCGGCTGCCGCCAGTCAGCGTATTGAGGCGGGCATCCGCCGCCACTTCGGCATCGGCGAGGCTGGTGGCGCGGGAGAGCTGTCCGCTGGCCTTGGCGGCCTCGAACGAGGCCGCGCCGGTCTGGGCGGCGGGGGCCGGGGTGGCCATGGGCATGACGTCACGGCGCGGCTGGCGCGTGCCGGGTGTCCCGGGCTGGTTCATGGCCAGGGTCGGCTCCTGCACCAGGTACGAGGTGTACTCCGTGAGGATGCCGTAGCGCAGGCCGAGTTCGCGGATCTCGCGGATGAGGGCGTCGGACTGGCCTTCCAGGCGAAGCTGGCGGTTCAGGTCGCCGATCCGGCGCGCGGCCCAGAGCCGCGGGATGAACTCGTTCTCGTGGGCGGTCGCGGGGAAGGTGGCCTGGGCCGTGAAGCGCTCGCGGCGCCCGTTGCGCTCGCCCTCGAAGACCACGGTGCCCGACCCCTGGCCCCGGTAGCGCCCGAAGATCACCAGTTCCTCGCCATAGAACAGGTCCGGCAGCTGCGCGGGGGAGAGTTCGCGCAGGGCCACCGGGCTCTCCACGATGCGCAGGTTCACCAGCGCGGGGCGGCGCAGCTTGCTCATCAGCGTTCCGATGGCCACCTCGACGTCCGCCTCGGGCGCCACGTACTCCGCGGCACCATGCCCCTCCTTGGCCAGCCGGTCGAGCAGGTAGGTGTTGACGTCGGTCCCCACGCCCACGGTGAAGAGGCGGGCGCGTCCCACCCGGCTCGCCGCCAGCGCGGCGATGCGGTCCGGCTGCTCCTCGCCCACGGAGGGAATCCCGTCGGTCATGAAGAGCACCAGGGGCAGCCGTCCCTCGGGCACCGAGGTGCCCAGCACGGCATCGAGCGCGCCCGCGATGTTGGTGCCACCATCCGCGTTGAGGCCATCGATGAACCCACGCGCCTCGGCCAGCACCTCGGGGGTGACCGGCGCCCAGCCGTCGCGGAAGTGTCGCACGCCGGAGCTGAAGGCCACCAGGCGGAAGCGGTCACCGCCGCGCAGGGTACCGAGGGCCTGACGCAGCGCAGCCCGGGCCTGGTCCATCTTCTGGCCGGACATCGAGCCGGAGACATCCACCACGAACGCGACGTCGCGCGGGACGACCGGGCCCTCCTCTGCTTCCGCCGGCGCCAGCAGCAGCATGGCGTACCCGTCCTCGCCACCGGGGGCGCTGGTGAGCACGCTGGTGCCGACCAGTCCGCGTCGGAGCGGGAGCAGCAGCTCGATGTCGCCGCCGCCATGGGTATCCACGTTCACCTCGAGGGTCCCGCGCTCCCGGCGGACGGTGAGGGCATGGGTCGGTGAGTAGGGGGTGCCGTAGGTGTCCTCCCCGCGGCTGGTGAGGCGCCAGGTGCCGCCCTCGCCGCCACGGACACCCAGGGCGTAGCGGACGCGCAGCGCGTCGCCGGCGCGGTCGAGCAGCTGGGTGTAGCGGAGCACCACCTTGCGGGTCTCGCCCGGCTGAATGGGGAATACCTGCGCCCGCACCAGGCCGTGGCCGGCGAGGGTGAGCAGCGCCGGGTCCTTCTGCCGCCGCACGATCTCCTCATAGATCCCGCGAGCCTGTTCGGCGTTCATCATCTCGCCCTTCATCTCCTGTTCCCCCATCCAGAGCGAGAAGTTCTGGAACACCGCCTCCCCGGGGAGTGGGTACAGGTAGGTGCCTTCCGCGAGGCCGCCGCCGGTGTTGCGGAACCGCTCCTCCACCTCGACGCGCGCAATCCGCCCCTCGATGACGGTGCGGACCTCGGAGCCGACGCGGACGATGGATGGCGACACGGGAACGGTGGTGCGGGGGCGGTCGACTTCGATCCAGCCCTGCGCCGCGACGGGGGCGGCGGACAACAGGAGCGCGACGGCGCCCAGGAGCGTGCGATGCATGGGACCCTCATTGGCCTGTGGAGACGGCGAGGGGATGCGCCGGGGGCCGGGATTTGCACGGCGGGAGCGGCGCGGCCTTGGTCGGCCGGGCCGGCCGTCCTATCGTACAGGCATGCCAACCATCGACGTGGTGCGGACCTACCTCGAGATGACCTCGCCCGCCGACCTGCGGGACGAGGGCTCGGCGGGGCCGGAGGTGCGGCTGGAGCGGGTCGCCGACTGCCCCTGGCACTTCTACCGCTATCTCTATGTCGAGGTCGGAAGGCTGTACCACTGGCGGGACCGGCTCCCCTGGACTGAGGCCCAGTTCCGGGCCTGGCTCGCGGGGCCGAGCGCGATCTGGCTGCTGGCGGTGGCGGGCGCGCCGGCGGGGTTCTTCGAGTTGCGTGGGCCGGAGGACGGGGCGGTGGAGATCGCCTACTTCGGCGTGCTGCCGGAGTACCAGGGGCGCGGGCTCGGCAAGTACCTCCTGACCCGCGCGGTGCAGGAGGCGTGGCGAGCGGGCGCGGCGCGGGTCTGGCTGCACACCTGCACCCTCGACCATCCGGGCGCGCTTCCCAACTACCTGCGGCGCGGGTTCCGGAAGACCGGCGAGGAGGTCTACGCCACCACGGTGCCCGAATGAACTGTGATGTTTCCGTGGCGGGATCGTGACTCGGCCCGGGTAGCCTGAGGTGTCGTTGTCCCCATCCCCCAGACCCGAGGCCCCCGTATGCGTTCCCTGTTCCGCGCGTCCTTTGCCCTGGCCACTGCCTGCGCCCTGCTCCCGGCCTGCACCGGGCTCATGGCGGGCCCCAGCGCCCAGGCCAGCAGCGTCGTCCCGGTCGGGAAGGACTCCGCCTGGGTGCGCGCCAAGCGGGCCATGACCGCGGAGGTGTTCTCCTTTGAAGTGCAGGACTCCATCAACGGCCTCATCTACGGCGTGCGCCATCCCAAGCCTGGTACGCTCGAGGCCGATCCGCTCTCCTGCCGCCTCCACGTCACCTACCGGGTGAGCGGCAGTGCCGGGGAGTCGACGGTGGCCTCCGAGGCGCTCTACGCGGTGCCGAAGGGGAAGGATGGCCAGCCGACGGCCAAGTGCGACGGTGAGATGGCGGACGCGCTCCAGCGCATGGCCAGCACGATCCTGACCGGTCGCTGAGGCGCGCGGCCGCTAGCGTGTGGCCCCGGGGCACAGCTCCCGGAGGACGCAGCCATCGCACTGCGGCCGCCGCGCGATGCACGCGGCGCGACCATGCAGGATCAGCAGGTGGGAGACGAGCGTCCAGTCCTCGCGCGGCACCAGCCGCATGAGGTCCTGCTCGATCTTCACGGGGTCGGTGTGCCGGGTGAGCCGGAGCAGGCCCGCGAGGCGGGTCACGTGGGTGTCGACGGTGACCCCCTCGTTCAGCCCGAAGGCGTTGCCGAGCACCACGTTGGCGGTCTTGCGCCCCACGCCGGGCAGCGCATGCAGCGCGGCCATGGTCCGCGGGATCTCGCCGCCGTGCTCCAGCATGACCGCCTGGGCCATCGCGATCAGGTTCTTCGCCTTGTTGCGGAAGAACCCGGTGGACTGCACCAGCGCCTCGACGTCGGCCTGACGGGCGCGGGCCAGCTGGGCCGGGCCGGGGAAGCGCGCAAAGATCGCCGGCGTCACCAGGTTCACGCGGGCGTCGGTGCACTGGGCGCTCAGGATCGTGGCGACCAGCAGCTGGTAGGCGTCGGCGTGGTCGAGCGCGCAGTGCGCATCCGGGTAGGCCGCCTTGAGCCGGGCCAGGACTGGAGAGATCCGCTCCGCGGGCGGCGCCGCGCCGCGGCGGGGCGCCGGCTTGGAGCGGGGCGGCTTCGCCGGCGTCCGCCTGGCGGGGCTCACGCCCGCGCCCGCCGGGCCGCCACGTGTGCCAGGAACCCGTCGACCGCGAGGGTGTTCAGCACGTCCGCGCGGGTGAGCCAGCCCTTCCGGGCGATCCCCACGCCAAACGCGACGTTGCGGATCCCCGCCAGGTTGTGGGCGTCGGCGCCGATCGAGATCCGCAGGCCGGCGTCGCGGGCCTCGCGCAGCAGGCGCCAGTCGAGGTCGAGGCGGTGGGGGTCGGCGTTGATCTCGATTGCCACCCCGGAGGCGATGGCCTTGGCGATGACCGCCTCCATGTCGATCTGGTAGGGGTCCCGCGAGAGCAGCAACCGGCCGGTGGGGTGGCCCAGGATGGCGAGGTGCGGATTGTCCATCGCGGCCAGCACCCGCGCCGTCATCTCCGGCCGGCTCTGGCTGAAGCGGCTGTGGATCGAGCCGATCACGAAATCGAGCTGGGCCAGCACGGGGTCCTCGTAGTCGAGGAGGCCATCGCCAAGGATGTCCACCTCGATGCCCTTGAGGACCCGGATGCCGGGGCCGGCGGCGTTGAGGGCGTCGATCTCCGCGGCCTGGCGCTGCAGGTCCGCGACCGACAACCCGCCGGCGTAGGCCGCGGCCTTGCTGTGGTCGGTGATGCCCATCCACGCGTAGCCCTGCTCCCGGCAGGCCTCCGCCAGCTCCGCCACGGTGTTGGTGCCATCGGAGGCCGTGGTGTGGCAGTGCAGGAAGCCGCGCAGGTCGTCCGGCTCGAGCAGGGTGGGCAGCGTGCCCGCGGCGGCGGCGGCGATCTCCCCCCGGCCCTCGCGCAGCTCCGGCGGGATCTCGGCCAGGCCAAGCGCGGCATAGAACGCCGCCTCATCGGCGGTGGGGACGAACGTGCTGCCGTGCCACAGCGCCGCGCCGTCGAAGGTGAAGCCCCGGTCCCTGGCGTGGACCGCCAGCTGGGCCAGGTGCGCGTCGCTGCCGGTGGCCTGGACCAGCACGCCGCCGACGTTGCGCGGGGTGGTGACCACCACCTGCGCCTCCGCGCCGCCACTGACCCGCAGCGTCACCCGCCGCTCGTCCTGGCCCGAGAACTCGTGGACCCCGGGGAGTGCCCCGATGCGCCGGTAGATCTCCTCCGGGGCCACGTCGGCCACCAGCACGATCGAGAGGCCGCGCACCACCTCCATCCGCCGCCGCACGTCGCCCGCGATGATTGCCGCGCTCACGCCCGGCAGGGCGGCGAGGGCCTCGCGCAGCCCGGCCGCCTCGTCGGCGGCGTGGTGGGCCAGCCGGAAGCCGCTGGCCGTGCGCAGGAACGCGATGCCCTTGAGGATGTTCTCCGCCGTCTTCTGGCCGAAGCGCGGCAGCCGCGCCAGCCGCCCGTCGCGCGCGGCGGCCTCGAGCTCCGGCAGGGAGTCGATGCCCAGGGTCTCGTGGATCTGGCGGATCTTGGCCACGCCGAGCCCGGAGATCTGCAGCATCTCCACCAGGCCGGCGGGCACCTGGCCGCGCAGCTCATCGAGCAGCGAGGAGCGGCCGCTGGCGGCGACCTCCTGGACGATCGCGAGCGTGGCCGGACCGACGCCCTTGGTGGCGGCGAGCGAGCCATCGGCGAGCGCATCGGCCACGCTGCCGGAAAGCGCTCCCACCGCCTTGGCCGCGCTCCGGAAGGCCCGCACCCGGAACGGGTTTTCCCCCTGCAGTTCCAGGAACGCGGCGATCTGCTCCAGCACCTGGGCGATGGTCTTCTGGTCGGTCACGCGAGGCTCCCGAGTTCCACGGCCTGGTGCGGCCGGTGGCTCGCGCCGGCGCAGGCCCGGCTCTCCGCGGCGAGCGGCACGGTGCGGGCGGCGAGCTCGAGCAGCTCTTCCTCGCCCGTGATCGAATGCAGCCCGGCCGCGGCGCCGCCCGCGAGCACGGGGGCAAAGAGCGGCGCGCCGTCCGCACGGACGGGCGCCACGGGGGGGTAGCCGTCCACCGCCACCACGCTGAATCCCGCCTGTCCCGGGTGGAGCCCGAAGACCGCCAGCGCGAACAGGCCGCCGCCCGGCCACGGGCGCACGAAGAGCCCGTCGAGCGGCTGGTGCGGCTCGTCGGGGGCCAGCGCGGCCCAGACCACTCGCTCGGGAAACTGGACGTAGTACGTGGCGGGAGGCGCGGTGTCGCCCGGGGGCAGCGGCAACCCCGTGGTGAGGAGCGCCTGGGCCCGCTCGGGCGAGAGGCCGAGCAACCACCCGCCCGAGGCCCAATAGAGATAGGCGTGATGCAGCAGCGCCACGTGCTCCGCGACGGCCTCGCCCACGCCCTCCTCGGGCACCAGTTCGCGCAGGTACCGCACTACCTCAGGATCGAGGACGAAGGCGTCGGCGTCGTGCGGGTCCCGGCCCCCGCGCGCCAGCGACTCCCGCAGCAGTTCGAAGCGGGGCTCGGCGTCGGGGCCGAAGGCGATCTCGTAGGGAGTGCGGCGCATGGGCGGGGAAAGCTAGGGCCGCGGGAGAAAGGCGTCCATCACCCGGTGGAACGCCTCCGGCGCCTCCACATAGGGGACGTGCCCGCACGCCGGCACCAGGTGGAAGGCCGCGCCGAGGCAGGTGGCCAGTTCGCGGGAGGCCTCGTGCGGGATCGGGTCGTCATCGCCGTGCAGGACGAGCGCCGGCACGGTGAGGGCGCGGAGCGCCGGCCGCAAGTCGAACTCGCCGAGCGAGGTCCACACCTCGGCCCGGGTGCGCTCGGTGACGCGGAACGGGGTGAGCGCCGTGGCACGGGCGGGGTCGTGGAAGTAGCCCGCCACCGCGAGCTCGAAGAGGCGCGCCGCGTGGGCGGCCGGATCCCGCTCCCGCAGGCCGCTGTCCCGCAGCGTGCGCCGGGCTTCCTGCAGCGCCGGGGCCAGGGTGCGCGCCTCGAAGCGGCGCTCGAATTCGTCCCGGGCCGCGCGCCAGGCCGGGGCGGGGGAGACCAGCGCCAGGCGCTGGACCCGGCCCGGATGCTCCAGGGCGTAGAGCAGCGCCAGCAGCCCGCCCCAGGAGTAGCCGGCGAGGGTGAGGCGCGGCAGGTCCCAGGCCGCGCGCAGCGCCTCGAGGTCGGCCACCTGCTCGCGCCAGCCGACCGGCACCTCGCGTCCCACCGGGGAGCGGCCGCCGCCGCGCTGGTCGTAATAGATCAGCTCGCGGCCGGCGACGAGGGTATCGAAGCCAGGGAGCAGGTAATCGTGGTGCGCGCCGGGCCCGCCGTGCAGCACCACCACCGGCGGGCCATTGCCCACCCGCCGCTCGAACAGCGTCACCTCGCCGGCCGGCAGGCGCCGGGTGCGCTCGGCGTGGGCGCCGCCCGTCGGCTGGAGGGGAATCACAGCAGGCTGGCGAGTCCGTCGGCCACCGCCCGGACCGCGGCTTCCTCGTCGGGACGGAAGGGATCGGGGACGTCGCTGTCGACGTCGATCTGTCCCAGGATGGTCGCGCCGCGGCGGATCAGCACCACCAGCTCGGAGCGGGTGAAGGTGTTGCAGGCGATGTAATTGCCCACGGCGCGCACGTCGCCGATGTTCTGGTCGGTGCCGGTCGCCACCGCGGTGCCGCAGACGCCCTTGCCGACGGCGATGCGGGTGTGCTCCGTCTCCCGTCCGCTCCACGCCTCGAGTTCGAGGGTGTCGCCGTGGAGCATGTAGAGGTAGACCGAGGTATATGGCGCGCCCGCGGCGCGGATCCGGTCGGCGGCGTACTGCAGCAGCGCCGCGCGCCCGGCGTCCTTGCAGAAGAGCCCGCGGAGCCCCGCCACGATCGGGAGCGGGTCGAGGACGGCCGCCATCAGCCGCCCCGGGTGCCCAGGGTCACGCTGGTGCGCTGCTCGGCCCCGTCCCGCAGGAACCGCACCTCGATCACGTCGCCGGGCTTGTGCTGCCGGAGCACCCCGGTCATGGCCTGGAGGTCGGGGATCTTCGTCTCGCCGATCCACAGGATGATGTCATTGCCCCGGAGCCCCGCCTTCTCGGCCGGGCTCCCGGCGCGGACGCCGGTGAGCCGCACCCCACCCGGGTTCTCCGACATGTCGGGGATGGTGCCGAGGTAGGCGCCGTAGCCGGAGGACTGGCCGCCGGCCGCGACCTGCGGCGGGGGCACGTTCACGAACACCAGCGGCTCCCGACGGTTGGCGAGGGTCCGCACGATGGCCGCGGTGAAGTCGGCCACCTGCGCCAGGCCGTCGGCGTTGATCTTCTCCCAGTCGTCGCTGGCGCGGTGGTAGTCCTCGTGCAGGTCGGTGAAGACGTGCAGGACGGGTTTGCCGGCGGCGTAGAACGAGGACTGGTCGCTGCGGCCCCAGCCGTCGCCCGAGGCGCGCAGGTCGAAGCCGGCCGTGAGGTTGAGCGAATCGAGCAGCGCCGGGAACTCCTGCGCGGTGGCCGCCCCGTAGACCAGCAGCCGGTTCTCCCGCAGCCGTCCCACCATGTCCATGTTCACCATGGCATAGGTCCGGGCCAGCGGGAAGACGGGGTGCTTCACGTAGTAGTCCGACCCGAGCAGTCCCTCCTCCTCGCCGCTGAAGGCCACGAACACGACGGTGCGCGCGGGGCGGCTGGCGGCGAGCTTCCGGGCGATGTGCACCAGGGCGCTCGCCCCGGAGGCGTTGTCGTCGGCGCCGTTGTGCACCCGGCCCGCGCTGTCGGGGTCGAGCGCGCCGAAGCGGCCGGCCCCCAGGTGGTCGTAGTGCGCGCCCACCACCACGATCTCGTTGCGGAGCGTCGGGTCGCGGCCCGCCAGCACCCCGATCACGTTCCGGCCCACCGCGCCGCCGATGCCCGTGCCCCGCGCCGCGGGGGCATCGGCCGCGACGGTGAAGGGCTGGAACCAGCCCCCGGGTGCCGGTCGGAGGCCGGCCTGCTTGAAGCGGCGGGAGAGGAACGCGGCAGCACTGTCCGCCCCTGGCGACCCGATGAGGCGGCCACCGAGTGAGTCGGCGGCCAGGGTCCGCACGTCGTTGAGGAGGGCCACCGCGTCGGCGGTGGACTGGGCCGCCAGCGGGGCGGCGAAGGGCACGGCCCCCAGCAGCAGGAGGGGGGCGACTCGGAGGCGGATCGACATGGGCACAAAGCTAGTGCTGGCCCGGGGCCGGTTGAAGCCGGGGTCTGCCCTGCCCGCCAATGGGTGCCTAACCTATTGCTGCGCTTGATGGTAGAACTTATCTTGGGGTCGGAAACCCCCATCCCATGACCACACCCGCGGGCATCCTCTCCGACTTCGCCAGCATCCTCCTCCTGTTCCGGGATCACCCGGACAAGAAGGAGGAGCAAAAGCAGGCATTCCGGCGCCTCACGGCCAACCTGCCGGACGGGGACCACCAGCTCCGGGTGACCCAGGCGGGATTCCGCTGGGACCACATCGAGATCCCGGTGGGCCGGGGCGAGGTGGCCGCGCTGCACGACCAGTTCCGCCAGCACGGCGTCGGCGAGGTGCGGATTCCCTCGGGGCTCATGAGTTCCACGCTGCTGTCGCTGGTGCGGATCCTCGCGGCGCCCCCGGGAACCTACGGCTCCTTCGACCACCTGAGCGCCCGGCTCGACGCCGCGGGATGCGGGGTGATCCCGGTCCTGCCGCTCGAGGACGCGCTCAAGCCGGCCGCCCGGGCCGCCCCGACGGTCGATCCGCGTCCGGCGGCCAAGGGCGACAAGGTGGACGACGAGGGGCACATCACCGCCATCGGCCCGGACGCGCTCACCGAGGCCAAGGTCGGCATGATGCATTTCGTCACCATGCAGACCCACACGGTGAGCCCCACCGACGAGCTGGTGGACCAGATCTCCCACGCGCAGTCCTCGGCGGCGCGCAACGAGCTGCTCAACCAGCTGATCGCGACCGGGGAGTTCGCCGCGCGGCAGAAGGAATGGCGGCAGCTGCTGATGGCCGCGCACGGACTGGTGGAGCTGGAGCGCAAGGACCAGGGGCACGGCGGGGACGGGCGCGGCTACGGCATCGCGCTGCGGCGGATGCTGCCCCGCTCGACGCTGGAACAGCTGGTGCGGATGACCGCCCACGGCGACATGAAGGCCGAGGCGATCACCGTGCTGCGGCGGATGGGGGTGGACGGCACGGAGGTGCTGCTCAACGCCCTGGTGAACGCCGAGGAGGTGGGGCAGCGGCGCGCGTACTTCAACGCCCTCAAGGAGATGACCGAGGGGGGCGAGCTGCTGGTCCACATGCTGAGCCACGACCAGTGGTTCGTGGTGCGCAACGTGGCCGACCTCTGCGGCGAGCTGCGGCTGGAGAGCGCGGTGCATGGCCTGGCCCGGCAGGTTGCGCACGACGACGAGCGGGTGCGGCGGGCGGTGGCGGGGGCGCTGGGCAGGATCGGTGGCGCGGGGGCGGTGGAACCGCTGCGCCGCGCGCTCAAGGACCCGCTGCCCGGGGTCCGGCTCCAGGCCGCCAAGGACCTCGACGGCCGGAAGAACCGCAGCCTGGCGATGACGCTGGCGGTGGCCGCCGACGCGGAGTCCAAGCCCGACGTGCAGCGGGAGATGTACCTGGCGCTGGGGCGGATCGCGTCCAACGACGCGATCCTGGCCCTGAGCAAGGCCGCGGAGCCGGGTGGGCGGCTGTTCCGGCGCAAGCCCCAGAGCGTGCGGCTGGCCGCGGTGGCGGGCCTGCATGTGGCCGGCCCTTCCGGATCCAACGCGCTCAAGGAACTGCTGGGGGATGAGGACCGCGAGGTCCGCGCCGCCGCGGAAAAGGCGTTGCAGACCCTCTGGGAGTGAGCCGGCGCGGCAGCCCGGCGCCGCCTACCGCGGCACGAAATCCGTCGCCGGCGTGACCCGCCGCGCAAATCCCGCCAGCAGCCGTGCCGTCCGGTCCAGGTCCTCCAGCGCCACCATCTCGTTCGGGCTGTGCATGTAGCGCAGCGGCACCGACACCAGCGCGGTGGCCACGCCCTTGAGCGCCGTGAAGATGTTGTCGGCGTCGGTGCTGGTGTCCCGTGGCGCGGCCTCGATGGTGTACGGGATGCCTTCCGCCTCGGCCGTGGCCACGAGGAGATCGAACACCACCGGGTTGATCGCCGCGCCGCGGGTGAGGGCGGGGCCGCTGCCCAGCTTGTACTCGCCGTGCTTCCGCTTCTCGACCCCCGGATAATCGGTGGCGTGGGTGACGTCGACCACCACGGCCACGTCGGCCGCGAGCGCCGCGGCGCCGGTGCGGGCCCCGCCACCGGTGTAGCTGATCTCCTCGCGCGTGGTGGCGGCGGCCGTGACCCGCGCCACGGGGCGGTCGGCGGCGAGCAGCCGGAGCGCCTCCAGCACCACGAAGGCCCCCACCCGGTTGTCGAGCGAGCGGCTGACCAGCCGCCCGTTCGGGAATTCGAGGACGCTGGCGGCGAGCACCCCGGGATCGCCGATCCGCACCTGCGCGGCGGCGCCGGCCCGGTTCGCGGCGCCGATGTCGATCCACAGGTCGTCGGCCTTGGAGACTTTCTCGCGGTCGTCCTTCTCCATGAGGTGGATGGCCTTCTTCCCGATCACCCCCGCGACCAGGCCGCCCCGGGTGAGCAGCTGCACCCGCTGGCCCACAAAGACTTGGTGGTCCCACCCGCCGATGGTATCGAAGCTGAGGAACCCTTCCTCGTCGATGTAGGTCACCATCAGCCCGATCTCGTCGATATGGCCGGCGAGCATCACCCGCGGCGAGGCGGCGGGATTGAGCGTCGCGAACGAGTTGCCGCTCACGTCGGCCTGCACCTCGGTGGCGAAGCCCTCGGCCTGGGCCCGCCACGCGCGGGCGGGGAGGGTCTCGTAGGAGGATGGGCCGGGCGAGTCGAGCAGCGACTTGAGGAAGGTCAGCGAGCGCGATTCCATGATCGTTTCGATGGTGGACGGGGAAGGGGAATCTGGCGCGACACCGCCGATTGTCCAGCGGGCGCGACAGGAGTGACGAGGATCACTTCTATAGTGGTAGCGGCGTCGTTGAGCCGGGGGCCCCGAATGCCGATACTGGGGGTAACCCAATAACGAGTGACGTTCGTGCCTGCTCTGCGTTCTCACGCCGCCCTTGCCATTGCCCTGCTTGCCGCCTGCGCCGCCCCGGAAAAGAGTGGAGGTCTGGATCCCGAGCCGGTCCTCGAGCGGGTGGTGATCACCCCGGCGAATGTCGCGCTCGCCGCCGGGGATTCGTTCGACTTCGCCGCGGTCGCGGAGTATTCCGATGGCAGTTCCGGCTCAGTGCCGGTGAGCTGGGCCTCGACGGGAGGGACCGTCACCGGCGCGGGCGTCTACCACGCGGGGGTGGCCGCCGGGTCGTTCATGGTGATCGTGGTCACCGCTGACTTCCTGCACGCGGACACGGCCGTCGTATCGATTGCGGGCGCGGGCGGCCCCTCCCTCGCTGGGCTCAGCGTCCAGCCGGCGTCCCTGACCCTCGACCCGGGGGCCACGGCCGGCTTCAGCGCCGTGGGCAGTTTCAGCGACGGCTCGAATGCCGCGGTGGTTGCTTCCTGGAACGCGACCGGTGGCTCCGTCACGCAGGGGGGCAGCTACCATGCGGGCGCCGCCGCCGGGGCCTTCCGGGTCATCGCCTCGCACCTGGGCTTCACCGACACCGCCCTGGTGACCATTCGGGACACCACGACACCGGCACCCACGCTGACCGCAGTCACCGTGACGCCCGCCGCCGTCACGGTCGACCCGGGGAGTACCACCGCCTTCAGTGCGACGGGCAGCTACAGCGACGGCTCCTCGGGAGCCGTTGGCGCATCATGGACGGCAACCGGTGGCACCGTGAGCCAGGGGGGGAGTTACCAGGCGGGGGCCACGGCGGGGTCGTTCCGGGTGGTGGCGGGGTATCAGGGCCATGCGGACACCGCGCTGGTGAGCATCCGCGACACCACGACGCCGGGCGGAGGCACCGTCCTGCTCACCGAGGGCTTTGACGACGCCAGCGTCTCGGGCCGCGGGTGGTACGACAACACCAACCCGGCCGTGGTGGCGACCGGCCAGCATGGCGGCGCGGGGGCGCTGCAGATGGCCTGGGCCACGGGGAGCACCACGCCGGCCAAGGGCGCGGCGGTGCGCCACCTCTTCACGGCCACGGACCGGATCTACGTCAGCTACTGGGTCAAGTACAGCACCAACTGGATCGGGTCCGGCGTGAACTACCACCCCCACGAATTCCACGTCATCACCGACCAGGATGGCGCCTTCGTGGGCCCGTCGGCCACCCACCTCACCACCTACATCGAGCAGAACTACCAGAATGGCGGGGTCCCCCGCCTGTCGATCCAGGACGCGCTGAACATCGACGTCACCAAGCTCAACGTGAACCTGACCGGCGTGACGGAAAACCGCGCGGTGTCCGGCTGCAATGGCTCGACCGACGGGTATCCCGACTCGTGCTACCAGTCCGGGACGCAGTGGCGGAACGAGAAGATCTGGAAGGCCGCTGCCCCGGCGTTCCTCCCGAATCCCGGTCCCGGCTACAAGGGTGACTGGCACCGGGTCGAGGCGTACTTCCAGCTCAATACGATCCAGGGCGGGAAGGGCGTGGCCGACGGCATCGCCCAGTACTGGTTCGACGGGCAGCTGCTCATCGACCACCAGAACGTGCTCTTCCGCACGGCGCAGCACCCGACGATGAAGTTCAACCAGTTCGTGATCGCGCCCTACATCGGGACCGGGTCCACGGTGGCCCAGGCGATGTGGATCGATGATGTCGTCCTCGCCACGGCGCGGGTGCCCTGAGGGAGGCGCGCCCGGCGCTGGGAGCGGGTCCCGGCCACCGCTAGATTGCCCGCATGACCCCTCCCCCCGCCCGACGGACCCACGCCTTCCGTGAGTCGGTGATTCGCGGGATGTCGCGCCTGGCCGCCCAGCACGGCGCGATCAACCTGGCGCAGGGCTTCCCCAACTTCCCCGCGCCCGACCTCCTCAAGGAGGCCGCGGCGCGGGCCATCCACGACAATATCAACCAGTACGCCATCACCTGGGGCGCCCGGCGGCTCCGCGAGGCGGTGGCGCGGAAGTACCACGCCTGGTACGGGATGGCCGTGGATCCCGACGCCGAGGTGACCGTGACCTGCGGCGCCACCGAGGCGATGATCGCCACGCTGATGGCGCTGATCGACCCGGGCGACGAGGTGATCGTCTTCGAGCCGTTCTACGAGAACTACGGGCCCGACACCATCCTCTGCGACGCCGCGCCGGTGTTCGTGCCGCTCCTGCCCGGGGCGCCACTCGACCTCGACCGCCTGGCCCGGGCGTTCGGCCCGCGCACCCGGGCAATCATCGTCAACACACCGGCCAACCCGAGCGGCCGGGTGCTCACCCGCGAGGAGCTCGAGGGGATCGCGGTGCTGTGCCAGCGACACGACGCCTGGGCCATCACCGACGAGATCTACGAGCACATCCGCTACGGCGCGCCTCACGTCCCGATCGCCACGCTCCCGGGCATGCGCGAGCGGACGGTGACGATCAGCGGCGCGAGCAAGACCTTCAGCATCACCGGCTGGCGCCTGGGCACGATCGTGGCCCCGGCCGGCGCCACCGATGCCATCCGCAAGGTGCACGACTTCCTCACCGTCGGCGCCCCGGCGCCGCTGCAGGAGGCCTTCGCCACCGCCCTCGACCAGCTGGGCGCGGACTACTACGACGGCATGGCCGCCGGGTACCTCCGCCGCCGCGACCTGCTGGGCGACGCGCTGGCACGGGCCGGCTTCCGGTGCACCCTGCCGGAGGGCGCCTACTACATCCTGGCCGACTTCTCCGGGCTGTCGGATCTTCCGGACACGGCCTTCGCCGAGTGGCTGGCGCGGGAGCGCGGGGTGGCCCCGGTGCCGGGGTCGTCCTTCTTCAGCCGACCGGAACTCGGCCAGCGCCTGGTCCGGTTCGTCTTCTGCAAGACGGATGACCTGCTCGTCGAGGCGGCCGCGCGCCTGCAGGGGCGCGGGGGCCGCGACGCCCGGGATGTCCAGCGGTGACCCCGGTCATTTGCGCGCAAGCCGGACCGTCCCTATCGTTGGCGCCATGACGGTTGCCCTGCGCCCCCTCCGCGGAGCCCTCGCCTGCTGGCAGGTGCTGCTGCTGCTCGCGCTCCAGCTGAGCGACGGCAGTGGGGCGCACAATTGTCCGGCCCACGACCACGCGGCGCCCAGCGGCCTCCACGGCGCGCACCATGGCCCCGCGCCGGCCCAGCCCAACGACCATCCGGGACCCTGCACCTGCCTCGGCGCGTGCCATGGTGCCGCCCTCGCCGGCGCGCCGTCGCGGGCCGTCCAGCTCACGACGATCATCCCCGCCCGTGCCGCCGCGTATGCCCCCCGCCTCGCCGCGCCGCCGCGTGTGGCGCCCCGGCTCCTTCCCTTCTCCGTCGGCCCTCCCTCCCCCGCCTGATCCCGTTCCCGTCCGTGTGCGCGCGCGCCATCCTGGCGCGGCGCGCAACGTGACACTCGCCTGACATTCGCAAGGCTTGCCATGGCCCCGCTGGTGCCTGGCGCGCCGGTCCTCCGGGCCGGGGCGCTGCTCGTCCTCGTCCTCGCCGCCACCCCGCTCGCCGGGCAGGCGCGGGACACCGTGCCCGTGGTCCTCGAGACGCTCGAGGTGACCACGGAGCGGATCCGTGCCGTGCCGCCCCCCGAGCTGGTGGTGTCGGTGCCCGGCGCGGTGGTGCAGAAGCAACAGGCGGCCAATGCCTATGACCTGGTGCGGCGCGCCGCCGGCCTCGAGGTGCACGAGCAGGGACAGGGGCCGGGCTGGGCGTCGGACGTGGTGATACGCGGCTTCACCTCCGACCACTCCTCGGACGTGCTGCTCGTCCTCGACGGGGTCCCCATGAACCTGCCGCTGCACGGACACGTCGAAGGCTACGCCGACTGGAGCATCCTCTCGGCGGCGGCGGTGGGCGGGCTCCGGGTGATCCATGGCAGCGCGAGTCCGCTCTACGGGAACTTCGCCTTTGCGGGAGCCGTGGAGGTGCACACGATGGTCGACGCCACCGGCAGCGCGGCGTCGATCGGCGGGTCCAGCGCCGGGGAGGCCGCGGGGTGGTTCCGCACCGGGCGGCGGGGGGCCAGCGGCGGGAGCCTGGTGGCGGTGGATGCCCGACGGGAAGGGGGCTGGCGGGACAACAGCGCCAGCTGGCTCGGCAATGTCCTGCTGCGCGGCTGGCGGCGGCTCGGGAGCCGCACCCGGCTCGAGGGCGGCCTGGCCGCCTACGGGGCGGGGTGGGACTCACCCGGTTTCCTGTCGGTGGCAGACTACAACGCGCATCGCCTGACCCGCGCCGCCGACCGCACCGACGGCGGGTCCGGCGGGCGGGTGGTGCTGCAGGGCACCCTGCTCCACCCGCTCGCCAACGGCACCCAGCTCGACCTCCAGGGCTGGGCCCAGGGCGTCCGGTCCACGGTGTTCCTGTCCATCGCCGAGGATGGCGTGGTGGCGCAGCAGGAGGAACGGGACCGCCGCGCTGCGGTGGGCTTCGCCGGCAGCTGGCGGGCCCCGGCGGGCGCGGGCGACCTGGCGCTGGGCCTCGACGGCCGCGCGGATTGGGACGACTACCAGCTCTACGGGACCGTGCGGCGGGACCGGGTCGAGACCCGCCAGCTCAACGACGGCGGGTTCCGGCAGGGCGGGGCCTATGCCCGGTGGCGCGGATTCGTGTTCGGCCGGCTGCAGTACGACCTGGGCCTGCGCGCCGACCTGCTGCACGTGCGCGTCCGCGACCAGGCGATTCCCGGTGATCCGTTCCACTCCCGGACGCAGGGAGCCGTCTCCCCCAAGGTGGGGGCCCGGCTGCTGCTCGGCGGGCCGTGGAGCGCCGTGGCCACCGCCAGCCGCGGGTTCCGCAGCGCCATCGGCACGATCTCCGATCCCAAGCAGCCGCTGGTCACGGCCTGGTCCGGTGAGCTCGGGCTCCAGGTGACCGCCGAGCGCGTCTCCGGGCAGCTCTCCCTGTTCCAGACCAACGCGCGGAATGAGCGCATCCTCGATCCCGTCTCCCTGCAGCTCTCCGACGCCGGGACCAGCCGGCGTCGCGGGATCTCGGGAGCCATCGGCGTGGCCATCACCCCGCGGGTCCGGCTGGCGGTGGAGGGCACGTTCAACGATGCCAGGATCACCGGCGCGACCGGCGAATCCGCCAGGACGCTGGTCACCCCCGGGAGCCTGGTGGCGCCGCCGCGCCCCAGCTTCCATGACGTCCCGCTCACCCCGGGCGCCAGGGTGCCGGGCGTCGCCCGCTACCACGGCCGCGCGGAGCTCACCCTGCAGGCCACCGCGACCGTCGAGGGCCGGGCGCAGCTCCGGTGGACCGGGCCCTTCACCCCGATCGGCGAGCCGGGGGTACGGACCCGCCCGTATGCCATCTCCGACATCGGCGCGTCGCTCCGGCTGCGCCGCCTCGGCACGCTCGACCTCGACCTGCAGAACCTGTTCAACGCGCGGTACCCGGAGATCCGCGCGTCCGGCTTCATCAACCCCGGCGCGCCGCGGACCCTCCGGGCCGCGCTGCGCCTTCCCCTCGCTGGATCCTGATCACTGGAGAATCCCGACATGTCGATGCCCCACCGCCTTCCCCGCCTAGCCCTCCTCGCCGTCGGCGCCGTCCTTGCGGCGTGCAGCGACAGCAACGAGCCGGCCGCCGAGGACCACACCCCGGTCCGGTTCGAGGTCGCCGTGAATGGGACCCTCGTCACCGATGACACGCTCCGCCTGACCACCGGCGGCACTGACAGCGTCCGGGTGACGTTCTACAACCAGTCCGACGAGAACCTCGACGTGGCGGAGGACGAGCACTTCAGCCTGCTCACCTTCACCCCCGCGGCGGGACTCACCGCCACGATGGATGCCGCGCACCACTTCCGGCATGGGGTCGCGGTCACCGCCACCGCCGGCGACACGGGCACCGTCGCCATCGGATACGGGCATGACGCGCTGGCCGATGAGCACACCTTCTCGCTGGCGTTCCTGATCCAGTAGCCGCCGGGAGATCCGGCCGCCCGCGCGCCTCGTTGCAGGGACAGGGACGATCCCCCGGGATCGTCCCGCCTGCAGCGGGGCGCGTTGCGTTCCGGCTCTGGCGCCCGGGACGGCCGGGGTGCCATTCTTGGCCGTGCCCGATTTCCGACGGTCGTCCCCACGGGATGAGTCTTCCGGTCCGCGCCTGCTGGCCGCGGAGCGGGAGCGTGGCCTGCTCGCCGGCCTCCGGGCCCGTGACGAACGGGCCCTGGTGGAGCTGGTCGATCTGGTCACGCCCTGGTTGCTG
The DNA here is from genome assembly GCA_016713785.1 of Gemmatimonadota bacterium. Classification (NCBI taxonomy): domain Bacteria; kingdom Pseudomonadati; phylum Gemmatimonadota; species Gemmatimonadota bacterium. Next base: position 845,568 of record JADJOM010000001.1, on the reverse strand, counting down.
GCCGTATCCGAGGCGATGCTCACCGACCGGGACGAGGCGGAGGAGGTCGTGCAGGAGACGTTCACCATCGCGTGGCGCCGGATCGACCTGTTCGATGCCGCGAGCGGGCGGCTGGTGCCGTGGCTGCTGCGCATCACGCGCAATCGCGCCGTCGATCGCTTGCGCGCGCGACGACGCCAGGTGGAGAAGGTCCGGCGGCTGGAGGCGCACGGCGCCCTGGGTACGGGGAGCGTGGCCGCGACGGAGCCGGACGAATCCGCGGCCCCGGGCTGGCACGTGCACACCGCCGTCCACCACGCGCTGGCGGCCCTGCCGCCGGAGCAGCGCGAGGCGGTCCAGCTGGCCTACTTCGAAGGGCTCACCCATTCGGAGATCGCGGGACGCCTCGGCGTTCCGCTCGGTACCGTGAAGACCCGGCTGCGGCTTGCCTTCGACAAGCTGCGCGCCGGGCTGGCCTCGATCAGGGATTGGGTCGTATGAACCCGCATGCATGGTTTGTCGAGCAGCGCGCCGCGTTCGTGGCCCGGGCCCTCGCGCCCGACGAGGAACGCGCCTACCACGAGCACCTGGCCGGCTGCGCCGAGTGCCGCGAGGCGGTGGAGCAGCTGGAAGGGGACCTGGCCTGGCTGCCGATGGGGCTCCCGCCCGCGGCCCCGCGGCCCGGGCTCAACCAGCGGCTGGTGGCCGGCGCGCTCGGGGCACGGCGGGGGGCGCCCCGGTGGTGGGTGCCCGCGGCGCTCGCCGCCTCGCTGGTGCTGGCTGCGGGTGCCTGGTTCTGGGCGCTCGCGACCACCCGTGCCTTCGAGACCCAGCTGGCCGGCGAACGGGCCCGCCTGGCGGAGGAGCTGGCGATGGTGCGCGACACGCTGGGCATCATCCGGGGTGCCGCGATGGTGCGCCACGCGAGCATCGCGATGGACGGCCGGCAGGGCGGGCTGCTGATCTTCGCGGACGAGCGGACCCATCGGTGGAACGTCGTGGTCTACGGGCTCCCGGTGCCGCCCGCCGGCGAGACCTGCCAGTTCTGGTTCATCACCGAGTCGGGGATGGTCCGGAGCGTCACCGTGCCCTCGGACGGCCGGACGCCCGCCTTCCTGACCCTGCCGATGCCGCCCAATGCCCGGCACGTGATGGGGGCCGCGCTCACCATGGAGCCGGCGGGCTCCAGCGGCGGGGCGCCGGCCGGGGTGCAGCTGGCGCACCTGATGCTCTGAGGGGTCAGGCGGGCGGGGCGGGGAGTCGGAGGGTAAAGGCGGCGCCGGGCTGCACCGGGTCCAGGCGGAGGCTGCCGCCATGGGCCTCCGCGATCGATTGGGCGATGGCGAGTCCGAGGCCGGTGCCGGGTGCGGCGGTACTGCCGCGGGTGAAGCGCTCGAAGATCCGCTCGCGCTGCTCGAGCGGCACCCCGGGCCCGAAGTCCCGCACCGTCACCCACGAGGTGCGCTGCCCGTCCTCCCCGCTGGTCCCGGCCGACAGCTCCACGGGGGAGCCGGGGGCATGCAGGAGGGCGTTGTGCACCAGGGCCATCAGCGCCCGCTCCAGCATGCTGCGGTCGCCCAGCACCGGGGCCGCCTCGAACTCGCCGTGGCGCAGCTCGCGCCCGGCCGCGGTGGGCAGCGCGCGCGCCCGGGCGAGCACGGGATTCACCAGGTCGTCGAGGTAGAGCCGGTCCCGGGCCGGGTGCAGGGCCTGGCTGTCGCCCCGGGCGATGAGCAGCAGGTCGCCGACCAGGACGCCGAGCTCATCCGCCTCGGTCGCGATGCGCGCCAGGGCCTCGCGGTCGCCCGCCGGGTCGGCCGCCGCGCGCAGCGTGACCTCGGCGTCGCTGCGGATGATCGCCACCGGCGTGCGCAGCTCGTGGGCCACGTCGGCGAGGAACGTCCGCTGCCGCTCCGCGACGCCGCGCTCCCGCTCCAGCGCGGCCCCGAGTCGCTCCACCAGCAGGTTGAGCGCGTCGGTCAGGGTGGTGATCTCATCCCCGGCCGCGTGGGGCGCCAGCCGGGTGAACCGCGCCGCCCCGTGCTCCACCTCGCCCGCGATCCGCTCGGCCGACTCCGCCACCCGCACGATGGGCCGCAGGACCAGTCCCGATGCCCAGGCGCCGCCGAGTGCGCCCAGGACCAGGATCAGCGGCAGCACCGTCACGAGCGAGCGTCGCAGGCGCACCAGTCGGCGCTCCAGCGGCAGGGTGCTCATCGCGATGACCACCTCCGTGCCCGCCAGCGGCACCCGGACCACGCGGGCCGGACCGTCGCGCAGCTGCAGGGTCATCAGCCGGCGCGGTTCGCCGCGGGGCGGCACGTCGTCGAAGTGCGCCTCGTCGGGGATGCGCTGGCTCACCGCCACCAGCCCGCCCGCGCTGTCGAACGCCACCAGCGTCCGGTCACCATAGGCCAGTTCACCCACCACATGCCCGGCGGTGCCCGCGGGGTTGGTGAACTCGGCGCTGTCCATCGCGAAGAGGGAGCGGACGCTGCGCGCGGCATCGGTCAGGCTGTGGTCGAAATCCCGACGGTAGCTGCGACCCAGATGGAGGTACAGCCCGAGGGCTCCGAGGCCCAGGAGGACCGCGAAGCCCGTGGCAAAGACCAGCGCGAGGCGGGTCCGGAGCCCGAGCGGATTCACCCGGTGCGGCCGCCCCGGGTGGGATCGAGGGAATAGCCCGCGCCACGGACCGTGTGGATCAGCGGCGTGAGGCCGGGCTGGTCGATCTTGCGTCGAATGCGGGACACGTAGACGTCGATGATGTTGGAGAAGGGGTCGTAGTTCTCGTCCCAGACGGCGCCGCTGATCTGGGCCCGGCCGCAGACCTGTCCGGCCTGCCGGGCAAGATACTCGAGGAGCGCGTATTCCGTCGTGGTCAGCTCCACCGGGCGGCCAGCGCGCGTCACGGCGCGGGCCGCCGGATCCACCACCAGGTCGGCGACGACGATCTGGGCGGGCCGGGTTTCCGGCGCGCGGCGCTGCAGCGCCCGCAGCCGCGCCACCAGCTCCTCGAAGGCGAACGGCTTCACCAGGTAGTCGTCCGCGCCGCTGTCCAGGCCATGGACCCGGTCCTCCACCGTGTCACGGGCCGTCAGCATCAGGATCGGAACCGGGATCGCGCGCTTGCGCAGCTCCGCCGCCAGCCCGAAGCCGGAGCCGTCCGGCAGGTTCACGTCCAGGATCACCGCGTCGTAGCGCTCCAGCTCCAGCTTGACCCGGGCGGCCGCGAGCGTGTCCGCGGTGTCGACGGCGTGGGCGGCATCACGGAGGCCGCGGGCGAGGCTTTCCGCCAGGCGGGGCTCGTCTTCCACGAGGAGTACGCGCATATGCGTGACGTCCTCAGTCGTCGTCGCCATCGTCGTCGCCTCCACCCGCCCCCGGGCCGTCGGCTGGTTGCTCGGCGGCCGGCGGGGCCAGTGCCGTGCCGGCCCGGATCTCGTCGTGCCGGATCACGCCGCCGGCGAGCGCCGCCCAGCCGAAGAGCCCGGCGCTGGCCAGGAGCCCGGCGGCGGTGAGGCCGGTGAGGCCGATGGTTACCGGGCGGTCACCGCGGCTCTGCCACAGCGTCACCAGCGCCACGGCGCCCGTGATCATGATGGCGATCAGCGCCGCCTCCGCTCGCTCCTCGTGCTCATGCACCATGCGCTCCTGCATCCACGCGGCATCCTCGACCTGTTCCTCCGCCGGCTCCCCCGTGAGGAAGACCGGGTAGGACAGCGCCGCGACGATCACCGCGGCACCGAGGGCGGTCCGCTGCACGTCGCGCGATCGGCGGAACAGTCCCCAGAGCAGGAGGGCGAGGACCAGCGGGGTGCCCAGGACGGGGAGGTGATTGAACATCAGGTGGAGGTGCGTCGCGCTCATGACCGGTTCCGTTGAATGGACGCGGTCAATCTAGATCCCGAGCGATGAATTCATGATGAACACCCGCCGCCGGTTGGCGCGGGTCGGGGATGCGGCTGTATGTGGTTGGTGTGGAGGGGCTTGCGTGACAGGTGCGATGCCGCGCCGGGGACTACTCCCGGGCCTGGTCGCCACCCAGTTCACCGATCGGGTCGGTCATGTCCTCGGCACCGTCGGCGGGAATCGAGGCGCCGTCGGCGCCCAGCAGGCGGAAGGCGGCCCATTGGTGCCGCTTGGCGGTCTTGGAACGGGGCCCGTTGTACAGCAGTGAGACGAGGAACATGCCGTCGCGTCGGCCCAGGTATCCCACCAGGCTGGAGACGCCATTGAGGGTGCCGGTCTTGGCCCGGACCACCCCCGCCGCCGGCAGGCCGCCCGCCAGGCGCGCCAAGGTGCCCACGCCGTTGGCCGGGAGCAGGTAGGGGAAGTTCCGCCCCGCCGGCGTGTTCTGGAAGTTCGCCATGTAATAGATGAAGGTGGCCGACGTGACGCGGTCCTGGTGTGACATGCCGCTGCCGTCCACCAGCTTCACGCCGCCCGCCACGCCGGCCATCTGCTGGACGTGCTCGGTCAGCAGTTCAGGGCCGCGGTCCGGGCCGGCGGCCCAGCGCAGCAGCAGTTCGGCGCCGATGTTGAGGCTGCGCCGGTTGACTTCGTACGCCACCGAATCGAAGGTCGCCGATTCCACGGAGGCCATGACCTCGGTGGGCGGGTTCTCCACCAGGATCGGGGACGGCGTCCGGTCCCACGCGATGCCGGCCTGCTCGAGCGCGCGGGCCCACGCGGCGGCCAGCACCGCCCGCGGATCGCCGGCCACCGTCACCAGGCGGCGCACGCCGGCGCCCACGCCCACCGCGCCCGTCACCAGGTAGCCGCCGTCCGCCATGCGCCGGATCCGGAGCCGCGAACGGCGGCCACCCACGGTGCTGGCGTGCACTGTCACCAGCGCATTGAGCCCGGCGGGCGAGGTCTGCACCAGCGTCGGCCGCGCGCCGACCTTGCGGCCCGGCGCGACATGCAACCACACCACGTTCTCGTGCAGGGTCAACGCGCCGACCAGCGGGGTGTAGAGGCTGCCCCAGTTGCCCCGGTTCCACACGGTGGGGAAGTGCGCCTCCGCCGGCGTGCCGTCGGCGCTCAGGACCGTGAGCGGTCCCCGCAGCTGACGCACCCCGGAGGCGGCGAGCTGGTTGGCCAGGTCCTGCAGCCTGGGCCCGCTGCCGTCGGGGCTTTCGAGGGTCGGATCGCCGTTGAGCTCGAGGGCCCAGCGACCGTTCCACTCCCCGGTGCTTTCATCCAGGGCGCCGTAGCCCACCACCCGCGTGCTCTGCCGAGCATCGCCACCCAGGACCGAGCGGGCGTAGCCGGTGGTGAGCAGCTTCACGGTGCTGGCGGGGATGAGCGGGGTGTCGGGGTTCACGCTCCAGAGGATCTGGCCCTGCTGGTCCGCGACCACGATGCCCCAGGTCCCCGGGGCCGAGCGGCGGGCAGTCCGGTACCACTGGTCAAGGCGGGTCTTGAGGGTCCGGGGGAGCTCCTGTGCCACGCCTCGCGACGGCACCGCCGTGGCGCAGAGCGCCACCGCGGAGACGGTCAGGATGCAACGTGTGATCAGGCGCACAGGGCAAAAAACTCCGGGGTCTCTCAGAATCCTCGGCAATCCTGCCGGTCCGCTGAAGCGATTCGGGTGAACCGGCCAATCTACCGGTGGGCGCCAACTTGGCAACCCATGGCAGGGCAACAACTTGGAACGGGGTGTCGGCGCGGGTTGCCGCCGGCTGCCGGGAAGAAGTGCAAGAGGGGGGCCAGCGGGGGCTCAACCTCCGGCCGGACCAGCGGGCCCGGCCGGGGGGTGAGCGAAGCGGGGTTACTTGAGCAGCAGCTTGGCGATGGTCTGCAGCTGCATGTTGCTCGTGCCTTCGTAGATCGTGCCGATCTTGGCGTCGCGGTAGAACTTCTCCGCGGGGTACTCCTTGGAGTACCCGTATCCGCCGAAGAGCTCGAGGCACTTGCTGGTGGTGCGGTCGGCCATCTGTGAGCTGTAGAGCTTGGCCATCGCGGCCTCACGCTGGAAGGGCAGCCCCCGGTCCTTGAGCCGCGCGGTGTTGTACACCAGCAGCCGGGCGGCCTCGAGTTCCGTGGCCATCTGGCCCAGCTGGAACTGCACCCCCTGGAACTCGCCGATCGCCTTGCCGAACTGCTTCCGCTCCTTCACGTACGCCACCGCGGCGTCGAGCGCGCCTTGGGCCACGCCGATCATCTGTGCCCCGATGCCGATGCGGCCCTCGTTCAGCGTCTCGATGGCGATCTTGTAGCCGATGCCCACCGGCCCGAGCACGTTCTCCTTGGGCACCCGGCACGACTCCAGGATCAGCTCGGTGGTGCTCGAGGCGCGGATGCCCAGCTTGTTCTCCTTCTTGCCCACCGCGAAGCCGGGGAAATCGCGTTCCACCAGGAAGGCGGTGATGCCCTTGTAGCCCTTGGCAAAGTCGGTGTTGGCGAAGATCAGGAAGATGCCGGCCTCGCCGCCGTTGGTGATCCAGAACTTCCGGCCCGTGAGCTCCCAGTGGGTGCCCTTGTCGTCGGCCCGGGTCTCGAGCGCGAACGCGTCGCTGCCGCTGGCGGGCTCCGACAGCGCGAAGGCGCCGAGGAGGCTGGCGGTCAGGCGGGGAAAGAGGCGGGCCTTCTGCTCGTCGTTGCCCCAGCGCAGCAGCGCGTTGTTGAACAGGGTGTTGTGGACGTCGACGTAGATGGCCGCCGAGGCGTCCACCCGGGCCAGCTCCTCGATGGCGAGGGCGGCCAGGAAGATGCCGCCGCCCGCGCCCCCGAACTCCTCCGGGACCTCGATGCCCATCAGGCCCAGCCCGAAGAACTTGGCGATGATGGCGGGATCGAACTTTGCCGCCTCGTCCATGGCATGGACGTGGGGCAGGATCTCGGTCTCGGCGAACTCACGGACGGTGCTGCGGAACAGCTCCTCTTCTTCGGAGAGGATGCTGAGCGGGCCCGGCTGGCTCTGGTTGGTCATGGGCGGAAAATAAGACCCGCCCCCGTCCGCGGCGAGCCGGGGCACCACCCCACCCCTCCGGGGGCCGATCCTGACGAAATCCTGATGCCCGGGCCCCCCTTCCAGACCCCGCCCTGATCTCCCCGCCCCTAGCTTGTCCGTCACCCCAACTGGACGTGGCTGTGGAACTCCTGCTGCTGGTGCTGGCGATCGGTCTCGGGCTCCTGACCTGGGGGCTGGTGCGCCTGGCGGAAAAGGTCTAGCCCCATGGTGCTGCTCATCGTGGTGGGCGTCATCGCCCTGTGCCTGCTTGGCTACCTGCTCGCGGCCCTCCTCCGGCCGGAGATGTTCTCATGACCACCAACGCCCTGCTGCAGCTGGCCCTCTACCTCGGGGTGCTGCTCGCGCTCGTCAAACCACTGGGGAGCTACATGGCCCGGGTGTACGAGGGCGAGCCACACCCGCTGGGCCGGCTGCTGGCGCCCGCCGAGCGGCTGTGCTATCGCCTGCTCGGGGTGCAGCCGCACGAGGAGATGACCTGGCAGCGGTACGCCGCGGCCGTCCTGCTCTTCAGCGGGGTGAGCTTCCTCGCCGTCTACCTGCTGCAGCGTGCGCAGGGAGCCCTGCCGCTCAACCCCGCGGGGATGCCCGCCGTGAGCCCGGCGCTGGCGTTCAACACCGCCATCAGCTTCGTCAGCAACACCAACTGGCAGGCCTACGGTGGCGAGGCCACCCTGAGCTACCTGACCCAGATGCTCGGCCTGACGGTGCAGAACTTCGTCTCGGCGGCCGCGGGCATGGCGGTGCTGGTGGCGCTGGCGCGCGGCATCGCGCGGCACGAGACCAGCCAGCTGGGCAGCTTCTGGGCCGACCTGGTGCGCGGCACCGTGTACATCCTGCTGCCGCTGTCGGTGGTGCTGGCGCTGTCGCTGGTGTCGCAGGGGGTGGTCCAGAGCTTCGCGCCGTACCAGTCCGCGACCCTGGTCGAGGCCATGGGGCCCGACACGGCGCGCGTCACCACCCAGGTGCTCCCGCTGGGCCCGGCGGCGTCGCAGGTCGCCATCAAGCAGCTGGGCACCAACGGCGGCGGCTTCTTCAACGTCAATTCGGCGCATCCCTTCGAGAACCCCACGCCGTTCAGCGACTTCCTCCAGGTGCTGTCCATCCTGCTCATCCCGGCGGCGCTCTGCTACACCTTCGGCCGCCTGATCCGGGACCCCCGGCAGGGCTGGACCCTGCTCGCCGCGATGACGCTGGTCTTCGTGGTGCTGCTGGTGCCCACCGTGCTGGCGGAGCAGTCCTCCTCCCCGCCGCTGGTGGCGCTGGGCGCCGACCAGGGGGCCACGCCGCTGCAGGCGGGCGGCAACATGGAAGGGAAGGAGGTCCGCTTCGGCGTCACCGGGTCCGCGCTGTGGGCGGTGGCCACCACCGCGGCCTCGAACGGCTCGGTGAACGCCATGCACGATTCCTTCACGCCGCTGGGCGGCCTCATGCCGCTCTTGCTGATGCAGCTGGGCGAGATCATCTACGGCGGGGTGGGCTCGGGGCTCTACGGGATGCTGCTGTTCGCCATCGTCACGGTGTTCATCGCCGGCCTCATGGTGGGCCGCACGCCCGAGTACCTGGGCAAGAAGATCGAGGCGTACGAGATGAAGATGGCAAGCCTCGCCATCCTGGTGCCCAACCTCCTGGTGCTGGCCTGCACCGCCGTGGCCGTGGCCACGGGCGCGGGACGGGCCGGGGTGTTCAACCCGGGCCCGCACGGGTTCTCCGAGGTGCTGTACGCGTTCAGCTCCATGTCCAACAACAACGGCAGCGCGTTCGGCGGCCTGGGGGCCGGGAGCACCTTCTACACCGTGCTGGGTGGGGTGGCCATGTGGCTCGGCCGGTTCGGGGTGCTGGTGCCCACGCTGGCGGTGGCCGGTTCGCTGGCGCGAAAGAAGAAGGTCCCGGTCGGCGTCGGCACGCTCCCGACGCACACGCCGCACTTCGTGCTGCTGCTGATCGGGACGATCGTCCTGGTGGGCGCCCTGACCCACCTCCCCGGCCTGGCGCTCGGCCCGGTCGTCGAGCACCTGCAGCTCCACGCGAGGTAAGTCCATGTCGTCGACTGCGGCCGCGCGGCCCCTCTTCGATCCGGCCATCACGCGCTGGGCCATCCTGGCCAGCGTCCGGAAGCTCAACCCGCTGCACCTGCTCCGGAACCCGGTGATGTTCGTGGTCTGGGTCGGGAGCCTCCTGACCACCATCCTCGGCATCCTGGCGGCGTCCGGTCACCTCGCGGAGCGTGCCGGCTTCATCCTGGCCATCGCGGCCTGGCTCTGGCTGACCGTGCTGTTCGCCAACTTCGCCGAGGCCATGGCGGAGGGGCGCGGCCGCGCCCAGGCGGACACGCTGCGCAAGGCCCGCGCCGACGTCAACGCGAAGAAGCTCCGGGATCCGGCCGTCAAGAGCGACTTTGCCAACGTGCCCGCCAGCACGCTCCGCAAGGGCGACATCGTCCTGGTCCACGCCGGAACGCTGGTCCCGGGCGATGGCGAGGTGATCGAGGGCGTGGCCTCGGTGGACGAGAGCGCGATCACCGGCGAGAGCGCCCCGGTCATCCGCGAGAGCGGCGGGGACCGCAGCGCGGTGACCGGCGGCACCCGGGTCCTGTCCGACTGGATCGTGGTGCGGGTGAGCGCCAACCCGGGCGAGTCGTTCCTCGACCGGATGATCGGCATGATCGAGGCCGCCCAGCGCCAGAAGACGCCCAACGAGATCGCGCTCGAGATCCTGCTGGCCGCGCTCACCATCGTGTTCCTGGTGACCGTGGTGACGCTGCACCCCTTCTCCGAATACGCCGTGCGGGCCAGCGGGCAGGGGGCCCCGGCGACGATCACCGTGCTGATCGCCCTGCTGGTCTGCCTCATCCCCACCACCATCGGCGGGCTGCTCTCCGCCATCGGCATCGCCGGCATGGACCGGATGATCCAGAAGAACGTGGTGGCGACCTCGGGCCGCGCCGTGGAGGCCGCCGGCGACGTCGACGTGCTGCTGCTCGACAAGACCGGCACCATCACCCTGGGCAACCGGCAGGCGGTGGCGTTCCTCCCGGCGCCGGGCGTCACCGAGGCGGAGCTTGCCGACGCCGCCCAGCTCTCCTCGCTGGCCGACGAGACCCCCGAGGGCCGCAGCATCGTGGTGCTCGCCAAGGAGAAGTTCGGCCTGCGCGAGCGCGACATTGCGAGCCTGGGCGCCACCTTCGTGCCCTTCAGCGCGCAGACCCGCATGAGCGGCGTGAACCTTGACGGGCGCCAGGTGCGCAAGGGCGCCGCCGACACCGTCGAGGCCTGGGTGCGGTCCAACGGCGGGGAGTTCCCGGCCGCGGTGCACGGTGCCGTGGAGGGCATCGCCCGGCAGGGTGGCACCCCGCTCGTGGTGGCCGACCGGACCCGGGTCCTCGGCGCCATCCAGCTCAAGGACATCGTGAAGGGCGGCATCAAGGAGCGCTTCGCGGAGCTCCGTGCCATGGGCATCCGCACCATCATGATCACCGGCGACAACCCGCTCACCGCCGCGGCGATCGCCGCGGAGGCGGGGGTGGACGACTTCCTGGCCCAGGCCACGCCCGAGGCCAAGCTCGCGCTGATCCGGACGCACCAGGCCGGTGGCCGGCTCGTGGCCATGACCGGGGACGGCACCAACGACGCCCCCGCCCTGGCCCAGGCCGACGTGGCGGTGGCCATGAACAGCGGCACCCAGGCGGCGAAGGAAGCCGGGAACATGGTGGACCTCGACTCCAACCCCACCAAGCTCATCGAGATCGTCGAGACCGGGAAGCAGATGCTGATCACCCGGGGCGCCCTCACCACGTTCAGCATCGCCAACGACGTGGCCAAGTACTTCGCCATCATCCCGGCGGCGTTCGCCACCACCTACCCGGCGCTCGGCGCCCTCAACGTGATGGGGCTGGCCACGCCGGCCAGTGCCATCCTCTCCGCGGTGATCTTCAACGCGCTGATCATCGTCTTCCTGGTGCCGCTGGCCCTGCGCGGGGTGCGCTACCGCCCGCTCGGCGCCCAGGCCCTGCTGCGCAACAACCTGCTGGTCTACGGGCTCGGCGGCCTGGTGGTGCCCTTCGTCGGCATCAAGGCGATCGACCTCCTGCTCGTGGCCCTTCACCTCGTCTGAGGCCCGACCATGCGCACCCTGCTCCGTCCCGCGGTCGTCTCCCTGCTGCTGCTCACCCTGCTCACCGGCGTGCTCTACCCCGTGGCGGTGACCGGGATCGGCGCGGCGCTCTTCCCCCACCAGGCCGCGGGCAGCCAGCTCCGGGCCGGGGACCGGGTGGTCGGCTCGGCGCTCATCGGCCAGCCCTTCAGCGGGCCGCAGTACTTCTGGTCCCGGCCCAGCGCCACCGGCCCGGTGCCGTACAACGGCGCGCTCTCGAGCGGCTCCAACCTCGGCCCCTCCAACCCGGCGCTGCACCAGGCGGTGGCCGACCGCATCGCGGCGCTGCGCGCCGCCGATCCCGACAACCTCGCGCCGGTGCCGGTGGACCTGGTCACCGCCTCGGCGAGCGGGCTCGATCCCCACATCACGCCGGCCGCCGCGGAGTTCCAGGCGGCACGGGTGGCGCGGTCGCGCGGCTTGCCGGTGGACAGCGTCCGGGCCCTGGTGGCCCGGTACACCGAGGGGCGCCAGTTCGGCATCCTCGGCGAGCCCCGGGTGCATGTCCTGCGCCTCAACCTTGCGCTCGATGGCGTGACCGCTGCACCATAGGGGATGACCGTGAGCCGCCCGGACCCGGAGTCGCTCCTCGCCCGCATCCGCGCCGAGGAAGCGCAGGCCGCGCGGGGGCGGCTCAAGATCTTCTTCGGCGCCAACCCCGGCGTCGGGAAGACCTTCGCCATGCTGGAGGAGGCGCGGGCCCGTCGGCGCGAGGGCGTGGACGTGATCGTCGGCGTCGTGGAGACCCACGGCCGCACCGATACCGCGGCCCTGCTCGAGGGGCTCGAGGTCCTCCCGCGCCGCAGCGTGACGCACCGCGGCGTGGCCCTCACCGAGTTCGACCTCGACGGCGCCCTGGCCCGCCGGCCGTCCCTCATCCTGGTGGACGAACTTGCCCACACCAATGCGCCCGGCTCGCGCCACGAGCGGCGGTACCAGGACGTCGAAGACCTCCTCGCCGCCGGCATCAGCGTCTACGCCACCCTCAACGTCCAGCACCTCGAGAGCCTGAACGACGTCGTGGCCCAGATCACCGGCGTGGTGGTCCGGGAGACCGTGCCCGACGAGGTCTTCGACCAGGCCGACGAGATCGAGCTCGCCGACCTCACGCCCGACGACCTCCTGCGGCGCCTGGAGGAGGGCAAGGTCTACCTTCCCGAGCAGGCGGTGCGGGCGCGCGAGCAGTTCTTCAAGAAGGGCAACCTGATCGCGCTGCGCGAGCTGGCGCTCCGCCGCGTGGCCGAGCGGGTCGACGCCCAGATGCGCCGCTGGCGGGAAGAACACGGGATCCGCGAGGTCTGGCCGGCGGGGGAGCGGCTGCTGGTCTGCGTGGGGCCCAACCCCGCCGGCCGGCGCCTGGTGCGGGCGGGCCGGCGGATGGCCGCGAGCCTCCGGTGCGAGTGGATCGTCCTGCACGTGGAGACACCGGGGGTCGGGGTCACCGAGGCGGAGCGCGCGCAGCTGGTGGAGACCATGCAGCTGGCGGAGGAGTTCGGCGCCAAGACCGCCACCGCCAGCGGCCCCCTCGTGGCGGAGGAGGTGCTCGGCTTCGCCGCGCTCAACAACGCCACCCGGATCCTGGTGGGCAAGCCGACGCACCCCTCCTGGCGCGACAAGCTGTTCGGCTCCACGCTCGACCGCCTGGTCCGGGGCAGCGGCGACGTGGACGTCTACGTCATCACCGGGGACGCCGGGGAGGAGCGGCCCGCCCCGCGGCGCCCCCTGCTGACGCGCCCGGCCCCCGCCCGCGAGTACGGCTTCGCGCTGCTCGTGGTGGCCACCTGCACGCTGATCGGGTGGCTGGTGCTCCGCCGCCTCAGCATCACCGACGTGGCGATGGTCTACCTGCTCGGCGCGATGGTCGTGGCCTCCCGCTGCAGCCGCGGGCCCTCGCTGCTCTCGGCACTGCTCAGCATCGCCACGTTCGACTTCCTGTTCGTGCCGCCGATCTTCACCTTCGAGGTGTCGGACCTGCACTACGTCCTGACCTTCCTGGTGATGCTGGTCGTGGCCCTCGTGATCAGCGGCTTCACCCTCCGCATCCGGGAGCAGGCCCAGTCGGCCCGGGAGCGGGAGCAGCGCACCGCCGCCCTCTACGCGCTGAGCCGGGACCTCGGCGCCGTCCGCACCGCCGAGGAGATCGTCGCCACCGCCCGGCGCCACCTGCTCGACAGCTTCCACTGCGAGGCCCAGCTGGTGGCACTGGGTCCCGACGGGCGGCTCGCCGCCCTCGCCCCCGTGGCGGCCCGCCCCGCGCTCGACGATCGCGAGCTGGCCGTGGCCGACTGGGTCTTCCGCCGCGGCGAGATCGCCGGCGCGGGGACGGCCACGCTCCCTGCCGCGGCAGCGCTCCACCTCCCGCTGGCCGGCGGGGCGGGAGTCATCGGGGTGCTCGCCGTCGCGGCCGATGACCTTACCCCCTTCCAGGACCCCGCCCGCCGCCACCTGCTCGAGACCTTTGCCGGACAAGTGGCGGTGGCGCTGGAGCGGGTGACGCTCGTCGCCGGGGCCCAGCAGGCGCGGCTCGAGACCGAGGCCGAGCGGCTGCGCACCTCGCTCCTGAGCTCGCTCTCCCACGACCTCCGCACCCCCCTCGGCATCATCACCGGCGCCGCGAGCAGCCTGCGGCGCGCCGGCGACGACCTGGCCGCGCCCGCGCGCGCCGAGTTGCTCGAGTCGATCCTCGACCAGTCCGCGCGGATGAACCGGCTCATCCGCAACCTGCTCGACATGATCCGGCTGGAATCCGGGAGCCTCCAGGTGCAGAAGGAATGGCAGCCCCTGGAGGACGCCGTGGGCGTGGCCCTGATCCGCATGGGCGACCGGCTGGCGGATCACCCGGTCTCGGTGCACCTGCCCGCCGACCTCCCGCTGGTGCCGCTCGACGCGGTGCTGCTGGAGCAGGTCTTCATCAACCTGCTGGAGAACGCCACCAAGTACACCCCGTCGGGCACCCCGATCGAGGTGTCGGCGGCGGCGCTCCCGGAGGCGGTGGTCGTCACGATCGCGGATCGCGGGCCCGGCATCCCGGCGGGCGAGGAGGAGCTCATTTTCGAGAAGTTCCGCCGCGGCGCGGACGCCGAGCCGGGCCAGGGAGTGGGGCTCGGGCTCACGATCTCCCGCGGCATCGTCCTGGCGCACGGCGGCCGGTTGTGGGCGGAGAACCGGCCGGAAGGCGGTGCGGCGTTCCGCTTCACCCTGCCGATCACCGGGCCGGCGCCGCAGCCCATTCCCGAGGAAGCCGAGGCCGGCGCGTGAACGGCCCGCGGCCCGTGGTGCTCCTCATCGAGGACGAGCCGCAGATGCGGCGCTTCCTCCGGGCCGCGCTCGGCACCCAGGACTATGAGCTGGTCGAGGCGCCCACGGCGCGGGAGGGGCTGGCGCAGGCGGCGAGCCGCGTGCCCGACCTCATCCTCCTCGACCTGGGGCTCCCCGATGCCGACGGCCTGGATGTCACGCGGCAGCTGCGGGAGTGGTCCCGGACGCCGGTCATCGTCATCTCGGCCCGGGGCCAGGAGCGCGACAAGGTCGCGGCCCTCGACGCCGGGGCCGACGACTACCTCACCAAGCCATTCGGGGTGGAGGAGCTGCTGGCGCGGATGCGGGTGGCGCTGCGGCATGCGGCGCGCGGGGCCGATGGCGAAGGGCCGGTCTACGAGGGCGGGGGGCTGCGGGTGGACCTCGCCCGGCGCCAGGTGTTCCGCGCCGGGGAGGAGGTGCACCTGACGCCCAACGAGTACAAGCTGCTGGCCACCCTGGTGCGGCACGCGGGCAAGGTGCTGACCCACCGGCACCTGCTCAAGGAGGTCTGGGGGATGAACGCCATCAACCAGACGCACTACCTGCGGGTGTACGTCACCCAGCTGCGCCACAAGCTCGAGGCCGACCCCACGCAGCCCCGCCTGCTGCTCACCGAACCGGGCGTCGGCTACCGGCTGCGCGCCGCGGACTGACCGCGCCGCTACGGCGCGATCACCTGCAGCGCCACGCTCGCCCGCCCCATCGGCGCCGCCACCTGCACCCCGCGCACCCGGGTGCGGATGGCCGCGAGCATCTCCCGCGCAATCAGGATCCCCTCCGCCAGCGCCGCGTCCTTGCCGCGCGCGGACGCCACCCGCATCCGGTCGAGGATCACCGGGGGCACCGTCACCCCGGGCACCTCGTTGGCGAGGAACTCCGCGTTCCGGAGGGATACCAGGGGCCAGAGGCCCGCGATGATCGGGACCTGGTACGGGGCCACCCGCTCCAGGAACCGGTCCAGCTGCTCCAGGTCGAACACCGGCTGGGTCATGGCGTATTCGGCCCCCGCCTCGACCTTCCACGCAAAGCGCTTGAGCTCGCGTTCCTGGTCCACCGCCGCCGGATTCACGCCGACCCCGATCACGAACCGCGTGGTGCCCCCGAGCGCGTTGCCGCCGGGGTCGAGGCCGCGATTGAGCCGGCTCACCAGGTTGGCCAGGCCGATGCTGTCGATGTCGAAGACGGCGGTCGCATCGGGATAGGGGCCCATCTTCGGCGGGTCGCCGGTGACGATCAGCAGGTTGCGGACCCCGCTGGCCGCGGCGCCGAGCAGGTCGGAGAGCATGCCCAGGAGGTTGCGGTCGCGGCAGGCGTAGTGCACCACCGCCTCGAGGCCGATCTCGCGCTGGATCAGCAGCCCCGAGAGCAGCGCCCCCATCCGGCTCTGGGCCCGCGGCCCGTCGGGGACGTTCACCGCGTCCACGCCTGCGGCCTTGAGTTCGCGCACCTGCTCGAACATCGGGGCCGGATCCACCCCCTTGGGCGGCACGATCTCCACGGTGGTGATGAACGCGCCCCGGGCGAGCTTGGCCCCGAAGGCCGAGCGCTCCGCCAGCGGCACCGGCGTCTGCGGCTCCACCCGGGCCGGCTGCGCGGCGAACTGGGCCACGTGCCGTGGCGCCACGCTCTTCACGAAGCCGATCATCGCCTTGATGTGCTCGGGGGTGGTGCCGCAGCAGCCGCCCACGAAGCGCGCCCCCGCTTCCACGATGCGGCGGGCGTACTCCGCCATGTACTCGGGGCTCGCCATGTAGATCTTGCGGTCGCCCACCTCCCGCGGGAGGCCGGCGTTGGGCTGCGCCGACAGCGGAACGCGCACTACCCGCGCCAGCTGCTCGATCACCTCGAGCACGCCGTGCGGCCCCACCGAGCAGTTCACCCCCACCACGTCGGCGCCCATCGCCTCCAGCCACGGCCCGAAGGTGGCCGGCTCGGTGCCGTAGTAGGTCTTGCCGTCGGTGCCGACGGTCATCTGCGCCACCACCGGCAGGTCGGAGCGGGAGCGGATGGCCTCGAACGCGGCGCGCACCTCCTCCACGTCGCTGAAGGTCTCGATGATGAAGCCATCGACGCCCCCCGCCAGCAGCCCGTCCACCTGGCGGCTGAAGGCGTCGCGCGCCTCGGCCACGCCCATCTCGCCGAACGGCTCGATCCGGACCCCGAGGGGCCCGATGGCGCCCAGCACCGAGGCGCGGCTCCCGGCGGCGTCCCGGGCCAGGCTCGCGGCGGCCTGGTTGATCCGCTCGGTGTCCCCCGCCAGGCCGTACTGGGCCAGCTTCACCGGGTTGGCGCCGAAGGTATTGGTCTCCAGCAGCTCCGCGCCGGCCCGGACGTACTCGCGGTGGATGTCGCGGATGAGGTCCGGCTGCTTGAGCACCAGCTCGTCGTAGCAGACGTTGAGGAAGATGCCCCGGCTGTAGAGCAGGGTGCCCATGGCCCCGTCGAAGACATGGGTCTGGCCGTCGTCGATCAGTTCGCGCAGTGTGCTCACCGCTCGTACCCCAGGTTCGGTGCCAGCCAGCGTTCGGTCTCCGCCACGGTCATGCCCTTACGGCGCGCGTAATCCTCGACCTGGTCGCGGCCCACCCGGCCCACCCCGAAGTACTGCGCCTCGGGGCGCCAGAAGTAGTACCCGCTCACCGAGGCCGCCGGCAGCATGGCGCAGCTCTCCGTCAGCACCATCCCGGTGCGCGCCTCGGCCTCGAGCAGGCGGAAGAGCGTCTGCTTCTCGGTGTGGTCGGGGCACGCGGGGTAGCCCGGCGCCGGGCGGATCCCCTGGTACTGCTCCCGGATGAGGGCGCGGTTGTCGAGCGCCTCGTCCCGGGCGTACCCCCAGAGCTCCCGCCGCACCCGCTCGTGCAGCCGCTCGGCGAACGCCTCCGCCAGCCGGTCGGCCAGGGCCTTGGCCAGGATCGCGGTGTAGTCGTCGTGCGCCGCCTCGGCTTCCGCCACCAGGCCGTCGAGCCCGTGCCCGGCGGTCGCCGCGAACAGCCCGAGGACGTCGCCGGAGGGCGCCACGAAGTCGGCCAGGGCCAGGTTGGGCCGGCCCGCCGCGCGCCGGGTCTGCTGCCGCAGCGTGTGGAGCGTGGCGAGCGGCGCCGCATCAGGGCCGCCCTCCGGGGGCAGCACGTGGATGTCGTCACCCTCGCGCGCCGCGGGGAAGAATCCCACCACCCCGCGCGCCTCGAGCCGCCGCTCCCGCACGATCCGGTCGAGCAGGCGGCGCGCGTCGTCGTACAGCGACCGCGCGGTCTTGCCCACCGCCGGGTCGTCCAGGATGGCCGGATAGTGGCCCACCAGCTCCCAGGCCTGGAAGAACGGCGTCCAGTCGATCCGCTCCACCAGCTCCTCCAGCGGATAGGGCGCGAAGGTGCGCAGCCCCAGGAACGCCGGGCGGGGCGCCGGCGCCGGGCTGGCCAGCGTGAGCCCGTTGGCGCGTGCCTCCGCGAGCGTGATGCGGCGGTCGCCGCCGTCCTGGTCCTTCCGCTCCTCGCGGAGCGCGGCGTACTCCTCCCGCACCTGCCGCTCGAAGTCCACCCGCAGGGTGTCACTCAGCAGGCTGCTGGTCACGCCGACCGCGCGCGAGGCGTCGAGCACGTGGACCACCGGGCCCCGGTAGCGCGGCGCGATCTTCACCGCGGTGTGGATCCGCGAGGTGGTGGCCCCGCCGATGAGCAGCGGCAGGGTGAACCCCTCGCGGTCCAGCTCCGCCGCGACCATGCTCATCTCCTCGAGCGAGGGCGTGATGAGCCCCGAGAGCCCGATCACGTCCGCGCCCGTGGCCCGGGCCGTCTCGAGGATCTTCGCGCACGGCACCATCACGCCGAGGTCCACCACCTCGTAGTTGTTGCACTGCAGCACCACGCCCACGATGTTCTTGCCGATGTCGTGCACGTCGCCCTTCACCGTGGCCAGCACCACCTTGCCCCGGGCCCGGGTGTCGGCGTTGGCCGCCTTCTCCGCCTCGATGTAGGGAATGAGGTGCGCCACCGCCTTCTTCATGACCCGCGCGCTCTTCACCACCTGCGGCAGGAACATCTTCCCGCTGCCGAAGAGGTCGCCCACCACGTTCATGCCCCGCATGAGCGGCCCCTCGATCACCTCGATGGGCCGGGCCGCCCGCTGCCGCGCGGCTTCCGTGTCCTCCAGGATGAAGGCGTCGATGCCCTCCACCAGCGCGTGGGCCAGGCGCTCCTCCACCGGGAGCTCGCGCCAGGCCAGCGCCACCGCCTCGGGGCGCTTCTCGCCGGTGGCCCGGTACCGTTCCGCGATCTCCAGCAGCCGCTCGGTGCCGTCCGGCCGCCGATTGAGCACCACGTCCTCCACCCGCGCCAGCAGCTCCGGCTCGATGTCGTCGTAGATCGCCAGCTGGCCCGGGTTCACGATGCCCATGTCCATCCCGGCACGGATGGCGTGGTACAGGAACACCGAGTGGATGGCCTCGCGGACGTGGTCATTGCCCCGGAACGAGAACGAGATGTTCGATACCCCGCCGCTCACCAGGACGTGGGGCAGCGCCGCCTTGATCTGGCGGGTGGCCTCGAGGTAGGCCACCGCGTACCCGTTGTGCTCCTCGATGCCCGTGGCGATCGCGAAGATGTTCGGGTCCACGACGATGTCTTCCGGCGCGAACCCCACCCGCGCCGTCAGCAGTCCCACCGCCCGACGGGTGATCGCCACCTTCCGCTCCACCGTGTCGGCCTGGCCCTGCTCGTCGAAGGCCATCACCACCACCGCCGCGCCGTAGCGCCGCACCAGCTCGGCCTGGGCCAGGAACGCCGCCTCCCCCTCCTTGAGGCTGATCGAGTTGACGATGCCCTTGCCCTGCAGGTTCTGCAGCCCCGCCTCGAGCACCGACCACCGGGAGCTGTCGAGCATCACCGGCACCCGGGAGATGTCCGGCTCCGACGCCAGCAGCCGCAGGAAGCGGGTCATCGCCGCCTCGGCGTCCAGCATCCCCTCGTCCATGTTGATGTCGATGACCTGGGCGCCGCTCTCCACCTGCTGCCGGGCCACCTCGAGCGCCGCCTCGTACTGCCCCTCGAGGATCAGCCGGGCGAACCGCCGCGAGCCGGTCACGTTGGTCCGCTCGCCCACGTTCACGAAGTTGGTCTCGGGACCGATCACCAGCGGCTCGAGCCCCGCCAGCCGGCACCGGGGCGGGAGGTGCGCGGGCGCGCGCGGCGCCAGCCCGGCCACCGCCGTCGCGATCGCCGCGATGTGCTCCGGCGTGGTGCCGCAACAGCCGCCCACCACGTTGACCAGTCCGCTCGTGGCGAACTCCCGGATCACCTCCGCCATCGCCGCGGCCGACTCGTCGTAGCCGCCGAACGCGTTGGGCAGCCCGGCATTCGGGTGCGCGCTGATGCAGACCGGCGCCACCCGGGAGAGGTCCTGTACGTACTGCCGCAGCTGCCGCGCGCCCAGCGCGCAGTTGAGCCCCACGCTGAGCGGCCGCGCGTGCGCCACCGAGTTCCAGAAGGCCTCGACGGTCTGGCCCGAGAGCGTCCGGCCGCTCTGGTCGGTGATCGTGCCCGAGATCATCACCGGCACCCGGAACCCGAGTGCGGCGAAGGTCTCCTCGACCGCCACGATCGCCGCCTTGGCGTTGAGCGTGTCGAAGATGGTCTCGATCATCAGCAGGTCGGCGCCGCCGTCGAGCAGGGCCCGCGCCGCCTCGCCGTAGGCCCGGACCAGCTCGGGAAAGGTCACGTTCCGGGCCGCGGGGTCGTTGACGTCGGGGGAGATCGACGCCGTCTTGCTCGTGGGACCGAGGATGCCCGCCACGTATCGCGGGCGCCCCGGCGTCCGCGCCTCGTACGCGTCGGCTACCGCGCGCGCCAGGGCCGCCGCGGCCCGGTTGAGCTCCGGCACCAGCGCCTCCATGCCGTAGTCGGCCATGGAAACGCTGGTGGCGTTGAAGGTGTTGGTCTCGATGATGTCTGCGCCGGCCTCGAGGTAGGCGGCGTGGATGTCACGGATCACCGCCGGCCGCGTGAGGCTCAGCAGGTCGTTATTGCCCCGGAGGTCACGGGGCCAGTCGCGGAAGCGCTCGCCGCGGTAATCGGCCTCCGCGAGCCCCTCGCGCTGGATCATCGTGCCCATGGCCCCGTCCAGCACCAGGATGCGTTCCCCGAGCAGGGCGGGGAGGCGGTGCAGGCGGTCGGCGCGGGCGGCTGGCGCAGGTTGGGTCAAAAGAGAATCCCCGTGGGCCTCGACGGCTCCCCGGGGGGTGGCCGTTTTAGCAGTTGTTTAACGTGGCTGCAATAGGCGCAAATCACCACGGACTGGAATGTCAGTCGGGGAATCTACCCGGACGGTCACCCATCGCCAACCTCGAGCCGCGCCGCGGCGGTTTCCGGTCCCACCCCCTGCACCTCGACCACCTTGCGCCGGCTGCTCGCCCCCGCGCGCAAGGTCACCGCCCCCCGGCTGACGCCGAGCCGGTCGGCCAGGAAGCGGAGCAGCGCCTCGTTGGCCGCGCCGTCCACCGGGGGCGCCGCGAGCCGGATCTTGAGGGCATCGCCGTGCCGGCCTGCACACTCCGTGCGCGAGGCCCGCGGCTGCACGTGACAGGTCAGGCGGATGCCGGCGGGGGTGGGATCGATCGGGGGCATGCGGTGGGCCGGGCGGGGCGGCGGCCCCGCTACCCCACCCGCCAGAGCCAGCTCATGACCAGGCCGCGCGCCAGCCAGAGCATGAAGTAGGCGACGATCGGGGTCAGGTCGATCATGCCGAACGGCGGGATGACCTTGCGGAGCGGTTCGATCAGCCAGTCGGTCAGGAGGTGCACCACTCGCATCGGCTTGGCGTAGGGCGAGACCGCGAACCACGACGCCACCACCCGCACGAAGATGGAGAGCATCAGCACCGAGAAGAGCCCGTCCACCGCGAAGCGCACCAGCCCGCCAGGCCCGGCCGACGCGGAGACCGCGAGCGAGAGGATGGTGCCGATCAACCACTCCACCAGCGCCAGCAGGGCCAGTCCACCCAGCAGGGCTACCCAGAAGAACGCATACGGCGCGTTGACCGGATTTCCGCCACCCCGGTAGAGGCGGCGCTCGAAGGGGCGGAGGAAGGGCTGCCCCAGGCGCCGCGTGAACCGCGGCAGGGCGCCGAAGGGAGACAGGTGGCCATGCTTCACGGCCCAGTGCGTGCCGGCCACGAGCGCCGCCACCAGGAAGGAGGTGAAGACCAGGGCCCGGGCCGCGAGGACCAGGCCGGCGACGAGGCTCATGACCTACTCGGGCTTGGGCGGGGGCGGGAGCGGCGGCACCGTGAAGGGCTGCGTTCCACCGGCGGCAAGGGTGCAGCTGACCTCGAAGGCGCCGCCCCGCAGGCTGGCGTCCTCGAGCACGGCGCTGGTCCCGGTGCAGCTCGTCAGCATCCGTCCTTCGGTGCGCCGGAACACCACCGTCACCCGCGGCTCGCCGCCCTGGCGGCCCAGCCGGCGGACAAACTGGGGCGCCAGGCTGTCGATCCCTGCCTGTCGCAACGACGAGGGCAGCCGGTTCTGGTGCGCACTGCGGTAGGCCATGACGCGATCCACGATGTCGGCCAGGTCGCGCCCCAGCAGCTCGGCCTCCGCCTGGGCCGGGTCGATGGGTGGCCCGGACGCCGCCCGGGCGGGCGCTTCCGCACCGCCGCACCCGGCCAGCGCTCCCAGCGCGAGGAGGCCCGCGAAGGCCCCCGCCCTATTCCATGGCGAATTCACGGTTGAACACCACCTCGAAGCTGAACGTCTTGGCGCGGCTCTTGGACTCGATGTGCTCCGCGATCCGGGTGAGACGGGCCGGGATGCCGAGGATCTTCTCCTGCGCCTTGCGCCCCAGGTCGTTGAGGCCGGTGAGGGTCTCGAGCCGCCAGTAGCGGATCTGCTCCTGCACGATCCGCAGGTAGTCCCGCGGGCCGTAGATGCCGGCGCGCCGGATCACGTCGGCCAGGTCCCGGAAGCCAGGCATGGTGTGCCCCGGCATCTCGATGCTCGGCATGATGTGCGCGGCGGAGATCAGCGCCTGGTCCGGGTCCCGCTGCAGGATCTCCTCGAAGATGGTCCGGTAGAAGCTGAAGTGCCGGGCCTCCTCGGTGGCGACGTTGGTGAGCACCTCGGCCAGCAGCGGCTCGTACTCCCCGATCAGCCGCCCGGTCTCGCTGTGCGACTGCTGGGTGGCCCGCTCCTGCAGCGTGGTATACGCGAAGACCCGGTAGGGGTCCTTGTCCCAGTCCGGCTGAAACCCGCTCTTCAGGTAGCTGAACTGCATCTCCTCGAGCCGCCGCTGGTCCACCAGGCGGGTGTCGCGGATATAGTCGTGGAGGATGACCCCGTGCCGGTCTTCCTCGGCGGTCCACAGGTTGTTCCAGTCCCGCCAGTGGCTGTCGTCGCCGAGGTACACGGCCAGCAGCCGGTGGAAGTGGGGCAGCCCCTCCTCGGTGAGCATGTTGAGTGCAAGCGCCGCCCGCGCCGAGTCGGGGATGCCTGCTGCCCGGGATCGCAGGTCGGCCACGTGCCGGTCCGGGTCCGCGCCTGGCGGGGGCCCGAGCAGCTCGCTCGGGAACCAGAGCGGACGCTTCTGCTCGTGCGTCTCCATGAGTTCCCGGACCTTGGACTCCAGATCCCGGAGGACCTCGATCTTGGTGAGGAACGCGCGTGCGCCGTCGGTCAGGGCCATGTGCCCGCTGGGGTCTGGGAGAGAGGAAAGTGGCGGCCTGCGCAGACCGCAGGCCGCCACGGAAAGATATCAGCGTCGTCCGAAAGAATATGCGTCGCGTCAGGAGGGCGCTAGAGCGCCGGTGCGAGCCGCTTTTCCATCAGGTACCAGGTACGCCCGCCCTGGTAACCGGTGCGTCGCAGCACCCGCAGCCAGCCATTGGCCAGCAGCTCCGGCTCGCGCGCGGCGTCGTCGGTCCAGAACTCCACCAGGTGCGCCCCCTGCAGCCCCGCGTGCTGCTCGAAGGCCTCGAGCAGCCGGTGCCCATGCCCTTGGTGCCGTTCCTCGTAGCGGACCGCGATCTCCGTCAGGTGCGCCACGCCGCCCCGGAGGTTGTAGCGCAGGCCACCGATCCAGTCCCCGATCGCATTGCTGAGGATGAGGTAGTGCTCGTCGAGGTGCACCGGATCGCCGGTCGTCGCCTCTTCCTGTTCGGTGAGGTCGGCAAACCAGTCGGCGAATTCCTCGCCGTTTTCCATTTCCCGAATGATGAGTTCGCTCATGCTACCCTCTCTTATCGGAAGCGGGACCGAAAGGTTCCAGCCACCATCCGGGGTTCAGAGCAACCTTGGTGCCACTCGGGAGCGTCGTTGTCGGGTATTTCGACCCAGCTAAGATATTGCAGTCATTCGATTTAGGAAATAGCCTCGCAGCCCCATGGAGACAGGACTGTCCGGAATCCCGGACAGTGTGCCACGACGGCAGCCGTCCGGGAGGTCAGACCCCGAGCGCGATGGCGGCCAGCAGCGCCGCCGCCCCCAGCCCGAAGAGCAGCAGGGTCAGCCGGAGCCCGAACCGGAGCCAGTCGCTGTACCGCACCCCCGCCGCGGCCAGGAGGGCCATCAGGGCCCCGTTGGTGGGGCTCAGGAGCTCGGTCAGGCCGGCGCCATACTGGTACGCCAGCACCGTCACCTGGCGTGAAAGGCCGAGCAGGTCGGAAAGCGGCACGAGGACCGGCATGGTCAGTACCGCCTGGCCGGAAGTGCTTGGGACGGGGACATGCAGGAGCGCCTGGACCCCCATCATGCCGATGGCGGAAAGCGCGAGCGGCAGCCGGGCGATGGGGTCGAAGAGGCCCTGGACGATGGTGTCGATCACGCGGCCGTCATCCAGCACCACGAAGATGGCCCGGGCGAACCCGATGAGCATCGCGGCGTAGGCCATGGACCGGAATCCGTCCACGAACCCGTCCGCCGTCCCGGCCACGCCGCGGCGGCCGAGCAGCCCCGCCGCCACACCCATCACGAAGAAGAGCGCACTGAACTCCGGGAAGTCCCAGGCCCAGCGCCGGGCCCCGACGATGAAGAGCACGAAGGCCGCCAGCACCACCCCGAGGATGGCGAGGTCCCGGGGCTGCAGTGGCTCCGCGGCGCCCGCTCCAGCACCGTCGCATGCTGGTGCCACCCGTTCGCGGCGCGCATGGCGCATGGTCCCCCAGGTCCACAGCAGCAGGGCCAGCAGCAGCACGCCGAGCCGGAATCCGAGCCCTGAGCCGGCGGGTAATCCCGCCACCTTCTGGGCGATGACCACCTGGAACGGGTTCACGGGGCTGAATGCGGCGCCCACGGCGGAGGCGCCGATGCTGATCGCGCAGGCCACGATTGGCGGGTAGCCGAGGCGGGCGGTGAGCAGGAGGAGGACGGGCACAAAGGCCAGCAACTCCTCCGACATCTGGATCAGCACCCCGCCGAGCCCGAAGGCCACGCAGGCCAGCGGGATCACCAGCGTCTCGCTGCGCCCCAGTCGCGCCACCACGTGCTGCACGGCGCGGGTCGAGGCGCCCGTCTGCTCCACCACGGCGAACCCGCCCCCGACCAGGAAGACGAAGAAGATCACGCCACTCGCCTCCGCCAGTCCGCGCGGGATGGCGACCAGGGCCTGGAAGGGCCCGACGGGGGCGGGATCGCTGCGCTGGTAGGTGCCCGCCACCACCAGGCGCCGGCCGGTGTCAGGATCATCGCGGCGCTCGAAGGCGCCGGCGGGGAGCAGGTGGGTGAGCGCTGCCGCCACGAACAGGCAGCCCAGCAGGAGGACCAGCGGATGGAGCGAGCGCATCGGGTGGGGCAAGGCGGGGGCGCCAGCGGCGCCCTCGCTACGCCGTCAGCGGGTCTTGCACTGCCGGGAGATCGGGGGCGTGCGATCGCAGGCGATGGACTGGTCCATACCGCTCGCGAGGATACCGCAGGCAGTGGTCTGGGCCGCCCGCTCGGCCTCGGCCTCGGTCTCGTTGGAGGCGGTGGCGCAGTTGCGCTTGCCGTTGAATTCCACGCACACGGTGCACTCGTGCTTCTGGGCCGAGAGGGTGTTGAACAGCAGCAGGGCCCCGAAGGCCACGATGAACACGATGGTGATGATGGAGGAGCGTTTCATGATCGGCAGGGGATAGGGGTCGGACGGGCACGCGCGATGCTCAACCCTACTTGAGCGCGCGTGCCAGCGCC
This sequence comes from Gemmatimonadota bacterium, assembly GCA_016713785.1. Taxonomy (NCBI): domain Bacteria; kingdom Pseudomonadati; phylum Gemmatimonadota; species Gemmatimonadota bacterium. The sequence goes on along the minus strand of JADJOM010000001.1, from coordinate 820,012 downwards.
AGCCGGGGGTCGTAGTCCGCGTCGTCCAGCCGGGACCACTCGACGTCGTCCCGCACCCCCTGCCAGATCTCGAGTGGCCCGAGCAGCATCGCCGCCCCGCCATCCGCCGCGCCGGTAATCCTCGCGGCCATCGGGCCCTCGTTGTAGGCAGTCAGGCGAGAGCGCCACAGCGGCACGGCATTGACCGCGACTCCGCAGCCCCCGTCGGGGAAGACCTGCACTCTCAACCTGAACTCTCGACCAGTTCCCAGCACCGGCGGGACGGCCACGATGGTTGCGGACCCGCCACCGGACACGCTGAGGCTGCTGTCCATCCCCGCCCCCTCACGGCCCGGGTATCCCGCCGCGCACGAGAATCGATGGAGCCGGTTGCGGCGGAACGGCATGTCGCCATCGCGGTGATTCCAGCTACCGAGGGCGGCGGAGTCGAGACCGAGAATGAGCTCCAGTCCGATGCGCTGCCACTTGTCAGCGGTGATCCTAGTGGAGGCCAGGACCTCGATGCCAAGGCCGTTGATGGCGTTCCACCCCCTCCGGCTGTAGGCGCCGCTGGGGAAGGAGCCGTCTCCGTTCCCCAGGAACGCCGGGCGGCCATCGGGGCCTGTCCGGAGTACCGGGCTGGGCGATCCGAAGCTGATCCATCCGGGGGCGATGCCCCGGCTCCAATCCTCGCGATAGACGGTTTCGTGAACGCCCGGGGCCACCCGCACCCACACGGAGTCGCTCAGGGGGCCCAGCCGTGCGATCACCCAGGTGGCACCGGGCGCGAGCGGTCGGAGACGGCCGACGGGGGTGGCCACGGCCACGGCGGAGTCGGAGGTGAACCACTCCACCGATGTCACCGGCGTCCCCGCCGGGTCGGCCGGGCTCCGCGCCGTCACCACCAGGTCGTAGGAAGCCCCGAGCCGGAGGGTGGGCCCGAGATTCCTGATCTTGAGGGCCGTCACATGGGACCGCGCGGGCCGCAGCCGGCGCCACCAGGCCTGGAGGTCCGACATGAACTGCGTGCTGGACAACACCCGTCGCCACTCCCCCAGGGCCTCCACTGGCGCCACGTAGAGTTCCTCCCGCGTCACCCCGTCCCAGGCGGCGGTGAAGGCGAGCCACTTCCGGTCGGGGCTGAGCGTCCCGGTGGAGATGTTCCAGAGACGGCGGGTCATCTGGCCGGTGTCGAGGTCGTACTCGAATACCGACCTTGCCGCTCCCTGCGAGGCGGTGATCAGAAGGGTCCGGTCGTCGCGCCAGCCGAGGATGGATGGCGCCGACCGTGGAGGCAGCTCATGGCACCGCGGTAAAGCGCCCGGGCGCAGCGGCATCCAGCAGAGTTCGAAGGAGCCATCGCGTTCACGCTGGAAGGCGACGCGGGTCCCGTCGGGAGAGACGGCGGCACCAGATTCCGCCGCCGGACCCTGGGTCAGCTGGGTGACGGCGCGCGTCTGGAGGTCGATCCAGGCGATGTCGTAGGAGTATTCGCGCGAGACATAGCCGGTATCGTTCCGGGGACTGAAGGCCCCGGTGGTGAACACCAGGGACCGGCCGTCGGGCGTGGGGGAGGGGCCCACGTCGTCTGTGGGGCTGCGGTAGATGACCGACGTGTCGCCGCGCTCGTTCACGTAGAAGATGTCCTGCAGCCAGTCCGGTCCGGCGTTTCGCGTGAAGTAGTAGGCTCCGGGGATCGGCGCGGGGAAGTACCCGTCGATGCCATCCGCCTGCACGGGCATCGGGTGCGCCTTCAGGCCCGTGGCGTCGATGGGCCGGTCCGGGTCCCAGTGGGCGCGGCGGATCGGCAGGTCATACTCCCGGTCATCGGCTCGAGCGTTGCTCTCCCAGAGCACGAGCACGGCGTCGGGCCGGCGGCTCCACGAGACCAGCCCGGTGATCCCGGCGATCGCCGCCAGGAGGATGACCGCCGCGCCAGCCAGCCGGCGGGCCGAGCTGTAGCGGATCCGGGTCCAGGGCGGGATCTGCCGGACCTGGAGGACGACCTCGTCGGCCGGGGTGCCCTCGCCCAGGAACTCGTAGGCGATCTCCCCGACGCGGCGGCCGTCCCCGAGCGCGCGTGCCATGACCAGGTAGCGGACGAAGACGCCGCTGCGGGCGGCGTGCCTCCCGGCGAGGTGCAGGTGCTGGCCCGCCAGCACCAGCTGCTGGCGTGGCGCGGCGGGGTCGGCGGCGAGGGCCTGCCCCAGCGCCTCGTGCAGCGGGCCAGCCGCCTCGCCCGGGGCGGTGGCGATGGCATCGGCGGCGATCTCGTCATGGGCGGGCCGCCACTGGTGGCCATCGCGCTGCAGGAAGCCGCGCTGTTCCAGGACGCCGAGCACGGCGGCCAGCGAATCCTCCGGCAGCCCTGCTGCCCGGAGGATCAGCTCGCTGGGCAGCGGGGTCCCCGCCAGGGCCAGCAGGAGCAGCACGCGGCGGCTCTCCCGGTCGAGCTGTTCAATGCGGTGCCTCAGGGCGCTCCCGCTCTCGAGGCCGCGGGCCAGCGCCTCGGGCGCCTCACAGTGCCAGGTGCCGTCGGCCAGGAGCAGCCAGCGCCGCTCCATCGCCAGCTGCAGCGTCTCGAGCAGCAGGAGCGGCGAACCGCCGGTGGAGCGCGCCAGGGCGGGTGGCAGGGTCGGGGCCCACGGCTCCTCGGGCAGCCGCCCAATGCTCGAGACGAGGATGCCGACCTGATCTGCCGTGAGCGGTGGCAGGCTCAGGGACTCGGTGCGCTCCGCGCCGAGGTCGGCGCCGGCCACCGGGCGCGCCGCCGACACGATCAGCAGGCCCGGCGCACTGAGTTGCGCCAGCAGGCTGGTGAGCACCTGCCGGGAGCTGGGGTCGAGCCAGTGCAGGTCGTCCAGCAGCAGCGCCATCCGCTGTTCCTCGGCCAGCACCCGCAGCAGCTCCGCGAGGCCGGCGGCGCGCCGCCTGAGCGCCTCATCCCCGGTTGAGGCATCCGCGGGCTGGCTGAAGCGGCTGGAGAGGGCGGGGCAGAGCGCCACCAGGATCCCGGCCGTGCCCGGGGAAACGGCCGCCGCACCGGGCTGGGCGGCGAGCTGCTCCGCGAGGGCCGCGATGAAGCTGTAGCCGATCTCGCGCTGGCCGGGATGGGCGCGCAGCGCCACCACCCGGGCGCCCAGGGTGCGCAGGCGGACCGCGACATCAGCCAGCAGCCGGGTCTTCCCGAGCCCCGCCGGCGCCACGACGTGCAGGTGGCGCGCCGCGGACCCAGGCGACTGCCAGGCGCCAACGATCGTCCCGAATTCCCGCTCCCGGCCCACCAGCTCGGCGGCGAGCCCGGGCGCCTCCGCCCCTGGCTCCGCTGACCGCAGCGCCAGCTGGGCCCGCGCAAACAGTGTCCGCGTGGCGGGGTCGGGGGAGCGGCCAAGGCTGGCCAGGCGCTCCTCGAACTGGTCGACCTCGAGCGTCAGGGCCAGGCGGTCGCCGCCCTGGATCAGCGTCTCGAAGAGGAGCCGCCAGCTGCTTTCGCTGGCGGGATCGGCGTCCCGCGCGCGGCGGGCCAGATGATTGGCGTCCCGGAGGTTTCCTTCATTGAGCCACTGCCGCACCAGCGTCTCGGCGACGCGCAGGAAGGTGGAGCGCAGGCGCTGCCGCTCCACGTCGGCCCAGTGCTCGAATTCCACCCCGCCCGGCGCGGCGAATTCGGCCAGGAAGTCGCCGCGGTAGAGCGCCGCCGCCTGGGCCAGCTCCCCGCCCTCCACCGCGGCCAGGAACCGGTCTCGGTCGAGTTCCAGCGGGGCGGTGAGCTCGAGGCTGTCCCCGCGGGTGACGAGTCCCTCAGTGCCGAGGAGCTGTCGCAGGTACCAGACCGTCTGCCGCAGCGCGTGGCGGGCGCGGTCAGGCTCGAGGTCGGACCAGAGCAGGTCGATCAGGTGTTCGCGGGAGGCGGTGCGGCGCGGGGAGCAGGCCAGGTAGGCCACGAGGGAGAGCGGCTTGCCGGGGCCGAGCAGGATGTCGGCCTCGACCCCCCGGCGCGACAGGGCCGCGGCGGTGCCGAGGACCCGAAGGTCCAGCGGGGAAGGGTCGGGGGGCACATCCTGCCGGGTCCGGCTCATCTGACGCTCAGGTGACGGGGCGGTGCTAGACTGGCCGCTGCCTGACGCAGCAGCATCCCCGGTCACCATCACGGTCAGTGCCTTCCCTGGGTCGCACCGAGAAGGTAGGGGCCGCCCGATGGGTCAGCAAGGCGGCGTACGCCGTGGCCGGGGATCCCCCGCCTCTCATTCTCTTCACACACCTCGCCGATAGTCTGGTCAACCCCAGCCTCCCCCTGGCCCGGGGCCACCGCGCCCTGCTGCGCGGGTCCCGGATCCATGCGGCGTATGCTGGTGGCTGGCACGTGCCTGACGTTCGGTGCCCTGCTGGGCGGGTGCTCGCGCTTTGCCCCGGACGATGCGGAGCGTTTCGAGCCACCGCCGCTCTACCTCTCCTGGTGGAGCCGGACGGAGCAGTGCTCCGGCCGCACCGGCAACATCGCCCGCGTCCAGTGGTTCAAGGTGCCGGGGCACGCCTTCGAGTGCCCCACCGGCTCCTGTGCCGGCCGGTGGGAGGACAACCACAGCATCTATGTCGCGGAGGACTGGCTGGAGCACGAGATGGTGGTGCGGCACGAGATGCTGCACGAACTGCTCAACGGATCGGGTCATCCCGATCCACCCTTCGGCGATCCCTGCCCACTCACCTGGAGCACCTGGTCCGGCAGCGCCGGCGAGCTGCGCCAGGAGGGAACGCTCCCCGGGCTCGACTGAGCCGGTCCGGGGAGATCACGCAGCGGTTCAGCTCGCCCGCAGGGCACCCCAGATGGCCGGGAGGGCCCCGACGCACCAGACCAGGATGCCGACGACCAGCGCGCGCGCCAGCGGGATGCGCCCCAGCACCGCCACGCCGATGGCAAAGATCGCGGTCACCCAGAGGGTGAAGAGGTCCAGCCGTCCCACCAGCGCCAGCACCATCGGGCTCAAGGCATCCACGTCGAGGAAACGGGCGACGCCGAAGGAGATGCTGTAGCGCGACGTGATGCTCGACTCGGGCAGCACCAGGATCTGCACCGCGCCGATCACCGACTCCAGCACCCGTGGGACCATGGCATAGGTCGCGACCATCATGGCCTGGGCGGGATCGGCCTTGGCCCCGAACAGCTTGCCGACGAACCAGGCCACCAGCCCGAGCAGCAGGGGGGTGAGCAGCGCGTACAGCCCGATACCCACCACCATGAACTTCTTGGCGAAGCCCTTGCCCTGCTCCATCATCTCCGGGGTGAGCTGGGGGTTCTGCTTCATGGCCTGCACCATGCCGCGCTTGAACTCCACGTCGAAGATCGGCTCCATCACGCCCTTGAACGCGAAGCTGAGCCCCACGATCAGGAGCGTGACCACCAGCAGCGCCAGCCCGAAGGCGGCCGTGTCCCGCCGGCGCTCGAAGACCGCGGCGGGCTGGTAGAGTACATCCAGCAGGTCCTCGAACAGGGACGGTGCGCCGACGGGGCGTTCGGTCATCGCGGGTCTCCGGAGGGGGGTCAGGCGGTGAAACGTAGGGCGGGGCGGAAAGGTGTCAAACGGCGCGGGCGGCGCTATCCTCCGGCATGCGCCCGCTCCTGCTCTTCGTCGCCATGCTCAGCGGCATGCCCCTCGCCGCCCGTCGCGCGGAACCCCCGGCGGTGGTGGTCGTGGAACGGGAGGTGCTCGACTCCATGAGCGCCATCTGGGCCAGCAGCAACGCCAACTGGGACCAGCTCGCCGACCTCAACTGGATGGAGCGGAGCCTGGGCACCGTCCGGCCCACCCAGCGCGAATACCTCGGCTGCCTGCAGGGGGAGCTCCGCGGCGACAGCGCCCTCGTACGCGGATTCGTCCCCGCGCGCAACATGAAGCGGCTGATGCTCGCCGTGACGGGCGATTGCTCCGGGGTCCCCGGCTACCTCGGCACCTTCCACACCCATCCGTACCTCGCCGACACCCAGAACCGTGCCACCAAGCAGCGCTTCCTGGCTCCGCGGGACATGATGAGCTTCCGCGACTCCGACGACCGGCTGGCGCTGGTGGTGTGGGACGTGGACAGCCTCGACGCCGCGCTGCGGGTGGGCGGCGACAGCATCCTGCATCCGGCGCCGGTGGTGGTCCTGGAGGCAGCAGGGCGGTAGGGCGGTAGGGCGGTAAGGCGGTAACTTGGCCCGCTTCCCGCTTCCACTCCCTTATAGCAGCGTCCCCCGCAGCACCAGGTACGCCACAGAGAAGTAGATCACCAGCCCGGTCACGTCCACCAGGGTGGCCACGAAGGGCGCCGAGGCGCTCGCCGGGTCGAATCCTACTCTCCGCAGGATGAAGGGTAGCATCGAGCCGGCGAACGAACCGAACGCCACCACGCCGACGAGCGCGGCCGCCACCGTGATCCCGATGAGCAGGTGGTGGGGACCGTAGTCGTACCAGCCGAGCCCGTGGACCAGTTCGATCCGGGCGAGGCCGATGGCCCCGAGTATCAGGCCGAGGGTGAGTCCGGTGGGGAGCTCCCGAAGGGCCACGCGCCACCAGTCGGCGAGGGTGACTTCTCGCACGGCCATGGCGCGGATCACGAGGCTGGTGGCCTGGCTGCCGGAGTTGCCGCCGGAGCTGATGATGAGCGGGATGAACAGCGCCAGCACCACGGCGCGGCTGATCTCGTGCTCGAAGAAGCCCATGGCGGTGGCGGTGAGCATCTCGCCCAGGAACAGGACGCAGAGCCAGCCGGCCCGCTTCCGGATCAACTCCCAGAACCCGGTGTCGAGGTAGGGCTCCTCCACGGCGGCCATGCCGCCGAACTTCTGCACGTCCTCGGTCTGCTCGCTGATGAGCGCGTCGATGACGTCGTCCACCGTGACGATGCCGAGGATGTGGCCCTGGTGGTCGAGGACGGGGATGGCGAGCAGGTTGTAGCGCGCGATCAGGCGCGCCACCTCCTCGCGGTCGGTGAGGGGGGTGACGGTGACGGGCTTCCGGCCCTCGCCGATGTCCATGACCGAGGTGCCGGAGTCGGCCATGATCACCTCGCGCAGGCTGGTGACCCGCACCAGGCGCTGGGTGCCCTGCTCCAGCACATAGACCGCGTACACCGTCTCCTTGGCGCGCCCCACGCTCGCGATGTGCTGGCGCACGTCGAGCGCGGTCCAGGTGGACGGGATGCCCAGGAACTCCGTGGTCATCAGGCCACCGGCGCTCTGGGGCGGGTAGCTCATCAGCCGGGCCAGCTGCTCGCGGGTCGGCGCATCGAGCACGTGCAGCAGCCGGGCGCGGTCGCCTTCCTTGATCTGCCGGAAGAGCCGGACCTGCTGGTCGGCGGAGAGTCCCTGGACCAGTGGCGCGGCGGCCGCGTCGGGGAGGTGCTCCACCAGCTCCTCGCGGCGCTCGAGCATCGGCTCATCGAGTACCTGCACCGCCACATGGAAGGGCAGTGCGGTGAGCACCCGGGCGGCGCCGTCGGGGGGAAGGTCGTTCAGCGACTCGGCGATGTCCGCCGGCAGCAGCTCGGCGCACGCCGCCACGAAGTCATCGGCGTCGCCGGCCAGGAGATAGAGGAACTCGCCCGGGGGCGGGGTGGGTCGGGTCGTCGGCACGGGGCCTCCGAGGCGGGCCGCCGCGCGGCGGCCCGCGGTGGTCAGGTGGGACCGGACGTCGTGTCCGCGATCCAGGCGAGGTAGGGCGGGTGCCCCTCGACGATGGGGATGGCGATGATCTCGGGGAGCTCATAGGGGTGCAGCGCCCGGATCAGGGCCGCGAGCGCGGGGTAGGCCGCCCGGGTGGTCTTGAGCTGACAGCACCACTCGGTGGCCTGCTCCACCGCGCCGTCCCAGCGGAAGGTGCTCCGCAGGGGGCCGTGCACCTGGGCGCAGGCGGCCAGCCGGGCGTCGACCGCGGCGGCGGCGATGCGTGCGGCGAGGGGCTCGTCCGGCGTGGTGGTGGAGACGACGAGAAGGTCGGTCACGCATCCCCCGGATACGGCGAGGGGCGGGCACCCGGCCCGCCCCTCAGTTCGGCACCGCGAACGACGCTGCCGCGGTCAGGACGGGATCTTGGTGTCGCTGCCGGTCTTGCCGTCATCGATCGGGACGATGGCGGTGCGCCAGCCGCTCGCGAAGGTGACCACGATGCGGTGGCTCTGCGGGTCGCCGGAGATGTCGGTGATGTCCTTGCCGAAGTTATTGCGGGCGTAGTTGATCACCACGTCCACCTGGGCCTCGGGGCCGGAGTTGTAGGGCCGCGCGAACTCCCGCCCGATGGCGACCGCGATGGCCTGCTCCCGGCCGTAGCGCGCGAACTGGTCGGCCGGCACGAGGCCGTCCTGGCTCGCCACGTGGCGGGTGACGTTGTAGTCGCGGCAGGCGCCGAGCAGGCTGACGGCGGCGAGGGCGACGAGGATCCGATGAGGTGCGCGCATGGACATATATGGAAAGGGGGGATCGAGACGCCCGAAAGTACTAGATTGCGGCCATGCCGCGCAACCTCGGCGCCCGCGGCGCCCTCCTCCTCACGCTGGCCACCCTCGTGCTCCCCCATGCCCTGCCCGGCCAGGCTCGTGCGGAGGCGCTCGCCTCCTGGTCCCCAAGCCTCTCCTCGCCGCCCGAGGCGCTGCCCCCGCCGCGCCCGTCGACGGGAGTGCCCCGACCCATCCGCTGGTACCATGGCCTGGCCGCCCTGGGCGCGGTGGCGGTGCTCACGCTCGGCGATGAGACCCTCCAGGACGAGACCCAGTCCCACCGCACCTCCGGCGGGGACGACCTGGCCCGGGCCGCGCGCCGGCTGGGGGAGTTCCCGGTCTACGCCGTCCCCGCGCTCGGGACGCTGGCCGCCGGCGCTCTGCTGGGCGATGGCCGGGTGGCCCGCGCCGGTGGCCGGATGACCGCCGGGCTGTTCACCGCCGCCCTGGTGACGAACCTGCTCAAGCCCGTGGTGGGCCGGAAGCGGCCATCGGCCTCCACCGATGCCTTTCTGTTCAAGCCCTTTTCGGGTCGTGATGCGTGGCCCTCGGGTCATACCACGATGGCCTTCGCGCTCGCGGCGGGCCTGGGAGACGAGATCGGGAGCGTGCCGGTCTCGGTGGCGCTCTACGGCGCGGCCGGCCTCACCGCCTGGTCGCGGGTCAACGACAACCGGCACTGGGCCAGCGACGTGGCGGCCGGGGCGCTGGTGGGGATCGCCAGCGCCAAGCTGATGAACGGGCGGTGGCGCGTGTTCGGGATCTCGGCGCCGGGCTTCCTGCTCGAGCCGGGCGGGGTGGGAATCAGGGCGGCATTCTGAAGGATGGAAGGTCATGGAAAGCGGGAAGCGGGTGAGGCCCTCAGGCCTCACCCGCTTCCCGCTTTCCGTGCCGTAGGGCCCTGCGGTTATGCCGCCAGCGGCTCCTCGATCCAGATGTACTCCGGGTCGATCACGCCGGTCTGCTCGTCGCGGATGTGCCACGGCATCCCGCTCACGTCAAGCAGGCGCATGAACGGATCGGGGTCGAACTGTTCCGGCGAGAAGACCCCGGCGCCCCGCCATTCGCCGCCGGCGATGAGCCGGGCCGCGATGACCGGCGGCACGCCGGTCTGGTAGGCGGTGGCCTGCACGCCAAGCTCGCGGTAGGCCTGCTCGTGGCTCGTGATGTTGTAGATGTAGTAGGCCCGCTCCTGGCCATCGCGCAGGCCGCGCGCCAGGGTGCCGACGCAGGTCTTGCCCCGCATCCGTCCGGCGAGATTCTTGGGCTCGGGGAGCAGCGAGACCACCAGGTCGCGCGGCGAGACCTCGACGTCACCCACCCGGACCTTCTCCTTGCCGTTGAGCCGGAGGTCCTTGAGGACCTTGAGGGTGTGCCAGGTGGTATCGTCGAGGCAGAGCTTGAAGTCGGCGACCTTGAGGCCCGGGAAGAACATGGGCATGGTCCGGGCTTCCTCATGGTCCACGTAGTACGTATTGAGGACACCCAGCTCGGGGAAGTCGAACGGCTCGAAGCCGGACAGCGCCTCCTCGAGGTGATACTGCCCGTCGCGCCAGGAGACGGCGCCGCAGGTGCACTCGTCGATGAACACCCAGGGCGAGAAGACCGGCAGGAACCCGCTGTGTCCCTCGCAGACGGAGTTGTCGCCGTCGCGGATGCGGAGCTCGGTGACCTCGTCGAGCAGGTGCTTCGCGGCGTAGGCCGCGTAGATGTTGCTGGTGCCGGGATCGGCGCCCATCCCCAGCAGGGCCAGGCGGCCGGCCGCCCGGAACTCGGCGTCCAGCGCGAACTGGTCGGGCAGCTTGGGCGTGCCGTCGTTTTCGGCTCCGCCGGACGCCATGTCGATGTAGTCCGCGCCGGCCTCCAGGCAGGCACGCATCACGACGAGGTTGGTGGCGGGCAGCGCCGCGTTGAGCAGAATCGTACTCTGGGTCTCACGGAGGGCGCGGGCCACGGCGACCTGGTCGCCCGCGTTCAGCGTCAGCGCCATCACGTGCGGGCGTCCGATCCGGTCGGCCAGCTGCTGGGCCCGGCCCGGGACGGCATCCGCAATGACGAGCTGGTCGCAGGTAGGTTCCTGCGCGAACCTCAGGGCGGACACGGTCCCCACCGCGCCACAGCCCAACACCAGGACTTTCACAAACTCCTCTTTCAGTTGTGAAGCGGGACTCGGTCTGGTGACCATTCGAGCCGGTGGGGCTCTCCCCCCCTCAGCTAGGGCCGCCTGCGCGGCCCTACCGGCTCCCCAAGTACACCTCGCCCCCCCCGCAGATAGGGGTCGCGACCCAAGGGTGCTGTCAGTCGCGAGATCGAACCCTCCGGTTGGTCGGAGGATGCAAACGCGGCCCGTCTGAGACGATGGCCGCACCGCCAGTCTTGCCCGCGGTCCCGGATCTGTCCAGCCCCCCCCGGGGGGCCTCATCAGATGGACGTTCGGGCTTGCGGCCGGTTCTCGGGTGGCATCGTCATGGGGCCCATGCGGTTGCCCCGGAGGAGCGACCCGAAGATACCCCGTTGTTGCATGGCCGATTATCGGGCACTGTCGTCTCGCCAAGGCGATCGCGGCGTGGCGCGACCTCCAGCGCATACCTGAGGATGGCGATAATTTGGGAAGCACCTTTCGATCCGGAGCATGCCTCGCATGAGTGAAGAACGGCGGCCGTCGATCCGGCTCAAGTACCAGCTTGCCGGCACCGGGACCCAGGCGCCGCCGGGCAACACCGTGCTGGTCGTGGACGACGACGCCGACATGACGCGCCTCATCGGCGCGATGCTCGCCACCCGGGGCCTCACCGCCGTCGCTGCGTACGACGCTATCCAGGGTTTCCTGGTGGCGCAGCGGCAGCACCCGAAGTTCATCCTGGTGGACTGGCACATGCCCGCCGGCGGCGGGCCGCAGCTGCTGCGGAAACTCAGGGATAATCCCGCGACGCACGGGATCCCCGTCGTGGTGGTGACGGCCGATGGCTCCCCCGCGATCCCCGAAGAAGCGATGGCCCTGGGTGCCCGAGGGGTCCTGCACAAGCCGATCGACACGGACCATTTCGTGGAGGTGGTGAAGTCGCTGGTTGAGTAGCAGGGTCTCCCGATGAGTGCAGCGGGGCGGGCGGATGCCTGCCCCGGTTTTTTGCCCCTTGATAGACTCTATATGTCCCTATATATCCTACATTGTCCATTTTATGATCCCATATGAGGTGCGAGTGAACCGTTCCCCCAACCGAGCCCACCGGTGGCTGGCCAGCGGTCTCTTCCTGTTGGGCGCCCTGCTGTCGGCGCCCCTGGCGGCGCAGCAGACGCTCACGGTCTTCGCCGCCGCCTCGCTCACCGAGGCGTTCACCGATCTCGGGAACGCGTTTGAGCGGGACCACCCCGGGGTGACGGTGCGGTTCAACTTCGCCGGGAGCCAGGCGCTCGCCACGCAGCTGGCGCAGGGGGCCCGGGCCGACGTGCTGGCCACCGCGGACCAGCGCTGGATGAGCTACGCGAAGGAGCACCGGCTGCTGTCCACCGAGCCGGCGACCTTTGCGCGCAACCGGCTTGTGGTCGTCCTCCCACGATCCAATCCCGGCTACGTGGAGAAGCTGCAGGACCTGACCCGGCCTGGCCTCAAGCTGGTGCTCGCGGGGGCGCAGGTGCCGGTGGGGGCGTACAGCCGGGAGGCGCTGCGCCGCCTGAACGGCGCGCCGGGTTTTCCGGCGGGCTATGACCGCCTGGTGCTGGGCAACCTGGTGTCCGAGGAGGAGAATGTCCGGGCGGTGGTGGCCAAGGTGCAGCTGCGTGAGGCCGATGCCGGGATCGCGTACGTCACCGACGTGACCGCCCGCAGCCGCGAGGCGTTGACCCTTCTCCAGATTCCCGATCCGTACAATCCGATCGCCGAATACCCCGTGGCGGCCGTGGCCGGAGGCCAGGCCGCACTGGCCGAGTCGTTCATCGCCCTGGTGCTCTCGGCCGAAGGCCGGCGCCTGCTCGCGGCGCGCGGGTTCCTGACTCCCGGACGCGTGGCGCCCTGATGCCCAACCAACCACGCCCGGCGTGGCGGGAACTGGCGGGGCAGGTCGCCATGTTCGGGCTGGCCGCGCTGCTCGCCCTGCTGGTGGCGCTGCCGGTGGTGGCGCTGCTGTTCCGGGTACCGCCCGCAACCCTGATGGCGCAGCTCGGCTCGTCCGGGGTGCGGGAGGCGCTGCGGCTGAGCCTGCTCACGAGCGTGGCCGCCACGGCGGTGTCCGTGCTGCTCGGGCTTCCCATGGCGCACCTGCTCGCCACCCGCGAGTTCCCCGGCAAACGGGCGCTCGAGGTGCTGATGGACCTGCCCATGGTCATCCCCCCGACGGTGGCCGGGTTCGCCCTGCTGATGGCCTTCGGCCGCGCGGGGCTGCTCGGTGGCACGCTCTCGGCCTTCGGTATCACCCTCCCGTTCACCACGGCGGGCGTAGTGGTTGCCCAGGTCTTCATGGCGGTGCCGTTCTTCGTGGGGGCGGCCCGCGCCGGCTTCGCGGCCGTGGATCCGCGGTTCCTGGACGCCGCGGCCACGCTCCGGGCCGGCGAGATGCACACCTTCTGGCGGGTGCGGCTGCCGCTGGCGCTGCCGAGCCTGGTGGCCGGCGTGGGCATGGCCTGGGCCCGGGCGCTCGGCGAGTTTGGCGCCACCATTACCTTTGCCGGCAACCTCGCCGGCACCACCCGCACCGTCCCGCTCGACGTCTACCTGCTGCTGCACGAGGACCTGGCCGCCGCCGCCACGCTCTCGCTGCTCCTCATCATCATGGCCGCCGTCCTGCTCGCCGCGATGCGGCAGGCGGGACTGGGCCTCTTCGCGCCGCCCCGTGCTCCGCGCTTCGCTCCGCCACGCGCTCGGTGAGTTCCGCCTCGAGTGCGAACTCGAGGCGGCACCCGGCAGCACGCTGGTCCTGGTCGGCGAGAGCGGCTCGGGCAAGACCACGGTGCTGCGGCTGCTGGCGGGGCTGCTCCGTCCGCAGGCCGGGCAGATCCGCGTGGGCGCGGAGACCTGGTGCGACATGGCCGACGGTTCCTGGCTGCCGCCCGAGGCCCGCCCGGTGGGCTACCTCTCGCAGGACTACGCGCTGTTCCCCCACCTCCCGGTGCTCGACAACGTCGGCTTCGGGCTGGTGGCTTCGGGGGTGGGGCGCCGGGAGGCGCGGCGGCGCGCGGGGGCGGCCCTCGAGCGGCTGGGGCTTGGGGACTTCGCCGGCCGCCGGCCCGCCGAGCTCTCGGGCGGCCAGCAGCAGCGCGTGGCGCTGGCGCGGGCCCTGATCCTCGAGCCCGCGCTGCTGCTGCTCGACGAGCCGCTCTCGGCCCTGGACCTGGAGACCCGCCACGCGGTGCGGACCGAGCTGCGGCGCACCCTGCGTGCGCTGCCCTGCGTCACCGTGTTCGTGACCCACTCCCCGCTCGAGGCCATGCTCTTCGGCGACCGGATCACCGTGCTCGACCGCGGCCGGGTGGCGCAGAGTGGCGATGCGCCGGCGCTGCTCCGCCGGCCGCGCACCCGCTACGTGGCCACGCTGCTCGGGCTCAACCTCCTGCCCGGGCGGGTGCGGCACCGGGGTCCGGGCGAAGAGGTGGCGCTCGAGACGCCGCGCGGCCTAGTCACGGTGCTGGCCGCCGAGGCGGGCGAGGAGTTGTTCCTGGTGGTGAGCCCCGACCAGGTGACGCTCTCGCGGGAGCCGCCGGGCGCGAGCGCCCGCAACGTCTTCCCCGGCGTGGTGGAGGAGATCCTCCCGGAGCCGCCGCACGGCGAGCGGGTCCGCGTGGTCCTGGGTCCGGCGCCGTCGTTCGTGGCCGAGGTGACCGCCGAGGCGGCGGCGCGGCTCGGCCTCTCGGTAGGCCAGCCGGCCTACGCCTCGTTCAAGGCCACGAGCGTGGCCGCATACGCCTGAACCACCGGCTGCGCCCGCCCCTTCCGCCCGCCTCCCGGACGCGCCACCTTACCCTTCCGTCGAATCCCATCCGGAAGGTCGTCTGCACCTGCTCACCGTCGCCGAGACTGCCCGCCTGCTTCACCTCAACGTGAAGCGGGTGCAGGCCCTGGCGCGCGCGGGGAAGCTGCCCGCCACGCGCGTGGGCCGGAAGTGGCTCTTCCCGCGCGACCGGGTGGAAGCACTGCTCGGCGGGCCGCCGCGCGCGCCGGCGGCCGCCGGCAGCGTGGAGCTGAGCGCCCGCAACCAACTGCGGGGCCGCATCCGCGGACTCACGATCGAGGGACTCATGTGCGAGGTCCGGCTCGAGATCGGGGGCCAGGAGCTGGTGTCGATCATCACCCGCTCCTCGGCGGAGCGGCTGCGGCTCACGGTCGGCGACGAGGTGCTGGCGGTGATCAAGTCCACCGAGGTCATGATCGGCCGTGACTGAGCCTTCCGCGTTCGCGCTGTCCGTGGCCGGGCTGGCCACCGGGCTCGCCTGCCTGATCGGGCTGCCGCTGGCCTGGCTGCTGGGGCGGCACGCCTTCCGCGGCAAGTCGCCGCTGCAGGCGCTGCTGCTGCTGCCGCTGGTGCTCCCCGCCACCCTGCTCGGCTACTGCGTGGTGCTGCTGGGCCAGCAGCCGGCGGTGGCGCGTGGCCTGGCGCTGGTCGGGCTGGTGCCCGCCTTTGACTGGCGGATGGGGGTCCTCATCGCCACCACCGGCGCGCTGGCGATGTTCGTGCGCTCGGCGCAGGCGGAGTTCGCGCGGGTGGACCGGCGGCTGGAGCAGGCGGCCCGGACCCTGGGCCGCTCGGAATGGAGCCTGTTCTGGGCGGTGACGCTCCCGCTGGCGTGGCGCGGGGTGGCCGCCGGGGTGGGGCTGGCATTTGCCAGGGCGGTCGGCGAAGTCGCGCTCACCCTGCTGGTGGCGCGGGTGGCTCCCACGCCGTCGCAGGCCGGCACGGTGGGGCTGGTGGCCCTCACCTGCGCGGTGCTGCTCCTCCTCTCGACCGCCCGCCTCACCCGCGCGGTGAGCTGACACCATGCTCTCCGTCGAACTGCTCAAGCACTTCCCCGACTTCACCCTCGACGTCCAGTGGACGGCCGAGGAGGGCGTGGTGGCGCTGTTCGGCCCCTCGGGCGCCGGCAAGACCCTCACGCTGGAGTGCCTCGCGGGGCTGGTCCGGCCGGATGGGGGCCGGATCGAGCTGCGGGGACAGACCCTCTACGACTCGGTGCACGGGGTGCACCGCCCCACCCGGGACCGCCGGCTCGGCGCAGTGTTCCAGGGGTATGCGCTCTTCCCGCACCTCACGGTGGCGGAGAACCTCGCCTTCGGGCTGGAGCGGCTGGCGCGGGCCGCGCGGAAGCAGCGCACCGAGGAGCTGCTGGAGCGGCTCCGGCTCACCGAGGTGCGCGGGCTCCGTCCCGCCGCCCTGTCGGGAGGCCAGCAGCAGCGCACCGCGCTCGGCCGCGCGCTGGCGCCCGACCCCGACCTGCTGCTGCTCGATGAGCCGCTCGGCGCGCTGGACAGCCCGCTGCGCCGCAGCCTGCGCGACGAGCTGGCGGGCATGCTGCGCGGCTTCGGCAAGATGGCGGTGGTGGTCACCCATGACCTGGCGGAGGCCTGCCAGCTGGCCGACCGGATCGTGGTCTACGACCGCGGCCGCGTGGTGCAGGTGGGCCCCAAGGACCTGGTGCTCTCCCGCCCGGCAAGCGCCGACGTGGCCGCCGCGCTCGGGGTGCGCAACGTGCTCGAGGGGGTGGTGCTGAATGCAGGGCCGGATGGTGTGCAGCTGGTGTGGCGCGGTCACCTGCTCGTGGCGGCGCATGGCGCGGCGGGGAGCGCCCAGCCGTCGCCCGGGGACCGGGTGGCCTTCTTCATCCGGCCGGAGCATGTACGGCTCATGCGGAAGGACCGCTACGGCGCCGCCGACGCCCGCCAGGTGAACCTGGTCCGCGGCACGCTCGTCGGCGAGGTGAACATGGGCGCCGCCTACTCGCTGCAGTTCGTGGTCGAGGGGGAGGGCACCCCGCCCGCCCGCGGGTACGACCTCGAGATCGCGGTGCCCAAGCTGGTGCACGAGAAGCTCTGCCTGCACTACGACCGGCAGTGGACCGTCTCGGTCCAGCCGAGCGCCATCGAGCTGCTTCCCACCGCCTGAACCCCCGTCAGGGCCGGGCGCCGCCCGCCAGTCTCGGCGCCACCCACCGGTAGACCAGCAACAGCCCGAACACGAGCACGAGGAGCTGTGCGGCCCGCCAGGCCGCGTGGTCCACCATGCCGCGCCCGGCCGTGGTGAGTCCCTGGCCGGCGCCGACGGCGCTGTTGAGCGCCTCGGTGGCGGCGCGCAGCTCGCGGAGCGCCACGGTGTACTTCTCCACGTCGAACGAGGCGGCACCGCCTGGCGCCGCCGGATCCCGGAGGCTCGCGACCAGCCGGTCGGCGGCGCGGATGGTCTCGCCCAGGGTGGCCGCGGTCTGCTGCGAGAGGGTCATCAGGCGCTCCCCCGACTCCGCGAGCGCGCGTCCGTCCCGGGTGACGGCCCCCGCCTCGTGGAGCAGCCCGCGCAGGGTGGCTTCCCGGGCGTCGAAGGCGGCGAGCAGCGCGGTGCGCTCGCTGCCGATGAGGGCCGGGAGGCTCTCGGCCTGCGCGGTGAGGCGGGCCATGCTCCCGGAGAGGAGGCTCACGCTGCCGAGGGTCTGCCGGGCCTCGGGCGTGTTCATTGCCTCCCAGCTCAGCGCCTCCGCCTGCCAGCGGGAGAGCACCGGGAGCCGCTGGGCCAGGAAGAGGAAGCGTTCGCCGAGGAGGCGGGTCTCCTCGATCTGGCGGGTGGCATCCTCGATCGGCGCGAACAGCCCCTTGGCCCGGGCGCCGGCCGCGGCGCCCGGGAGGTCGGCGACGCGGACCACGCCGGGGAAGGACGTTCCCTCACGCGCGGCCGTCCACTGGTCGACGCGGTCGCGCAGCGCCTGCAGCTCCGCCGGGCCGTAGACGCGCCCGCCGAGGGCCCAGATGTCGCGCTCCAGGCGACTGAGGGCCAGCTGCAGCGGCTCCCGGGCGGCGGGGGCGAGCCCCTTGGCGCCCGGCGGGGGCTGGAGCGCCTGGCGCTGTGCGGCGGCGGAGACCATGAGGTCGAGCAGGGCGGCCTCCGGGTCGGGTGCCACCGCGAGGGTCACCGCGCTGGTCCCCACCTCGGTCTGCACCAGCTGGGTGAGGAGGCGGGTCTCGGGGGAGGAGTCGCGCTGCCGGGCCGCGGCGGTGGCGCGGGCCACCTCGCCCAGGGCGCGGTCGGCGTAGGCCATGAGCCGGGTCTGCAGCTGCCCCACGGTGAGCGTGCCGCCATCGAGCGAGAGCTGGGCGCCGCCGGAGGGCGCGGCCGCCGGGGCCGGCGTGACGGGGCGGGTGGCCACGCCCTGACGGGTGCCGCAGCCGGCGAGCAGCGCGACGAGGGCAATGGGGACAAGGGGCATGCTGTGGCGCGACGCCATCGGAGGCTCCGGGACCGGCCGAACGTGAGGCTGCCGTGGGGACGAGGTTACCGGCTCCCGGCGGCTCGGGGAAGGGCATGGGCGTCCGGAGACGCGGCAGGGGGCCAGACTTGCTCGGCTCGCGCCGGGGGCGCTACACTCCCGCCTCCTCGCTCCGGTGGAATCGATGAACGGCGTCCCGAACATCCCGCGTCCCGCGAACGACCCGATCCTCGGCTACGCGCCGGGCAGCCCCGAGCGCGCCACGCTCAAGGCCGAGCTGGAGCGGCAGGCCGGCGAGACGATCGAGATCCCGGTGATCGTCGGCGGGAAGGAGGTGCGCACCGGCGACCTGCACCCCGTGGTGAGCCCGCACGATCATCGCCGCATCCTGGCCCGGGCCCACCACGCCGACGCCGCCACCATCGCGGCGGCCCTCGCCGCCGCGCGCGAGGGGTGGCGCCGCTGGTCGGCGATGCGGTTCGCGGACCGCGCGGCCGTCTTCCTCAAGGCGGCCGACCTGCTGGCGGGCCCGTGGCGGGCCCGGCTCAACGCCGCGACCATGCTGGGCCAGAGCAAGACGGCGTTCCAGGCCGAGATCGACAGCGCCTGCGAGCTGATCGACTTCTGGCGCTTCAACGTGTACTTCGCGGAGCAGCTGCTGCGGGAGCAGCCGGCCTCGTCGGCGCTCACCTGGAACCGCATGGAGCACCGGCCGCTCGAGGGCTTCGTCTACGCCATCACGCCCTTCAACTTCACCGCCATCGGCGGCAACCTGCCCACGGCGCCCGCCATCATGGGCAACGTGGCCATCTGGAAGCCGGCGCAGACGGCGCTGCTCAGCAACTACTACGTGATGAAGCTGCTGGAGGAGGCGGGGCTGCCGCCGGGGGTGATCAACTTCCTCCCCGGCGACCCGGTGGCGGTGAGCCACGCGCTGCTCGCCGACCGGGGGCTCGCGGGGATCCACTTCACCGGATCGACCGCGGTGTTCCAGAGCCTGTGGCGCACGGTGGGGCAGAACCTGGGCAGCTACGCCGGGTACCCGCGCATCGTCGGCGAGACCGGCGGCAAGGACTTCGTGCTGGCGCACCCGAGCGCCGACGTGGACGCGCTGGCGGTGGCGCTGGTGCGCGGCGCATTCGAATACCAGGGCCAGAAGTGCAGCGCCGCCTCGCGCGCGTACGTGCCGGCCAGCCTGTGGCCGCGGGTCAGGGAGCGGGTGCTGGCCATGATGGCCGAGCTCCGCATGGGCGACGTGCGGGACTTCCGCAACTTTCTGGGCGCCGTCATCGATCAGCGGGCCTGGGACCGGCTCACCGGCTACCTGGCGCAGGCCCGGAAGGACCCGGGCGTGACGGTGCTCGCGGGCGGGAACGCGAGCAAGGAGACCGGCTACTTCGTGGAGCCCACGCTGCTCCAGGTGGACGATCCGGCCTACCGGACCATGTGCGAGGAGCTGTTCGGTCCGGTGCTCACCCTGTACGTCTACCCCGACGCCCGGTGGGCCGAGACGCTCACGCTGGTGGACCAGACCAGCCCGTACGCGCTGACGGGCGCCGTGTTCGCCCAGGACCGGCGGGCGGTGGCCGAGGCGGATGCCGCCCTCCGGCACGCGGCGGGGAACTTCTACGTGAACGACAAGCCCACCGGCGCGGTGGTGGGGCAGCAGCCCTTCGGCGGCGCGCGGGCCAGCGGCACCAACGACAAGGCGGGCTCGATCCTCAACCTGGTGCGCTGGGTCTCGCCCCGCAGCATCAAGGAGAACTTCGTCCCGCCCAAGGACTACCGCTATCCGTTCATGGCGGCGGAGTAGGGCGGCCCGGCCGGGCGCCGCCCCCGCCGGCGCTCACTGCTTGACGATGGTCCCGTCCTTCATCACGAAGCGCACCCGCTGCAGTTCCGTGATATCGGCCAGCGGGTCGCCGGCCACCGCCACGAGGTCGGCGAAGCGTCCCGCGGCCACCGCGCCGAGGTTGGCCGACTGGTCGAGCAGCCGGGCCGCGGTGCTGGTGGCCGACTTGATGGCCTGCATCGGTGTCATGCCGTAGCGCACCATGTAGTCGAGTTCCTTTGCCTGGTTCTCGGTCCAGGCGTAGCCCCCCGCGTCGGTGCCGTAGCTGATGTAGGGGGCGAGCCCGCGCCGCACCGCCTCGCCGAACGCCTGGCGCTCCAGCTCCACCATCACGGGCCAGATGCCGCCCCGCCCCTCCGCCACGTAGGCCCCGACGAAGATCGTCGGGCACCAGTACACCTTCTGCCGCACCATCCGGTCGATCAGGTCGGGGGTGAGCCCGTCGCCATGCTCGATGGTGTTGAACCCGGCGCGCAGGGCGGCATCGATGCCGTCCCAGCCGATGGCGTGGCCGGCCACCTTCCGCCCCAGCCGATGGGCCTCTTCGGCGAAGGCCTTGAGCTCTTCGTCGGTGAAGTTGAGCCAGCTGTGCAGCCGGCCGTCTTCCGCCACGAAGTAGCGGCGGTCCACGTAGACCTTGATCCAGTCGGCGCCGTACTTGACCTGCTCCCGCACGGCGCGGCGGATGTTGTCCACCCCATCCACGATCTGCACCCCGTCAGGCACCCGGAGCTCCCAGGAGTACCCGGACAGCGGGTACATCCCGGTGGCGCTGAAGGCCCGGGTGGCCACAAACAGCCGGGGCCCGGGGATGATGCCCCGGTTGATCGCGGTCTTCACGTCGACGTCGGCGTACATCGCCCCCTCGGTCTCCAGGTCCCGCAGGGTGGTGAAACCGTTCTCGAGGGCGGTCCGGGCCGCGACCGTGGCCCGGATGGTGCGGTACGGAATCGATTCCTTGAGAAGCTGGACGTCGTAGTCCTCGGCGGTGATGTCGCCCTGGAGCAGGATGTGGGTGTGATTATCGATCAGGCCGGGCAGGACAGTCATCCGGCTCAGGTCCACCTGGGGGGCGTCCCCGGCCGTCGCCACGAGCTCGGCCCAGGGCCCCACCCGGACGATCCGCCGGCCCTCGACCAGGATGCCCTGGTTATCCCGGGGCTGGTCGCCGAGGCCGTCAATCAGGCGCCCGGCGTGGACCAGGACCCGCTGGGGCGCCGCCTGGGCCGCGGCCGCCGCGGGGAGGCCGAGCGCCAGGACGGTGGCCAGACCGGCGACGTGGCGCATCATGTTTGAACGTGGCATACTCCCGATACCCCTAAGGAAGGATCCTGCGTGGACCGCGTGCGGAAGAGCTCGGTTGGAGATATTCCCGTTCTGATGCCGGATGGCAAGCCATCCCGGCGGCGGGGAGCGGGCTCGCGCGTGCCGCGGTGGCTGCTCTGGCTCCTGCTGGCCGCGGTGGTGGCGGGGGCAATCTACGTGGTCCGGACCCGGCGGCAGGGCCGCGCCCCGGCGCCGCGCGCCGCCCAGGCGCAGGGCGACAGCCTCAGCGTGTCCGGGGATTCCTCCGCGCCGACCAGTGGCGGGACCCGTTCCCGCCCCGACACCGGGCGGGCCCGGCCGCCCAGGTGAGGCCCCTCGTCGCGGCCGCGCTCCTCCTGGCAGCGCCTCTCGGCGCACAGGGGGTGCCGGCCTACCATCCGCTGCAGCTCGACTGCGCCCGCTACCGCCAGGCCATCCACACCACCATCGAACTCGAGAGCCGGGGCGAACGCACCCGCGAGGTGACCGATCGGGACGGCGTGCTGGCGCTGCGCGCCACCGCCCGCGACTCCCTGATCGTCCTCGAGGCCTGGTTCGACACCCTGTTCCTGGCGCGGGAAGGCGCCGGGGAGCGCCTGGTGCCCGAGACCGATGCGCTCATCGGCGGGCGCTACCGGGGGCTCCTCTCTGCGGAGGGCGGGTTCACCGCCACCGATCAGCCGTTCGTGCCCGATGACGTGGCCCAGGTGGCCGACGTGGGCGACGCCCTGCAGGAACTCCTGCCGCCGCTGCCGAGCGGCGCGCTGGCCCCCGGCGCCGGGAGCCGTGACGCCTTTGGAACCGTCCTCCTGCGGCTGCCCGATGGCACCCGCGAGGGCCGCCGGGTGGCGCGCTACCGCCTGACGCGCACCCTCGAGCGCGAGGAGCAGCGACTGCTGCCCGACTCGAGCACCGTGCGGGCGCTGCGCCACGAGCACGAAGTCGGGACCTTCGAGTGGTCCCCCGAGGTGGGGGTGGTGCGCTGGGAGCGGACGATCACGATCGACGTGGAAGTGCCGGTGGGCGGGCCGGTGAAGCGGCCGTTCCGGACCCGCATCACCCAGCTGGTCACGATCGAGCGGGCGGGGGCGCTGGCGAGCTGTCGGTAGGTTCGGGAAGCGGGAAGCGGGGGCCGGCCGATGCGCCGGCCCTTCTTGTGGGTGCTACACCGGTGTCACCTGCCGGTAGATGTAGTCGAGCGGCGCGGTGGTCTCGGTCAGCGCCTGCTCGACCAGCGCATGCTGCGGGGCCAGGCTGCAGACGGGATCGGTGGCGGTGGCGTCCCCGGTGAGGGCAAAGGCCTGGCAGCGGCAGCCGCCGAAGTCCTGGGCCTTCCGGGGGCAGCTCCTGCAGGGCTCCTGCATCCAGGCATCGCCTCGGAAGGCGTTGAAGATCGGGGCCTCCCGCCAGATCCAGCCCAGGTGATGGTCGCGCACGTTGACGAACGGCAGGCCGGGGATCTGGGTGGCGCCATGACAGGGCAGGGCGCGGCCATCCGGCGTGAGCAGGATGTAGACGTTGCCCCAGCCGCCGTAGCAGGGCTTGGGCCAGGTCTCGTAATAGTCGGGCAGCACGTAGATGATCTGCATCCCGCCGCGGTGCTGTTCCAGCGCCGCCTCCGCCACCCGGCGCGAGCGCTCCACCTGGTCGCGGGTGGGCATGAGCATGCCCCGGTTCCGGAGCGCCCAGCCGTAGTACTGCGTGTTGGCCAGCTCCAGGCGGTCGGCGCCCGCCTCCGCCGCGAAGGCAATGATCTCGGGCAGCCGGTCAAGGTTGCCGCGATGGAGCACCACGTTCACCGAGAAGGCGAGGTCGAGTTCCTTGACCAGCCGGGCGGCCTCCTGCTTCTGCCGTCCCAGCGTGATGCCGGCGATGCGATCGGCGTTGGCCTGGTCGGTGTCCTGGAAGGAGACCTGCACGTGGTCGATGCCGGCCGCCTTGAGCCGCTCGGCCCGCGCGCGGGTGAGCCCGAGCCCGCTGGTCACCAGCGTGGTGTAGAGCCCCTCCGCGCGCGCGTGCGCCACCAGTTCCTCGAGGTCCTTCCGGACCAGCGGCTCGCCCCCGGAGAGCCCGAGCTGGAGCACGCCGAGCTCGCGGGCCTGAGTGAAGACGCGCTTCCAGTCGTCGGTGCCCAGCTCGGCATCGGCGCGGGACATCTCGAGCGGATTGGAGCAGTAGGGGCAGTGCAGCGGGCAGCGGTAGGTGAGCTCGGCGAGGAGCGTGGTGGGCGTGCCGAGCTGCGGCGCCACCGCGGGGCGGCTCGGCGGCTCGGCGGCTCGGCCCTGGAGTGCTCCCTCACCCCCGGGTCGCGCGGACGCGCTCCCCGAGGGGGCCCGGTCGCCGCTCGGCGCTGCGGTGGCGAGGGCCGCCGGCGTGACCAGCCCGCGCCGCGCCAGGTCGCCGAGGTACTCGCGGACGTCGGCGAGCACGTCGGCGTGGTAGCGGCTGCTCAGCTCGGCGGCGATGGCCTCCACGGTGCGGCTGCCGTCGCAGCACTCGAGGATGGCGCGGCCCGAGTCGTTGAGGAACATCGCGCCCTCGGGCCACAGCAGCACCGGCCGGTCGCGGACCCGGTCGTGCCCCAGCCGCGCCAGGCGCCAGAGCCGGGGGCGCGGGTCAGTCGCGGTAGGCATTGTGGATCACGTCGATGAGGGCCCACAGCATCTCGATCTTGAACCGCAGCGCCTCGAACGCCGCCTGCTGCGTCTCGACCGTGGTGCAGTGCCGCTGCACGATCGCGAGCCCGTGCAAGACGTCCCGCGGGGCCTGGACCAGGCGGCTGCGGAAGTAGTCGAGCGCCTCGGGGGGGATCCAGGGGTAGTGCCTCGGAAACGCCTCGATGCGCTGCTGGTGGATCTTCGGCGCGAACAGCTCGGTCAGCGAGCTGGCGCAGCCCTCCACCCAGGGCTTCGACTTGCAGAACCAGACGTACGATTCGCAGATGGTGCGGACGGCGGGCAGGACGTGCCGCTCGTCGTCCATCTCCTCCCGCGGGACCCCCAGCGCCACGCCCAGCCGGATCCACAGCTCGATCCCGCCCTCGCCGGGCCGGGTACCGTCGTGGTCCACGATCCGCTGCAGCCACTCGCGCCGCACCGCCGGGTCGGGACAGTTCGAGAGGATGGCCCCGTCCTTCCGGGGCACCACCCGCTGGTACGCCAGCCGGTTGGCCACCCAGCCCTGGAACCGCCGCCGGGTCAGGGTGCCGGCGTACATGTGCTGGTGGAAGGGGTGCTCCACGTAATAGGAGCCGTGGAAGTTCCGCAGGGCGGCCTCGAGCTCCTCGGGCGTGAGTGGCCGGACCAGGTCGGGAATCGGCGGCCGGGGCGGCGTGGCGAGGGCGGAGGCCTGCAGGGCGCTGGTCATCGGGGGCTCACAGCCGGAAGCGCATGCCGTCGTCGCCCACCTGGATGCCCGCCGCCATCACGGCGGCGCGCTCCGGCGAGTCCTCGACGAGCATCGGGTTCGAGTTATTGATGTGGGTGTACACCTTGCGCGCGCAGGGCAGGCGCCGGAGGACCGCGAGGCTGCCGCCGGCGCCACTGACCGGGAGGTGGTCCATCTGCCGGGCGGTGCGCTCCGAGAGGCCGAGCCGGATCATCTCGTCGTCGGCCCAGAAGGTGCCGTCGAAGAGGAGCAGGTCGGCCGGGGCGAGCCGCGCGGCGAGTGCCGGATCGAGCCCGCCGCATCCGGGCACGAAGGCGAGCGTCCCGCCGGTGCCGCGGTCAGTCACCAGCAGCCCGACCGTGTGGCCGGGGAGGTCACGGCGCGCGAAGCGCGGCGGATCGCCCGGCACGGCAAAGGGCGTGACCAGAAGCCCGCTGCCGCCGCCGTCGTGGTAGCGGAGCTCCACCGGCGCATCGAGGGCCAGTTCGTGTTCCGCGACCCGGGCAAAGGCGAAGGTGACGGGCACGATGCGCGAATCGTGGTTGAGGACCTCGAGGACGGCGCGGGTGGCGTAGAGCGCCAGCCGCCGGCCCTCGCGCAGCAGGGCGATGCCGAGGGTGTGGTCGAGTTCCGCATCGGTGGGGACGATGCCCTCGACCGGCACGTGGCGCAGCGCGTCCGGGGGGCGGCCGTCGAGGTGGCGCAGCTGGTCGCGCACGTCGGGCGACGCGTTGAGCAGGAACCAGCGCCGGCCATCGGCGGAGACGGCCGCCGACGACTGGCTGCGGGGATGGGCCCGGGCCGGGTCCGTCCGCGCGATCCGGCAGGGGGGGCACCAGCAGTTCCACTGGGGGAACCCGCCGCCCGCCGCGGTGCCGAGGAGGATGACGTCCATGGGAGCGGAAATGGAAACGGGGCCCGCGATGATCGCGAGCCCCGTCCGGTGCGTCGGACCTTAGAGGGTTGCGACGTACGCGGTGACTTCCATGGTCACGGCGACGACTTCGGCTTCGGGCTTGGTCCAGGTCATGGTCGCTGCTCCGCTGAGAGGTAGGCTGTCGTTGGGTGGAACCACCCAGCCAGGAAGAGGGAACTCCTGACGTCGCCCGGAAGAACGCAGAGCGCGTGCCGGGCGGCCATGGGTCAGGACGGCCAGCCTAACTGCCGAACAGCATTCGTGTTACCCGCCATGTGCCCGGATTCCGGCCGGGCACCACGTGCTGGGTGAGGTAACCCAACTGGGCCGTATCACCCACTCAGGCCGTACTTCTTGAGCCGGTACCGCAGCGTGTCACGGGAGATGCCGAGGCGCTGGGCGGCACGGGTCTGGTTGCCGCCCTCGTCTCGCAGGGCCTGCTCCAGCAGGGTCCGCTCCCACTGTTCCAGCGTCATCTCGGGGGCCCGGCGGCCCGGCGGCTCGGCGGCCGGAGGCACGACGGCGTCGGCGGACTCCACCGCCGGCCGGGTCGCGCTGCCTCCGGGAATGGTCAGCGCGAGGTGCTCCGGGGAGAGCTCCGGCTCCTGGCTCCACAGCACCGCGCGCTCGATCACGTGGGAGAGCTCGCGCACGTTGCCGGGCCAGGGGTAGGCCCGCATGACCTCGCGCGCGGCCGATCCCAGGCGGCGCCCCTGCCGGCCGTACTTGGCGGAGAAGCGCCGCAGGTAGAACTCGGCCAGCAGGAAGACGTCCTCGCCCCGCTCCCGCAGCGGCGGCAGCTCCAGGATGATCACCGCCAGGCGGAAGTAGAGGTCGCGACGGAACCGCTCCCGCTCCGACTCCCGCGCCAGGTCGCGGTTGGTGGCGGCGAGGATGCGGACGTCGATCTTGCGGTCGCGCACGCCCCCCACCCGCCGCACCACCCGGTCCTCGATGGCCTTGAGCAGCTTGCCTTGCAGCGCCAGCTCCACGTCGCCGATCTCGTCGAGGAAGAGGAATCCGCCCTCCGCCGCCTCGAAGAGGCCGAGCTTGGATTCCCTGGCGTCGGTGAAGGCGCCGCGTTCATGCCCGAACAGCTCCGACTCCATCAGCGTGGCGGGGAGCGCGGTGCAGTTCACGTCGATGAACGGCTTCTCGGCCCGGGGGCCCGAGGCATGGATGGTGCGCGCCACCAGGCCCTTGCCGGTGCCGGTCTCGCCGGTGATGAGCACCGGTGGCGTGTCGTCGAGCGCCGCGATCTGCCGTGCCCGCTCCAGCACGGCGCGCATGGCCACCGACTGGCCCACCACGTCGCCGAAGGGCTCGTCGCGCACGGCGCGGTGCCGGTAATAGGAGAGCTCCTGCCGGAGCGCGCTGGTCTCGCGAGCCCGGTCGGCGAGGAGCTTCACCTCCTCGAGGTCGAGCGGCTTCTTCACGTAGTCGAAGGCGCCGAGCTTGACGGCCTCCACCGCGCCCTCGATCGAGCCGTGGGCGGTCATCACGACGACCGAGATGCTGGGGTCGAACTCGCGGATCTTCCGCAGCAGGGCGATGCCGTCCATTCCCGGCAGCCGGACGTCGGTGAAGACCACGTCGGGCCGCAGCGACTGGAGCAGGGGGAGCGCGGCCTCGGCATCGTCGGCCACGGTGGCCTCGTAGCCCGAGGCCTCGAGGAACGCCTTGATGGCGCGGGCCAGGGTGCGCTCGTCGTCCACGATCAGCACGGTACTGCCGCTCATGCCTGGCTCCCGGCCGCCGCGGTGGGCAGCCAGAGGGTGACGGTCGTGCCACGCCCCCGCTCGCTCGCGAGGTGCAGGGTGCCGCCGTGCTGCTCCACGAACCGGCGCGCCGTGGCCACGCCGAGCCCGGTGCCCTCCGGGCGGGTGGTGAAGAAGGGCTGCCCCACCTGTGGCATCGCCTCCGGGGCGATGCCGCGGCCGGTGTCGGTCAGCGTCAGCCGCACGCCGGGCCGGCCATCGGCGCCCGGCACCGCGTCTGCCGCGAGGGTGAGGCGTCCGCCGTCCGGCATGGCGTCATGGGCGTTGGAGATGAGCTCGACCAGCGTCTGCTCCAGTTTGACGGCGTCGGCCGCGATGTCGGGGAGGTCGTCGGGCAGACGGAGGTCGTGAACCACCCCCTGGGCCCGGCCGCGCTCGGCGAAGGCCGGCAGCACCTGCTGTACCAGGGTCGCCACCCGCTCCGGCAGCGGACGAAAGGGCGCCGGGCGCGAGAAGGCAAGGAGGTGGGTGATCCGGCGGTCGAGCCGGTCCACCTCGGCGATGATCGCCGCGAGCTGTTCCGGCGCCGCCGGCGACTGGGGGTGGCGGAGCACCAGCTGGGCGGAGGCCCGCAGGCTGGCCAGCGGGTTCTTGAGGCCGTGAGCCACCGCCGCGGACATCTCGCCGATCGAGGCCAGCTTCTCCGACTGCACGAGCTGCGCCTGTGCCCGTTCCAGCTGGGCCACCTTGCCCTGCAGCTGCTCGGTCAGCCCGAGCATGTCCGCCCGCGACTGCCGCAGGCTCCCCGTCATCTGCGCGAACGAGCGCGCCAGCTCCCCGATCTCGTCGTGCGAGCGGGCCTCGATCGGGTGCTCCAGGTTGCCCTGCGCCACCACCGCCATCGCGGCGCGCAGCTCGTTGATGGGCCGGGCCAGGCTCCGCGCCATGAGCCAGGCCGCGACGAGCCCCGCCACCACCGCCACCAGGAAGATCGCGATGAGCGCGCGCTGCTCGTTGCGCACGATGGCGGCCACCCCGGCGAAGGCCCCCGTGACGCTGGTCTCGCGGGTGCGGCGGTAGACCTGGCGGTTGAGCGCGGTGAGTGCCGGCTGCAGCCGGGTGCGGAGCTCGAGCTGCGCGGTGCGGTAGGCGAGGGCGCGGTCCCCGCGGTCAGCGAGACCGAAGACGCTGTCGCTCATCCGGGTGAACTGCCGCTGCAGGGCCCAGACCTGCTCCGCGAGCGGCGCCTCGTCGGGCCCGAGCTCCGCGCGCCAGCGGTCGTACCAGTACTGCACCACCTCGCCCGCCAGCTGGTACTCCTTGCGCGCGCCGGGATCCAGGCCCGTCAGGTAGCGCCAGACCACCTCGGTCTGGTTGAACATCGCCGTCTCGAGTTCGGCGTAGGTGCGGCTGCGGCCCAGGCGGTCGCCGAGCGTCGCCAGGGCGCGCTGCTCCAGTGCGTTGCTGCGGATGGCCTCCACGCCGATGAGCAGGGCGGGCAGCACCATCAGCGACACGCCGAGCAGGAGCTTGCGCTGGAAGGTCATGCCGGGAATTAGCGCCGCGCGGCAGGCAGGGGGAAGGGGCGCCGGGGCCGGGGGGCGGCCGCGGCCCGGCGCTCGGTCAGGTGTTGCGCTCCAGCGCCTGGCCCAGGCCGGCGAGCCCCGCCAGCAGCCGCTCGAGGTGCTCCGGCGCGGTACGCGGGTTCATGAGGGTGGTGCGCAGCACCCGCTGCCCGCCGAGGACGGTGGTGGTGATCCACCCCTCGCCGGAGCGATTGTAGCGCTGGCGCAGCGCGAAGTTGAGCTGGTCGAGCGCCTCGCCGGTGACGGTGCCCCCGCCGGTGTAGCGGAAACAGAGGATGTTCGCCTCGGGGGCGTGGACCGCCGCGAACGCGGGATGGGCCTCGACCAGCCGGTGCAGCGTGGTGGTCATGTCGCAGAGGCGGTCGTAGAGCCGGCCGATGCCGTCGGCGCCGTAGCGCTCGAGCGCGAGCCAGAGCTTGATCGCGTCGGCGCGGCGGGAGCACTGGAAGCTCCGGACGCCCTGGTCCCAGACCCGCTCGCCCGCCGCGCCGTGGAACAGGTAGGGCGCCCGCTGGGCGAAGGCCTGGTCGAGGTCCCGCTCCTCGCGCACCAGCACCAGCCCGGCGGCCAGCGGCAGCAGCATCATCTTGTGCGGGTCCCAGGCGATCGAGCGTGCCCGCGCGATTCCGGCCAGGCGGTGCCGGTGCCGCTCCGAGAGGAGCGCCGACGCGCCGTGCGCGCCATCGACATGCAGCCACAGCCCGCGCCGTTCGCACTCCGCGCCGATGGCCTCGAGGTCGTCGAAGGCGCCGACCGGCGTGGAGCCGGCGGTCGCCACCACGGCCATGACCGCGCGGCCTTCGCGGGCCAGGCGATCGAGGGTGGCGCGGAGGGCCGCCACGTCCATGTGCCAGTCGCGCATCGGGACGGGGATGCCCGAGCGGAGCCCGAGGCCCAGGGCGCCGATGGCGCGGGTCACGGCGTAGTGGGCCTGTTCGCCATAGACCACCACCGGCGGGTTGGCCCCGACGCCCTGCTCCCAGGCGTCGGGGAGCGCCGCGGCGCGGGCCGCGAGCAGCGCGGAGAAGGTGGCCTCGGTGCCGCCGGAGGTAAGGGTGCCGCCGCAGGCGGGGCCGTAGCCCGCGAGCGCGCCGAACCAGCGCACCAGCTGGTGCTCGATGGCGTTGGCGCTGGGGGCCATCTCGCGCACGGCGGTGGAGCCGTTCACCGCGCTGATCAGTGCCTCGATCCAGATGGTGGCCGGGAGCGGCGCCGAGACCTGGTGCCCCATGTACATCGGGTGGGTGAGGCGGGTGACGTCGCCGAGCACCTCGCGCTCCAGGCGCTCGAGGACCTCGGCGAGCGGGTGGCCTCCGGTCGGGAGCGGGCCGGCGAAGCGCGCGGCGAGTTCTGCCGCGGTGCGCGCGGTCGAGACCGGGCCCTCGCCGCGGCCGGTCTGGGCCAGGTAGCGCGCCACGAGGTCGAGCACGCGCTCGCCGGCGTCGCGGGAGGCGTCGTCGGCAAGCGCGTCGAGGATCGGGTCGGGCAAGGGCATGGAGGGGAGAATCTACCACGGCGCGCCGGGGGCGGCGCCCGAGCCTCGTGGGCCGTCGGGCCGCCGCCCTGGGTCCGGCTGGTCCGGACGAAGCGCAGCAGCGAGCGGGGGGCCGCGGTCGTCGCGCACGAAGGCCGCCACCCTGGGGGCGATCGGGGTGATGTGGCGGTCGACCTGCGTGTGGTCGGTTCGGGCGCAGGTTCTCCGGCCCCCGGTCCGTCAACGGTCGCGGTTTCGGTTGCCGGGCCCCCGCGACCGTGCCCAAGCCGTGACCGCGCAAGCTCTTGTCCCCGCCGCGGGGTCTACCTACCTTGTCCCATACTCACCGCCGGAGGCCCTCCCTGATGCCGGAACGGTTCCTCAGCTCCGACGATTACGATGAACATGCGCACCAGCTCTACAACGAAGGCCGCTTCGACGAGGCCCTCGATCTCCTCCGGGAAGGTCTCCAGCTCTATCCCAACGCCGTAGAGCTCCACGTGGGGCTGGCGTACGCCTACCTCGCGCGCGAGGACTACGCCTGGGCGCGCCAGAACTTCGAGCGCGCGCTGGCCCTCGATCCCGATCACGAGGATACCCTCGCCGGCTACGGCGAGGTGCTGCTCAAGCTGGGGCAGCGGGCCCCCGCGCTGGCCGCCTTCGACCGCATCCTCTCCCTCGGATTCCGTGAAGACCACGAGCTGATGCTGCAGATCGGCCGCGCGCTCTTCCGCGAGGGCCTCGTCGCCGCCGCGCAGCAGTTCTTCGAGTACGCCGTCAACGCCCAGCCCGACTGCCCCGAGGCCGCCGCCTGCGTGGGCTACGCCTGCCACCGCATCAACGACGATTCCGGCGCGCTCTACTGGCTGCGCCGCGCTGCAGATCGATCCGCAATACAGCGAGGCCCGGATCTACCTCGCCAACATGCTCTACGACCGGGGCGAGTCCGAGGCCGCGATGCACCACCTGCACCAGACCGTGCCGGAGGATCACTTCGACGAGCTCGGCATCTGGCGCTACGTGGAGCTCAAGAAGACCGTGTTCCGGCTGCGCGAGGACGATCCCGAGCTGCGCCCCTGGCATGCCCGGCTGCTCGAGGTCTCCGGCGAGCCCGACCCGCTCGACACCATGCTGGCCGAGGTCGAGGCGCTGCAGCCCGACGGCACCACCCGCGACCCGACGCAGCTCGAGCTGTTCGGCACCCTGCTCACCGAGCTGCAGGCGATGCAGAAGCGGCCGCTCCCCGCGGGGACCCACACCGTCGCCACGCTCAGCGGCCGGACCATCCGCGGCACCTGGGACGAGATCCTCGACGAGATGAAGCGGGCCGAGCGCGAGTGGGCCGATGCGCCCCTCAGCGAGTTCATGGCCGACCTGGCCCGCCGCGGCGCCGCGGAAACCGGGGTGGTCATCCCCACCACCGACGCCGAGGCGTTCATGCGCGGCAGCGCCCGCGCCGGCGTGGTGCGCATCATCCAGTAGCGCCGGCGGTCAGGGGGAGAGCCAGGGCCACGGGAAGCGGAGCCACACCGCTTCCCGTGGCCCGTTCCCCCCTCCCCGTCTCCCTTTTTCATTTTCCCGCGCTCCCTTTACCCTTCCCCGCATGACCACCACCCCTGCCGCCTGGACCGCCGGCGTGCGCCGCGAGGTGCTGCCCAACGGCCTCACGCTCCTGGTCCAGCGCGACCGCTCCGCCCCCGTGGCCGCCGTGGTGACCCACGTGAAGGCCGGGTTCTTCGACGAACCGGACCGCTGGGCCGGGATCTCGCACGTGCTGGAGCACATGTTCTTCAAGGGCACGCCGAGCCGCGGGCCGGGGCAGATCGCCCGGGACACCAAGGCCGCCGGCGGCTACCTCAACGCCGGCACCGGCTACGATCACACCACCTACTACGTGGTGCTCCCGGCCGACCACCTGCGCGAGGCGATCGCCATCCAGAGCGACGCGCTGATGCACGCGGCCATCGACGCCGACGAGCTCGCCCGCGAGCTGCAGGTGATCATCCAGGAGGCCCGGCGCAAGCTGGACAACCCCGGCGCGGTCACCGCGGAGACGCTGCACGAGGTGATGTACGACCACCACCGCATCCGCCGCTGGCGCATCGGGTACGAGAAGGACCTCGCCGGCTTCACCCGTGCCGACGTGCACGGCTACTACGCCTCGCGCTACGTGCCGGAGCGGACCGTCGTCGCCCTGGTGGGCGACGTGGACGAGGCGGAGATGCTCGCGCAGGGCCGCGCGGCGTACGGCGGGTGGGCGCCGGCGCCCGGCGCCGTGGATCCGTCCCCCGCCGAGCCGGACCGTCGCGAGGTGCGCGCGCGGACGCTCCGCGGGGACGTGAGCCAGGCCGAGGTGGCGCTCGGCTGGCGCGGCGTCCCGGCGCTCGATCCGCGGGCCATCCCGCTCGACCTGGCCGCGGGCGTCCTGGCCTCCGGGCGCGGCAGCTGGCTGTACCGGGCGTTGCGCGAGCCCGGCCTGGCCACCGCCGTGAGCGCCTACCACTACTCCCCCACCGAACTCGGCACCTTCACCCTCGGCGCCGACTGCGACCCCGACCGCCTCCCCGCCGTCGTCGGGGAGCTTGCCGCGGCGGCGTCGCGCCTGGCCACCGACGGGCCGGCCGACGACGATCTCGAGCGGACGCGCACCCTGCTGCTGGCGCGCTGGTCGCGACGGCTGGAAGACATGGACGGCCGGGCCGCCGCGCTCGCCGCCGCCGAAGCGCTGGGTGACTACCGGCTGCTCGACCGGGACTTCGAGCAGCTCCGCGGCACCCCGGCCGGGGAGGTGCGCGACGCCGCGGCCCAGGTGCTCGATCCCGGGGCCGTCAGCGCCGTCACCTACCTGCCCCGCGACCGCGGGGCCGAGTTGACCACCGCCGACCTGGTACGCGCCTTCGAGGCCGCCGGCGCCCCGCGGACCCGTGGGTGGCCGGTGCCGGTGGCCGCGCCAGCGGCCACCGTCAGGCGGGCGCGCGGAGTCACGACGGCGGGCGCGTGCGTGGCGGAGGTGCACCATGCCGCGCTGCCGGGGTTTGATCTGCTGGTGCGCCGCAAGCCCGGCGTGCCGCTGGTGCACCTCGGGGTCTATGTGCCGCGGGTGGAGTTCGATCCCGCCGGGCAGGCGGGCGTGAGCGCCCTGGCGGTGCGCAGCGCCATCCGCGGTGCCGGGGACCTCGACGCCACCGGCCTCGCGTTTGCCTTCGAGCGGCTCGGGGGCACCCTCGGCGGCAGCGTGGCGCTGGACTGGCTCGGCTTCAGCACCTCGGTGCTTGCGAGTGGCCTGGCGCCGGCAGCCGACCTCCTGGCGCGGGTCCTGACCGCGCCGTCCTACGATGCGCCGCACGTGGAAGCCGAGCGTCGTCTGCTGGTCGAGGAAACCACGCAGGCCGCAGACGACATGTTCCGCTATCCGTTCCAGCTTGCGTTCGCGGAGCTGTTCGGCCAGCAGGGCTACGGCGTTCCCGCGCTCGGCCTGCCAGCCGATCTGGCCGGCATCACCCCAGACCAGGTCCGCGCCTGGCACCGGCGGGCGCTGCTCGGGCCCCGCGGGGTGGTGGTGGCGGTGGGCGACCTCGATCCCGAGACGGCGATGGGCCTGCTCGGCGGCGTGTTCGGGGACGCCGTGCGCGCGCCCGCCAGCCTGGCCCAGCCGGTGGCGTGGCAATTCCCGGCCGCGGGCGCACCGCGCGTGGTCATGCGGGAAAAGGCGCAGACGGCATTCGCGATGGCCTTTCCCGGTCCGGCCCGTCGCGACCCGTCACGCCACGCGGCGGAGGTGTGGAGCGCCGTGGCCAGCGGGCTCGGGGGCCGGCTCTTCGAGGCCCTGCGTGACCGCCGTTCGCTGGCGTACACGGTCCTGGCGTCATCCTGGCAGAAGGCGCGCGGCGGGGCGTTTCTCGCGTACATCGCCACCGCACCCGAGCGGGAGGAGGAGGCTCGTCGCGAGATGCTGCGGGAGCTGTCGCGGTTCGCGGCGGAGCGGGTGAGCGCCACCGAGCTGGCCCAGGCCACGAGCTACCTCGCGGGACAGACCGCGGTGGGGCGCCAGAGCGGCAGCTCCGTGCTGGCGGAGATCCTCGAGGCCTGGCTGGCGGGTGGGGGCCTGGCCGACCTCGAGGGCACGGCGGAGCGCTATCGCGCGGTCACCGCGGAGCAGGTGCGGGTCGTGGCCGAAACAGCCCTCGGCCCGGCACAGGGCCGGGCGGAGGGGGTGGTGCGGGGGAGCGGCGGCGGGAGGTAGCCGTGCCGAGGTCGGGGAAGGTAACGGTCCTGGTGGGCCGGAGCGGGGGGGGCCGGAATGCGGACGCCGGGCGCACGCATCTCCCAGCCTCCTCCTCGCCCTTGTTGCCTCCACGAAGACTCCCTCCACCGCTTCCGGCTACGCTCCGGGCCGGGGCCGGCCGATACTCCGGACCATGACAGGACCCATCAGCCAGCGGCCCGCCGCTGCCATCCCGCCCGCCCCCCGGGCCGCCCCGCAGCCCGGTCCCGGGCAGGTCCCCGGCGAGGCGCCGCCGGCCCGCTCCCTCCCCGGGAGCGCCCGCGCCTCGGCCGCGCAGCTGGCCCTGCTCCAGGCCCTCCTGCGTGCCGGCGACTACGCGCGGGCCGCCCACCTGCTCGAGACCCTCGGCGGGGCCGGCGGCGCGGAAGAGCACTGCTGGTATGCGCGACTCTGGCTGCTGGCGGGGGAGGGGCGGGTCGAGGAGGCGCTCCACCTGGCGCGCGAGGCCGGGGCCCGGCTGCCCGGGTCGGCGGCGGTAGCCTGGCTGCAGGCGGTGCTGGAGCGCGCCGGCGGGGACCGGCAGGCGGCGGTGGAATCGGCGCTGCGCGCCGCGGCCATCCTCCCCGGGGTGCACGGTCCCGAGGCGGTGCTCACGGCCCTGCTGGCGGAGACCGACGACGAGGGCGCCCCGCCGCCACCGCCGGGGACCAGCATGGAGGCGCCGGAGCCGCCACCGCCCGCGCCGTGGCTGGACCTCACCCGCGCCGCGCTCACCGGCGCCGCGTGGCTGCATCCGTTCGGCAGCGGGTTGTCCTACCAGCAGCGCCGGGTGTTCATGCCCAACGGGTCGCGCGCCGCGGAGCTCGAGCCGCGCGACACGGAACCGCCGTACCGGTTGTGGCTGCTGGGCGTGGCGACGATCGCGGCCGCGATCGTCGCGGTCTTCAATCCGCTGCTGGCCGCCGCGGCGCTGGCGCTGGTGGTGGCAGTGCTCAGCCGGCCGCGCCGGCGCTAGGTGGTGCCGGCGCCTGCGCCGAGGAGCCGGGCGACGGCGCGGGCGCGGAAGTCGAAGATGCGGCGGAGCTGCAGCGCCACCAGTGGCCAGGCCAGGGCGCCCGCGGGCGCGAGCGGCAGCCGGTAGCGCACCTCGTCGTCGATGCGGGTGCCGCCGCGCTCGTCGCGGAAGCGATGGGTGTGCACCCACATCGCGTAGGGACCTTCCACCTGCTCATCCACGAACCGCTCCCCCGGCTGCCACGCGGTGATGAGCGTGCGCCATCCCAGCGGCACCCCGAACAACACCAGCCGGTAGTCGATCACGGCGCCGGCCCCGAGGGGGATCGGGGCCGGGGTGAGGATCCGGAACCGGAGCTCCGGCGGGGTGATGCGCTCCAGGTTGGCGGCGTCGGCGAAGAAGGCAAACGCCTGGGCGCGGGGCCGCGGCAGCCAGACGCTCCGCGTGAGCCGGTGGATCACCGCGAGGCGAGCGCCTTCACGATGCGGCTGCGGAACATGTCGATGGTGACCCGGCCCATCTCGGTCTCCCGCGCGATCCACTCGGCGTTGCGGAACGCGCGCGGGCTGGAGGCGGCGCGGAGGTCCGCGAGGTACGGCTCCACCCGCGCGAGCAGGAACAGCCCCTCACCGTTGTTCTCGACCAGGAAGTCGGGGTTGATGATGCCGTGCCGGGCCATGGAGTACACCATCTCCCAGTAGCCCGTGGTCTGGCGCCAGGCGCGGTTGAGCGGGTGGTCCTGGCGCAGCACCGCCACCGCCTCCTCGGAGTTGCGCGGCCAGTAGTCGCGGTTGATGGCGTTGCGCGACTCGCGCATGACCTCCTCCCGGCGGAGGTCGTAGATCTTGAGGATCAGGTCGGCGTCGAGGTGGTCGGGCGATTCCTTCAGCATGGTGGGCTCGGCGGCTAGACGGGACGGGGCACCACCCCCAGCCGGCGCGCGACGACCTCGAGCGCGCGGGCGGGTGGGGTGGCATTCGGGGTGACGACATCCACCAGGCAGCGGCCGGTGGCGGGTTCCGCGTGGAGCACGATGTGCCCGCCGTGCCCCAGCAGGCCCACGGCGATGCCCTGCGGGCCGGTGCGGGTGACCGGCGGCCCGTGCGGGGTCAGGCCCAGGGCGCCCGCGGCCGCGATGGCGAGCGCGGCGAGGGCCTGTTCGTCGGCGAGGGTGGGGGCGGTGATGCCGGTCAGTTCGGTGAGGGCGTGCTGCATCGAGGCCCGGTGCTCGGCCCCCGGCCGGGGGGCCGGACCGCCTAGAACATCGAGATGGCGAGGAGCGAGCGGAGGTTGTCGTTGGTGACCCGCAGCCGCGACGACAGCAGCCGCACCATGGACCAGAGGATCTTGTAGGCCATGTCGCGATTGAAGTCGAGCAGGATCTCGAAATCGGGCCGCGAGATGGTCATCAGGGTGACGGGACCGTTGGCGATGGCGTCGGTGCTCCGCTCGGAGCGATCGAAGACCGCCATCTCGCCGAAGCAGCTGCCGGGCTGCAGGACGGCGAGCGCCTCCTCGCCGGCCCCGGGGATGTTCCGGCTGATGCGGACCTCGCCCTTCACGATGATATAGAAGCGGTTGCCGGGCTCGCCTTCCTTGAAGACGTGCTGCCCGCCCTGGTACGCCTGCTCCTTGCAGATTTCCGCGACCCGCGCAAGTTCACCCTCGTCCAGGTCGGCGAAGATCGCCGTCTTCTTCAGCAGCTGCAGGTCCATGGGCGTCAGGGTTGGAGGGTGAGCGATGGACGGGCGAGACGGCCTCTCAGCCGACCCGGCGACCCAAGGTACTCCCCGGGGGGAGGGGGAGCAAGGTCATCCGTCACCCTCCGCGGCGGGCTTCACCGTCGCGGATGCGCTCACGCTCGCGCGCATCCCGCTCGCGGTGGCCTTCGTGCTGGTGCCGCACGACCTGGCCCGCCTCGGCATCCTCCTCGTGGCCGCGGCCACCGACCTGCTCGACGGCGCGCTGGCGCGGCGGCTGGGCAGCTCCCGGTTCGGGGGCTTCATCGACCCGGTGGCCGACAAGCTGTTCATGCTCGCCGCGTTCATCGTGGTGGCGCTGTCCCACCGGCTGGCGTGGTACGAGATCGCCGGCGTGCTGCTCCGCGACCTCGTGGCCACCCTCGCCTTCCTGGGCACGTACGTCTCCGGCCGGCCGATGGCCATCCCCGCGCGCCTCGGCGGCAAGGCGGTGACGGTGGCGCAGGTGCTCACGGTCATCGCCTTCCTCACCGACTCGCCGCTGCTGCGGCCGCTCGCGTGGGCCACCGGCGCCATCGCGCTCTACGCCATCTGGGACTACAATCAGGCCGCCCCCAGGGCCCGGCGGCCGGTCGGCCGCTGACCGCCGCATCCCCTCACCTCCTTCCCCCGGGAGACGCACGCCATGGCCGAGACCACGCGGGCGCACGACAAGCAGGTGCTGCACCGGATGGGCTACGCGCAGGAACTCTCCCGGCGGATGTCGCTCTTCTCCAACTTCGCGATCTCGTTCTCCATCATCTGCATCCTGGCCGGCGGGATCACCGCCTTCCCGGTGGCGCTCAGCGCCGGGGGCGGCTTCTCGGTGGCGGTCGGGTGGCTGGTGGGCGGGTTGTTCGCCATGAGCGTCGCGCTCGCCATGGGGCAGATCGCCTCCGCCTTCCCCACGGCCGGCGGCCTGTACCACTGGGGCTCGATCCTCGGCGGGCGCGCCTGGGGCTGGGCCACCGCCTGGTTCAACCTGCTCGGCCTGGTGTTCGTGGTCAGCTCGGTGGACGTCGGCGTGTGGCTGCTGTTCAAGTCGCTGGTGCTCAAGCCCATGTTCGGGCTCGAGCCGGCCTGGGTCGTCCCCGTCACCAGCGGCTTCGACCTCGACATGTGGCAGCTGATCGCGGTGGGCGCACTGCTCGTGTCGCAGGGGCTGATCAACCACTACGGCATCCGGCTCACCACCCGGCTCACCGACTTCAGCGGCTACCTGATCTTCGTGGTGGCGGTGGTGCTGGTGGGCGCGCTGCTCACCGGGTCCACGGTGCCGCTCGACGTCGGCCGGCTGGTCACCTTCGCGAACTACACCGGCGATGCGGGGGGCGGCGTGTTCCCGGCCACCGGGGCCGCGCCCTTCGCCTTCCTGCTCGGGCTGCTGTTCGTCTGCTATACCATCACCGGCTTCGACGCCTCCGCGCACACCTCCGAGGAGACCCACGACGCCCAGGTGAACGTGCCCCGGGGGATGTGGACGGCGGTGCTGGTGTCGTGGGTGGCGGGATTCCTCATGGTCTGCACCTTCGTGCTGGTGCTGCCCACCGTGCAGGAGGGCGCCGGCCAGGGGTGGAACTCCTTCTACTATCTGTACGAGCAGACCGCCATGCCGGCCGGGGTGCGGGCCTTCCTGAGCATCGGGATCGTCGTGGCCAACTTCCTCTGCGCGCTGGCGGGGCTCACCTCCACCTCGCGGATGATGTTCGCCTTCGCCCGCGACGGCGGGTTGCCCGCCTCGGGCCTCCTCCGGCACGTGAGCCCGCGCTTCCGGACCCCCACCTACGCCATCTGGACGTCGGTGGTGGTCGCGTGGCTCTCCACGGTGTACAGCGGCGCGTTCGTGGTGCTGGCCACCGGGTGCGCGGTGTTCCTCTACCTCTCCTACGTGATGCCGGTGCTGGCCGGGCTGCTGGCGGAGGGGAAGGGGTGGACGGAGAAGGGGCCCTTCAACCTCGGCGCCTGGTCGAAGCCGGTCGCCACCCTTGCGGTGGTCGGGGCGATCGTGCTGGCGATCACCGGCTTCTTCCCGCCCAACGAGAAGGTCTTCTACCTCACGGTCGCGATGGTGGTGGTGATGGTCGGCGCCTGGTTCGCGCTCGAGAGCCAGCGCTTCCTGGGGGTGCCGATGGGCGGCGTCATCGCCGAGCGGCAGAAGCTCATCGCCGAGATCGAGGCCCGCTACGAACAGGAGCCGGGGCGCTGAGCCGCCGGACGATCCGATGACCAACCCCAACCTGCGGTTCGCCACCCTGGACTGGAACCGGGGCCTCGTCTTCACCGGCGGGGCCCCCGGCGGGCCGGCCATCACCGTGGATGGCGACTCCGTGGCGGGGCCCAGCCCGGTGGTGCTGCTCCTGGTGGCGGCGGCGGCGTGCAGCGGGGCCGACGTGGTGTCGATCCTGGAGAAGATGCGGGTGAAGCTGGCGGCCTGCCGGGTGGAGGTGACCGGTACCCGCCGCGAGGCGGATCCCCGGCGGTTCCTGGCCATGCACCTCGTGTTCCGCCTGGCCGGCGAGGGGCTCGACGCGGCCCGCGCCGAGCGGGCGATTGCGCTGTCGCTCGAGAAGTACTGCTCGGTGGTGCACACCCTCGCGCCCGATGTGGCGCTGACCCACGAGCTCATCCTCGCATGAGGCGGGCCGGACTCCTGCTGGCGCTGGTGCTATGGCCGGGCGCGCTCGGCGCGCAGGAGCCGCGCGGCGTGGAAGCTGGCGCCCAGGGCCTCCTGCTGGTCGGGCGCCGCGACTTCGCGGGTGGGGGCGCCACCCTGGGCTGGCGGCCGGGGGGAGGGGTGCGCCTGCAGCTGGCCGCCCTGGGGGGAGACCGGGCCGGCCTGGCGGCGCGGGGCGAGCTGGTGGGCCACCTGCTGCTCGAGCCGGCCCGGGTGGGCGGGGTTGGGCTTTACGCGCTCGGCGGCGTGGCCGGGACGTTCGCGGCGCGGGCGCGGGGCGACCTGGTGCTCGGGCTGGGGCTGGAAACCCGTCCCGGCGGACGCCTGGGCCTGGTCGTCGAGGCCGGCGTCGGCGGCGGCGTCCGGCTGGCGGTCGGGCTGCGGCGGCGCTGGCTGCACGGGCCGCGGCGCCCCCGCTGACAACAACGCCCCGGTCCGGACGGGACCAGGGCGTCAGTTCCTGCGCGATCGGGTGCGGGCCGTCAGGTGACCGAGGCGGTCTCGGTCTCGGGTTCCGCCGAGGAGGCGGGCCGGTTCATGACCGGCTGACAGTACCGCTCGCCGAGCGTCCGCAGCTGCCCCCGCTCTTCCTCGCTCAGGTCTTCATACCGCTCGGCGAGGTAGAGCATGGTGTCGTCGAACCACTCCTTCTGATGTTCCGGAAGGGCTTCCAAAACGCCGCACCTGAGGATGTGGCTGAACAGCTCATCTCGGGCCTGATCGAACAGCCGGGGTGCCTGGGGAGCGGGGGTGGTCCGGCGGGGCTTCGCTTTCGCCATGCTGTGGTGTCTCCAATGGGCCTGTAGGTACGGCCGACAATATAACCTGCGGCACCGAACCCCGGCAAATGACCCCTCCTACCCCCCCGGGGTGGGGGGCTGATTAGATTCCCTGCCCTATCACGGCCGGGGTGGGCGGCAGCAGCGCCGGCCGGTCACGAGGCGGTCATGAGCGAGCACGAGGAGACCTACGGCCGGGCCCGGGAGCAGCAGCTGCTGGCGCTGCTCCGGCACCTGGCCGAGCGCATTCAGGCGCTGGACCAGGCGGGGGGGCTGCTGGGCGCGGCGCCGGAGCTGCAGCGGCTGCTGGGCGACGCGCGGAGCGAGCTCTTCCACTACGAAGTGCGCTGCACCTACGACACGCCGGAGGTCGCCGACAGCCGGCGGATCGTGGACGAGGCGCGGCAGCATCCCTATACCCCCGACGAGCTGGAGGACGACGAACCATGGCGGCCGCCTCAAGCGGGTTGAACCGCTTCTATGTCTTACTCGGCGCCACGGCGGTGGCCGCCGCCGCCGCGCTGGCGTTCGTGACCCTGCGCAAGCCCGACGTCAGCATCCCCGCGAACGTGGTGGTGCAGGCCGCGGACACCACGGGCTTTTCCGGGTACTACCTGGGCTCCGACAGCGCGCCGATCACGGTGACGGAATACGCCGACTACGAGTGTCCCGCCTGCCAGCAGTGGTACACCATCCAGTTCCCGACCATCGAGGAACGGCTGATCCGGACCGGCCAGGTGCGCTGGCGCTACCGCGACTTCCCGCTGGACATGCACCGCAACTCGCGCCCCGCGTCGCATGCCGCCGCCTGCGCCAGCGAGCAGGGCAAGTACTGGGAGATGAGCCACCGGATCTACTCCTGGGAGCCCAACTGGACCCTCAAGGCGGATGGCAACGGCATCTTCCGGGACCACGCCAAGGCCCTGGGCCTCGACATGGCGCGCTACGACAGCTGCATGGAGACCGCCAAGTTCGCCGGCCGGATCCAGGCCGGCCGCAACGAGGGCGGCCAGGTCGGGGTCGGGTCCACGCCGACCTTCCTGATCAACGGCCGGCTCTACCCCGGTGGCGGCGCGGTGCACTACGACATGCTCAAGGCGATGCTCGATTCGCTCGGTCGCACCACCTCCCGCTAGGATGAGCCCGCAGCCGGTGGCGGGGGCGGCGTGAGCGACCAGCACGGCCACGCGCCCCCGTCCGGGAAGGCCCTGGCGGCGCTGTCGCTGGCGGCTCTCGGCGTCGTCTACGGCGACATCGGCACCAGCCCGCTCTACGCCCTCAAGGAGTGCTTCGGCGCCGCCCACGGCATCCCGCCCACGCGGGAGAACGTGCTGGGGGTGCTCTCGCTCATCGTCTGGGCGATGAACTTCGTGGTCTCCTACAAGTACATCGCGGAAGTGATGCGGGCCGACAACCGGGGCGAGGGGGGCATCCTCGCCCTGCTGGCCCTGGTGCGCGGGGAGGACAGCCGGCGCCGGACCGTGCTGGTGATGCTCGGGCTCTTCGGCGCCGCGCTGCTCTACGGCGACGGCGTGATCACCCCCGCCATCTCGGTGCTCGGCGCCCTCGAGGGCATCGAGTACGCCACCCCGGTGCTCACCACCTGGGTGGTCCCGCTGACCGTGATCATCCTCATCGGGCTGTTCCTTTTCCAGCGCCGGGGTACCGCCCGCGTGGGGGTGGTGTTCGGCCCCATCATGATCGTCTGGTTCCTCTGCATCGCGGCCCTCGGCATCCACGGCATCCTGCGGGAGCCGGGCGTGCTGGCGGCGCTCAACCCCTGGTACGCCGTGGACTTCTTCATCCGCGACGGGCTGCAGGGGTTCCTCATCCTGGGCGCGGTGGTGCTGGTGATCACCGGTGGCGAGGCGCTCTACGCCGACATGGGGCACTTCGGGAAGCGCCCGATCCGGCTGGCCTGGTACTCCATGGTGCTCCCGGCGCTGATGCTCAACTACCTGGGCCAGGCCGCGATGCTGCTGCAGCAGCCGGAGAAGGTGGTCAACCCGTTCTACGCCCTGGTGCCGGAACGGCTGCTGTACCCGATGGTCGTGATCGCCACGCTGGCGGCGATCGTGGCCAGCCAGGCGCTGATCTCGGGGGCCTTCTCCCTCACGCAGCAGGCGGTGCAGCTCGGCTACTCGCCGCGGGTGACCATCAAGCACACCTCCGAGAGCGAGAAGGGCCAGATCTACGTGCCGGAGATCAACTGGGCCCTGATGGTGGCCTGCATCTGGCTGGTGCTGACCTTCCGGAACTCGAGCAACCTC
Source organism: Gemmatimonadota bacterium (assembly GCA_016713785.1). Classification (NCBI taxonomy): domain Bacteria; kingdom Pseudomonadati; phylum Gemmatimonadota; species Gemmatimonadota bacterium. Next base: position 777,228 of record JADJOM010000001.1, on the reverse strand, counting down.
GCCGCGGCCTACGGCATCGCGGTCACCGGGACCATGGGCATCACCACCGTGCTCTTCGGCGTGGTGGCGCGCGAGAAGTGGGGCTGGACCCGGGCCAAGGTGCTGTGGATGTGCGGGCTGTTCCTGCTGGTGGACGCGGCGTTCTTCCTGGCCAACCTGGTGAAGTTCGCGGAGGGGGGCTGGTTCCCGATCGTGGTGGCCATCGGGGTCTTCACCCTGCTGAGCACGTGGAAGCGCGGCCGCACCCGGCTCTCCAGCATCATGGAGAGCAACTCCCTGCCGATGGAGCTCTTCCTGGGCGACGCCGTCAAGCGCTGCGCCCGCGTGCCGGGCACCGCGGTGTTCATGACCTCCCATCCCGGCGGTGCGCCACCGGTGCTGCTGCACCACGTGAAGCACAACAAGGTGCTCCACGAGCAGGTGGTGCTGATGTCGGTGAAGACGGAGGACGTGCCGTACGTGGCGGACGAGGACCGGCTGAGCTGCGAGGACCTGGGCCAGAAGTTCTACGTCGTCACGGTGCGGTTCGGCTTCATGGAGAGCCCGGACGTGCAGGCCGCGCTGCGCGGGCTGCAGGCGTTCGGCGTCTCGGTCCGGCCGCTCGAGACCACCTACTACCTGGGGCGCGAGACCCTGATCGTCACCCCTGAGAAGACGCCCCGCCCCGACGACGCGCCGCCCGCGCTGTCCCTGTGGCGCAAGCGCCTGTTCGTCATCATGACCCGCAACGCCCAGACCGCCACGACGTTCTTCAACCTCCCCCCCAACCGGGTGGTGGAGATGGGGGCGCAGATCCAGTTCTAGGCCGCCGCGGCGGCCCGGCCGGACGATGAACGGGCGGCCCCCCAGCTGGGGAGGCCGCCCGTTGTCGTCACCCGCCCGGAAAGTCCGGCGCTAGTGCCGGGCCCACAGCGTCGAGCCACCGCGCGCGTCGAAGGCCACGACCTCGTACGGGTCCTTCCCCATGTCCATGCCCGGCGAGGCGGGCGGCATGCCAGGCGCGGAGAGGCCCACCACCCTGGGCTTCTCGCGGAGCAGCCGCTGGATGTCGCCGGCGGGCACGTGCCCCTCGATCACGTATCCCGCCACCATCGCGGTGTGGCACGAGACCAGCTTCCGGGGGACGCCGAGTTCCGCCTTGATCGGCGAGACATCGTCCTGTTCCACCGACTTGACCGTGAACCCGTTGGCCTTGAGATACGTGATCCACTCTTTGCAGCAGCCGCAGGTCGGCGAGTGGTACACGGTGATCGTCGGCGGCGCCCCGGTGCGGGGCGCCGGCGCGGCGGCCGCGGAAAGCACGGCCATGCCGGCCAGCAGGAAGAGCAGATGACGGGCGCGCATCGGGACACTCCACGGGTGACGATCCGGGAAGTCTACACCGCCGGCCGCCGGGACGCCTACCCTTCCTCGCTCTCGTACTGGTCCTTGAGGCGGGCGACCACCGTCGGGTCGGCGAGGGTCGTGGTGTCCCCCAGGGCCCGGCCTTCGGCGATGTCCTTGAGCAGCCGGCGCATGATCTTGCCGCTGCGGGTCTTGGGCAGGTCGGCGGAGAAGAGGATGTCGTCGGGACGCGCGATGGCGCCGATCTTCCGGGCGACGTGGTCCTTGAGGTCGTCCTTGAGCTCGGCGGTGGGGCGGTTGCCTTCCTTGAGCGTCACGAACGCGGCGATGGCCTGGCCCTTGAGGTCGTGGTGCTTGCCGACCACGGCCGCCTCCGCCACCGAGGGGTGGTCCACCAGCGCGCTCTCGACCTCCATGGTGCCGATCCGGTGCCCGGCCACGTTGAGCACGTCGTCCACCCGGCCCAGGATCCACCAGTACCCGTCCTCGTCGAGCTTGGCGCCGTCCCCCGCGAAGTACTTGTCGCCGAACTTGGACCAGTAGGTCTGCCGGTAGCGCTCGTCATCGCCGTAGATGGTGCGCAGCATCCCGGGCCACGGTTCGGTCAGCACCAGCAGCCCGCCGCCCTGCGGCAGCGGGACGCCCTTCTGGTCCACCAGCTGCGCGGAGATGCCCGGGAAGGGGATCGTGGCCGAGCCGGGCTTGGTGGTGACCACGCCGGGGAGGGGCGTGATCATGATCCCGCCGGTCTCCGTCTGCCACCAGGTGTCGACGATGGGGCAGCGGCCCCCGCCGATGTGCTGCTGGTACCAGATCCACGCCTCGGGATTGATCGGCTCGCCCACGGTGCCGAGGAGGCGGATGGTCGAGAGGTCGTGCCTGGCGGGAAGCTGCTCCCCCCACTTCATGAAGGCGCGGATGGCGGTGGGCGCCGTGTAGAAGATGGTGACGCCATAGCGGGCGATGATCTTCCAGAAGCGGTCGCGCTCGGGCCAGTCGGGGGCGCCCTCGTACATGAGCACCGTGGCCCCGTTGGCGAGCGGGCCGTACACCACGTAGGAGTGGCCGGTGACCCACCCCACGTCGGCGGTGCACCAGAAGAGATCGCTTTCCTTGAGGTCAAAGACGTACTTCATCGTGGCGGCCACCTGGGTGAGGTAGCCGCCGGTGGTGTGCACGATCCCCTTGGGCTTGCCCGTGGTGCCGCTGGTATAGAGGATGAAGAGCAGGTCCTCGGCGTCGACCGTCTCGGCGGGACACTCGGGGGAGGCCTGGTCGAGCAGCCGGTGCCACCAGTGGTCCCGTCCCTCGACGATGTTGGCGAACGACTCGTCGCCGGCGGCGGCCCCCGGCCGCCGCTGGACCACGACGACGTCCTTGATCGTCGGGCACTGGGCGATCGCGTCGTCGGCAAAGCGCTTGAGCGGCAGCACCGCGCCGCGCCGGTACCCGCCATCGGCGGTGATGAGGCAGACCGCCTGGGCGTCGTTGATCCGGTCGCGCAGCGACTCGGCGCTGAACCCGCCGAAGACCACCGAGTGCACGGCGCCGATGCGGGCGCAGGCCAGCATCGCGATGGCCGCCTCGGGAATCATGGGGAGGTAGATGGCGACCCGGTCCCCCTTCTTCACCCCCAGCTTGCGGAGGGCGTTGGCGCAGCGGCCCACCTCGCGGTGCAGCTCCCAGTAGGTGATGGTCCGGCGGTCGCCGGGCTCGCCCTCCCAGATGATCGCCGCCTTGTTGCGGCGCGCGGTGCCGAGGTGCCGGTCGACGCAGTTCACGGCCACATTGAGCTGGCCGCCAACAAACCACCGGGCGTGCGGGGGGGTCCACTCGAGCACCGTGTGCCAGGGCGTCATCCAGTCGAGGGCCCGGGCCTGCTCTTCCCAGAAGGCCAGCCGGTCGCGGCGGGCGGCCTCGTAGAGGTCGGGCTGGGCGTTGGCCTGGGCCGCGAAGTCGGCCGGGGGCGCGAAACGGCGGTGCTCCTGGAGCAGCGTCGAGATCTGGTCGGTCATGGGGGTGGGTTCGGGGTGAGGTGCGGCCAGCCGGGGACCCGCGGCGACCCGCAGGCTGGTGGCGCGGCCGGGGTGCGCAGTCCATCGCCCTCAGGATGGACCGAATGTGACACTTTCGGCAAGTGGCCCGCGACATCCGTCGCGGCCCGGCGGCGGCGCGGCGGGCACTTGCAGTTGGCAGAGGGTCACCGCGCGGTGCGAGGGGAAAAGCCGTTGCGGGGGCCCAACGACACTTTCTAACATATTGTGGTTTCAGCACTTGGGAGATTGGCACCGGGCTCGCCTTTGACCCGGTCGGAGGCCACAAGGTCTCTGAAAACCGATCCGCCCGATAAGAGCACACCCGGAGTGATCCGGGGCCGCAAAACTAGAGGTCTCGCGCGTGCCGAATGGCGTGCCTGAGATAGCTCGGTGCCGAAGGCGGGTGCCCCGCGCGATCCCCGCGCGATGCGCCCCGCACGAAGGTCAGGCCGGCGGAAGCATCGCGCTCTCCTTGAGGGAGCGCCGGAGGCAACATGCAGGCGACCCAACCCGCAGTCCTCGAACTCGCCGCCCCCGAACATCTCGGGCTCGAAAGCCGCACGATCTTCCGCCAGAGCGCGGTGGGCCTGCTGGAGCAGCTGCCGGAGCGCACCGGCCGGCTGGTGATCGACCTGCGCGGCACCCGGACGGTGGATTCCGCCGGTCTCGGCGCCCTGATGCTGATCCAGCGCAAGGCCTCGGAGCGGCGCCAGGTGGTGGTGCTCAAGCGGCCCAACGACGAGCTCCGCTTCCTGCTGGTGCTGACCAAGCTCGACGACCTCTTCGAAGTCGAGGCCGACGCGGCGTAGGGGCTATATTGGGGGATGGGTTCTCCCCCAGCCCGCCGGCGGGTACTCTTCGTCGAGGACGAACCCGCCCTGCGCCAGAGTTACGAGCGCGCCTTCCAGGTCCGGTACCACGCGGTGTTCGCCGCGTCCGGCCGGGAGGCGCTCGAGCGCTTCGCCGAGTCGGCGCCGGAGGTGGTGGTGCTCGACCTCCGGCTCCCCGACACGGACGGCATCGCGCTGCTGCGGCAGTTCCGCCAGGCGCGGCCCGACCTCCCGGTGGTGATCACCTCCGCCTACATGAGCCTGGAGCCCCAGCTCGAGGTGCTCGCCCTGCCGCATCACGGATACCTGGTGAAGCCCTTCGACCTGACCGACCTCGCCCGCCACATCGATGCCGCCCGCTAGCGCGCCGCTCGTCACCGCCCGGGGCCTGGCGCGGCGCTACGGCCCGGTGCACGCCCTGCGCGGGCTGGACCTCGACCTGCACCCCGGCGACGTCCTGCTGCTGCTCGGGCCGAACGGGGCGGGGAAGTCCACCCTGCTCCGCTCGCTCGCGGGACTGCTGCGGCCGCAGGCGGGCACGGTCACGGTGGCGGGGCGGACCCTCTCGGGTGACGATCCCGACGCGCGCCGGCCGATCGGGCTGCTCTCGCACCAGTCGCTGCTCTACGACGAGCTGACGCTGCTGGAGAACCTGGTGCTGGCAGGCCGGCTGTACGACATCCCGGATCCCCGGGCCCGGGCGGAGGAACTGCTGGCGCGGCAGGCGCTGCTGGAGCGGAAGGACGACCGGCCGCGGCAGCTCTCCCGCGGCATGCAGCAGCGCGCGGCGATCGCGCGGGCGCTGGTCCACGACCCGCGACTGCTGCTGCTCGACGAGCCGTTCACCGGGCTCGACGCCGTGGCCGGCGACCGCCTGCGCGCGCTGCTGCGCGAGCACTGCACCGGGGAGCGGGCCATGGTGGTGGTCACCCACCACGCCTCGGAGGCGTGGGACCTCGCCACCCGGGTGGGGATCCTCACCGGCGGCCGCTGGGCCTACCTCGAGCCGCGACCCGCCGACCTCGGCGCGTTTCACCAGATTTACCAGGAGCTGGCCCGTGGGTAAGGGGCTGCGCCACGCGCTGGCGATCGCGGGGAAGGACCTCCGGGTGGAGCTGCGCACCCGCACCAGCCTGCTGTCGGCGGCGGTGTTCGCGGTGCTGGTGCTGATGGTGTTCAACTTTGCCCGCGACCCGACCGCGGTGGCCACCGTGGACCTGGCGCCCAGCGTGCTGTGGGTGACCGTGGCGTTCGCCTCGGTGGTGGCGATGAACCGCGCCTTCACGGTGGAGCGCGAGAACGGCGCCTTCGACGGGCTGCTGCTCGCGCCGGTGTCGCGCGAGATGCTCTACGTCGGGAAGTACCTCGCCAACCTGGCCTTCGTGCTGGTGGTCGAGGCGATCACGCTGCCACTGTTCGTGCTGTTCTTCAACGTCGGCCTCGGCTCGGCGCTGCCGGGGCTGCTGGCCACCCTGCTGCTGGCCACCATCGGCTTCGTGGCGGTGGGCACCCTGTTCAGCGCGATGGTGGTGAAGACCCGCTTCGCCGAGCTGATGCTGCCGATCCTGCTGCTGCCGTTCATGGTGCCGCCGCTGGTCTTCGCGGTGAAGACCACCGTCCCCCTCTTTGCCGGCCGTCCGTTGAGCGAGGTGGTCCCGGGGCTTAGGTTCCTTGCGCTCTATGACGTGGCCTTCGTGACCCTCTCGGTGCTCCTCTTTTCCGCCGTGGTGGATGAATGATCCCTGATGCCGCCCGCGCCCGCTCCGTGATGACCCGGGGCATGGTGCTGACGCTGCTCGGCCTGCTGGCGCAGGTCGCGATGACCGTGATGACCTTCGCCTTCACACCCATGGAGGCCCGCCAGGGCCTGGCGCAGAAGATCTTCTACGTCCACGTGCCCGCCGCCACCATGGCGCTCTTCGTGGCGGTGCCGGCCACCGCCATCGCCGGGCTCCTCTACCTCTGGCTGCACGACGTCCGGCTCGACCGCTTCGCGGCGGCGAGCGCCGAGGTGTCCACCGTGTTCTGCCTCATCGTGCTCCTGACCGGCCCGCTCTGGGGCAAGCCGGTGTGGGGCACCTGGTGGACCTGGGACGGCCGCCTGACCCTGACGCTGTTTCTCTTCTTCCTGCTGCTGGGCTACCACACGCTCCGCTCCGCCCTCCGCGACCCGAGCGACCGGGCCCGTTTCAGCGCGGTGCTCGGCGTGATGGGATTGGTGCTGGTGCCGTTCATCCACATGAGCGTGTACATCTGGCGCGGCCTGCACCCCAAGCCGGTGGTCATCAAGCCCAGCGCGCCGAGCCTGCCGCCCGAGATGCTCCGGACGCTCATGGTGGGATTCGCGGCGGGCCTGCTGCTCTACCTCGGGTTCGTGGTGCTGCGCTACGGCATCCAGCTTTCCCGTGACGCCAGGGAGGCCGCCCATGCAGGCTGACACCCTGGCCGCCGTCCCCGACAGTCTCACGGCCGCCACCCAGGCGGCGGTGCCCTTCATCCCGCCGTCCAACGCGCCCTACCTGTATGCCGCCTTCGGGATCGCGACGGCGGTATACCTGGTCTACGCGATCCTGCTCATCACCCAGGCCCGCGCCGAGCAGAAGTAGCCGGCCCTGCGACGCACGACGGTGGCGCCCCGATCGCCGGGGCGCCACCGTGCTTTTTCCCTGCCGCCGGGCCGCCAATCCCTCGCCCCCGGGTCGCGGCGTCGCGCCGTTCCCGAAGGGGGCTCGGTCGCCGCCCTACCGCCCGTCCGCCCGCCGGAACACCAGGCAGGCGTTGATGCCACCGAAGCCGAACGAGTTGGACAGGATGTACTCCGGGTCGGCGGCCAGCCCGCCGCCGGTGAGGTAGGGCAGGTCACAGGCCGGGTCCGGCTCCGTCAGGTTCACGGTGGGGGGCAGCCAGCGCCGCGCGCTGGCCAGGGCGCAGATGGCCGCCTCGAAGGCGCCGCTCGCGCCGAGGGCGTGGCCGTAGTAGCCCTTGGTGCCGCTGATGGGGATCCGCGCCGCGGCCTCGCCGAAGACCTGGCGGACCGCGCCGGTCTCGGTGGGATCGTTGAGCGGCGTGGAGCTGCCGTGGGCGTTGATGTACCCCACCTCGCCCGGGGTGACGTGTGCCCCGTCCAGCGCCATGCGCATGGCGCGGGCGGCCTGGACCCCGTCAGGCCGCGGCACCGTCATGTGGTGGGCATCGTTGGTGGTGCCGTAGCCCGTCACCTCGGCGTAGATGCGCGCGCCCCGGGCCAGCGCCCGGCCGCGTTCCTCCAGCAGGAGCACCGCTGCCCCCTCCGCCATCACGAAGCCGTCGCGCCCCTTGTCGAAGGGGCGGCTGGCGGCGCCGGGGTCGTCGTTGCGGGTGGACATGGCGCGGATGATGGCGAAGCTGCCGAAGCAGAGCGGGGCCAGCGGCGCCTCCGCGCCGCCCGCCAGCATCACGTCGGCGTCGCCCCGGGCGATGGCGCGGTAGCCGTCGCCGATGGCCATGGTGCCCGAGGCGCAACTCATGCCGTTGGTGGCGTTGGGCCCGGTGATGCGGAACTCGATGGCCAGGTTACAGCTGCTGGCCCCGGCGAACACGGTGAGCGCGAGCGCCGGGTCCACCCCGCGGGGCCCCTCCCGCAGGTAGTTCGGGTACTGCTCCTCCGCGTACGCCACGCCGCCGAGCGCGGTGCCCATCATCGCGCCGATCCGGTCCCGGTCCTCCCGTGCCAGGTCGAGCGCGCCGTCGTCGAGGGCCAGCCTGGCGGCGGCGACGCTGAACTGGCCGAAGCGGTCGAGCCGCTTGCCCCGCTTGGCCTCGAGAAAGTCCCCGGGGCGGAAATCCGGCACTTCGGCGGCCATGCGCGAGCGGAACGGGGAGGGGTCGAACCGGGTCACCGGTCCCACCGCCGAGCGCGCCGCGCCGAGCCCGTCCCACAGGGCCTCGACGCCGGTGCCGATCGGCGTGATGGCGCCGATGCCGGTGATGACGACGCGTCGGGAGTCGGACATGCGGTGATCCGTGGTTCGAGGGAGGCGTGAGGGAGGAGGGGCGCTGGCCACCGGCTACGGCGCCCGTTCCACCGCGCGGGCGATGCCCGCGAGCGTCCGGGAGGCGATGCCGTGCACGAAGACCGGGCCGATCACCAGGTTGGCGGCGACCCCGCGGATGAGGGGCCAGCGCGGGCCGTCCCACACGTGGACGATCCGGACGAACGTGGCCGCACCCTGGGGCTCCACGGTCCACACCACGTCCATGCCGGTGGTGATGCCGCGGATGTGCCGGTAGCGCACCTCGCGGCGGACCGGATCCACCCACATCTCGGAGGTCCACCAGGTGGGCCAGTTGAGCGGCCCGAACGGGCGATTGGCGCTCATGGCCACGATGGCGAGGTCGGGCCGCCGCTCCTCGATGCGCACGGAGCGGTAATGGGGCAGGATGGCGGGCCAGCCCTCCACGTCGGCCGCGGCGGCGAAGACCCGGTCGGCGGGGGCGGCCACCAGCCGCTCGTCCACGGTGCGCATCAGGGGCGCGCGGCGGGCCAGGTGGCCACGAGCCGGAAGCCGGGGGTCCGCTCCACCCGCGCCGGGAGCCCCGCCCCGGCGAGCAGCCCACGCAGGCCCGCCGCGGTGAAGCCGCGCTGCACGCTGGTGATGCCGTCGTGCCGGGTGGCGGGGTCGAAGCCCAGGGCGCGGGAACCGATCCAGAAGCCGGCCTGCGCCAGCCGCGAGCGCCGCAGGTCGGCGATCACCACGCCGACGCGCGCCACCCGGTCCGCGTCCCGGCAGAACGCGGTGATGGCCGCGGGCGCGAAGTGGTGCAGCAGCTGGCTCGCGATCACGAGGTCCACGCTCCGCGCGCGGAGCGGGAGCGCGGCGGCGCAGCCGAGCACCGCGGGGAGGCCGCCCTCGCGTGCGAGCGCCGCCGCGGCGCGGTGCCGCTCGAGGCCCACCGGCCGCAGGGCCAGGCCGCGCGCCCGGCCCCACGCCACCGCGCGCGCCATGAGGTCGCCGGCGCCGCAGCCGACATCGAGCACCGTCAGGGGGCCCCGGGGCGAGCCGCCGAGCAGGGCCTCGAGCCCGTGCCGCACCGCCCACCAGCCGCCGAACCACCGGTTGGCGCGGGCGATATGGTGCAGCGAGAGGCGGACGGCGGCGGGATCGGCGTCGGGGTGGTCGAGCAGTTCGTCGCCGTGGGCGGCGAGCAGGGCGGCGTTCATCCGCGCTGCAGCGCCCCGTAGTCGCCGCGGAAGTAGAGCAGCGGGGCGCCATCGCGGGTGGCGCCGCCGGTGACCCGGCCCACGAAGAGGGTGTGGTCGCCGAGCGGGAAGTCGGCGAAGCGCTCGCACTCGACGTGGGCCAGCGCATCGTCGAGGACGATCATGCCGCCGGTGCTCTCCCGCCAGGCGACGCCGTCGAAGCGCCCCGCCGCCGCCTCGCGCGCAAAGCGCCGGCTCAGCGCCTCCTGCCCCGCGGCGAGGATGTTGACCACGAAGTCGCCGCTGGCGGAGAGCGCGCGGTGCATGTCGGCGGAGACGTCCACGCACACCGAGACCAGCGGCGGCGCGAGCGACACCGAGGCCAGGCTCGAGGCGGTCATCCCCACCGGCGCGCCGGCGCCGTCGCGGGTGGTCAGCACCGTGACGCCGGTGGCGAAGCGGCTGAGCAGCTGCCGGAAGAGCTCGGGATCGGCGTCGGGTCGGCTCACAGCACCATCCGGGAGAGGAACCAGGGGTTGAGCACCGCGCGGGCGGGGACGAAGTCGCCCGTCACGCCGATGAAGGTGTCGGCCAGGCCGCGGCGGTGGAGCCGGTCCACCACGCGGTCGAAGAGGCGGGGCGCCAGCATCCCGTACCCCACCAGGCGCTCGATGGTCCACCGGCCGAGGAACGCCGCGCGGCGGGCCCGCAGGTACGGGGCGAGGGCGTGGCGGGTGACCGGGCCGGGGTGGGCCAGCGCCGCCATCGCGGCGGCGGCCGCGAGCTCGGCGCCGCGGAGCGCGCTGCAGATGCCCTCGCCGGTGAAGGGGTCGAAGAAGTCCGCGGCGTCGCCCACCAGCAGGGCGCCGTCGGCCACCACCCGGCGCGCCCGCGAGGCGAAGGGGCCGGTGACCAGCACCCGGCGCGTGAGGCTGGCGGGGTCCACCCGGCCGCGGACGCCGGGGTAGCGCGCCAGCTCCCGGAAGAAGAACCCGGGGGCGTCGCCGCGCGCGGCGGCGGCGCGGCGCGCGGGCACCACCAGCGCCACGTTGGCCACGCCATCCCGGGTGAGGCGGTTGAGCCCGACGTAACCGTCGTCGCCGACGTGCATCTCGGTGAGGCCCTCGAGGCCCGGCACCCCGGCCACGTGCGCCACGAAGGCAATCCGGGCCAGCCCGCCGAGCCCGGCAGGGGCCGAGCCGCCCAGCCGGCGTGCGACGACCGAGCGCAGGCCGTCGGCGCCGATCACCAGCCGGGCGCGGACCGCCGCGCGGCGGCCGGCGGCGTCGCGCAGCACCGCGCCCGCCACGCCCCCGGCCTCGTGCAGCAGCGCCTCGACCGCGAGCTCCTCCTGCAGCCGGGCGCCCGCGCCGGCGGCCGCCTCCACCAGCGCGTGGTCCAGCACCCGCCGCGCGATGGCGAGCCCGGTGTCGCGCCACGGGGGCACCGCCGCCCCGGCGAAGCGTCCGGTGAGCGTGGCGCCGCGCGGCCCCACCACCGTGGTGCCGAGGATTGGGGCGCCCTCGCGCTCCACCCGCGCCAGTACCCCGAGCCGGTCGAGCTGCCGCACCGCCTCGGGACTCAGGTATTCGGAGCAGGGCTTGTCCCGGGGGAAGCGGGCCCGGTCCACCAGCTGCACCGCGAGTCCCGCGCGTGCCAGGTGCCACGCGGTGGCCGCGCCCGCCGGACCGGCGCCGACGATCAGGACGTCGAGGGGAGAGGAACCCATGGCAGGGAAAGTGGTCGGCCGGGGAGCGGATGCCAACCAGCGCCGTCAGCCGCCCAGCATCCGCCAGGCCGCCCACCCCGCCACCGCGGCGGCGGCGGTGGCGAGGGCATTCACGCCGTCATTGCCGAGCCAGGCCACGCCGGCCACCCGGCGGGCACCGGCACCGCAGCGATGCCGGGCGCGCTCGGTCGGGGCGTCACAGTGGTCGCAGTGGAAGCGGCCCTGGAGCGTGGCCCCGAGCAGCGAGTCGAGCAGCATGCCGAGGGCCCCGATGCCCAGCGCCGCGGCGCCGAGCCTTGGGGTGCCGGCCACCACGGCCGCCGCTCCCGCCACCAGGAGCGCGCCGGCCACCGCCCCCATGGTGCCGAGCGGCGTGAGGCCACCGCTGGTGCCGGCGGGCACGGGCGCCCACGTGAGGATGTGGCGCGGCGCGCGGCGGCTCCAGCCACCGACGGCGGTGGCCCAGGTGTCGGCGGCCGCGGCCGCGAGGCTCGCCGTGACGATCCAGAGTCCCGCCTCCGGCACCAGCGCGCCCAGGGCGGCGGCGCCGCCGTTGGCGAGCACCTGCCAGGCGTCCCGGGTCTGCCCCTTGGCGCCGAAGGCGGCGCTGCGGTCGGGGGCGCGGCGGCTCACCCAACTCGCGCCCACGAAGAAGGCCCCGAGCGCCGCCATCCCGGCCCAGCCGGTGCCGGCGAGGATGGTGGTGCCGACGGCGGTCGCGGCGAGCCCGCCGCCCCGGGTCAGGGCTCGCAGGCGCCAGCCGGCCGCCGAGATCAGCGCCGAGCACAGGAGGGCGGTCAGGAGGGGCATGGGAAGAAGGTCGGGGTCCGGTACTCGGTACTCCCTCCGGACCACTATATATTGTACCCCGCTTCCCCCACAGCCCAAGCCGCGTCTCCTCCGCCCCGGATCTCCGTGTCCGTTCCCACGATCATACCGATGAGCCTGCTCGAAGCCCTGCGCAACCTCGACACCCCGGTCGAGGACGGGCTCGAGGAGCTGGCGGGGGAGATCGTGGCCAAGCGGCTCGGGCTCTCGTCCACGGTGGCGGCGCAGATCGCGCGCTACCAGGACCAGGTGCGGCGGGGGGAGCCGGTGTCGGTGGATGAGGCGGTCTCGGTGTTCCGGCTGGCGGGCCGGCGGCCCGACGCGGCGCTGGTCTTCGCCGACGCCGGGCGGCGGGCGGCGCGCTACGCCGGGCGGAGCGCGCCGGTGCTGGCGCGTGCCGCCACGCGGCTGGTGCCCGGGGGGCTGGGCCGCTCGCTCGGGGCTGGCGCCGCGCAGCGCGCCGCGCGCAAGGTGCTCGGCCTGGAGCTCACGGTGGGGGAGAGCGGCGCGATGGCGGAGATCGCCAAGCCGCTGTCGATCCTGGCGCTGCCCGAGGGCGAGGCCTGCGCCTTCTACGCCTCGGCCCTGGCGGAGCTGCTGCGGCTGCTCACTGGGTTCGAGGGAGCGATGGTCCACGAACAGTGCCGCGGGAAGGGCGACGACAGCTGCCGCTGGCGCGCCACCGCGGTGGGAGGATACGACTGATGCTGCTCGACGGTCTCGACCTGGCCAAGGTCCGCGCCACCCTCACCACGCTCGGTCTCGACGGCTGGCTGCTGTTCGACTTCCGCGGCATCAACCCGATCCTCTCCCGGCTGCTGGGCGAGATCGGCTTCTCCAGCCGGCGGCTGTTCGTGCTGATCCCGCGGGAGGGGGAGCCGGTGGCGCTGGTGCACAAGATCGAGCTCAAGCCCTTCCAGGGGGGGAGCTTCCCCGGGACGGTGATCCCCTACGCGCGCTGGGAGGAACTGCACGCCGGGCTGGCCACCCTGGTGCGGGGCCGAAAGGTGGCGATGGAGATCTCCCCCGATGACGCGGTGCCCTACCTCGACAAGGTGCCCTACGGGGTGGTCGAGCTGGTGCGGCGGCTGGGCGGGACGGTGAGCGGGTCGGGCGGCCTGGTGACCACGTTCGCCTCGGCGTGGAACGCGGCGGAGCTGGCGGGGCACCTGCAGGCGGCGGAGGCGCTGGCGCGGATCGCCAACGAGGCGCTGCGCTGGGCGGTGACCCAGGGGGGGACGGGGCTCACCGAGAGCGCGCTGCAGCGCCGGGTGATCGACGCGATCCACGCCGCGGGGCTGGTGTTCGACCACGCGCCGATCGTGGGCTTCGGGCCCAACGCCGCCAACCCGCACTACGAGCCGGTACCGGGGCAGGACCTGACGCTGGCACCGGACCAGGTGGTGCTGCTCGACCTGTGGGCGGGGCCGCGGCTGGGGACGGTGTTTGCCGACCAGACCTGGATGGGCTTCTCGGGGCGCACGGTGCCGGCCAAGGTGCAGGAGGTCTGGCGCACGGTCCGGGATGCGCGCGACGCCGCGATCGCGGTGGTGCAGCGGAAGGCCGGGCGGGAGCCGCTGTGCGGCTTCGAGGGCGACGCGGCGGCGCGGGCGGTGATCGAGGCGGCGGGGTACGGCGCCTACTTCGTGCACCGCACCGGGCATTCGATCGACAGGGACCTGCACGGCTCCGGGCCGCACCTCGACAACTACGAGACCCACGACGACCGCGAGATCCTGCCGGGCGCGGGTTTCTCGATCGAGCCGGGGATCTACCTGCCGGGCGAGTTCGGGGTGCGGAGCGAGGTGAACATGGTGTGGGCGCCGGCGGGCCCGCGGGTGACGCCCTCGGTGCCGCAGGTGGAGCTGGTGACACTGTAACGGGGGCGGATGGGGGTGGCGCCCGGCGCCCGGGCGGCCCCCGGCCATCCTCGGAAGACGCGTCGCCGCGGGATTTGCTCTCGCGCCGGTTCGCGCTCGATGTGCGGGTCCAGGGGAGCCGGGCCGTCCCCATCGGTGATGGGGGTGGGGGGGCATGTTTCACGAATGTTCATGTGTTTCAAGCGGTTACGGGAATAAGGGGAGTTGAAAGCTGCCACATCCCCCTTCCTTGACACGTGATTTTGCTCACTCCATATTCATGCCACCGATCAGGCCGCGATCGGCGTTTTCCGTATCCTCATCTGTTCTTGTCCGCAGGACTTCCATCTGGTAGGGCTGGGCGCAACTCGTACCCGCACGCGGGTCGAGGGTGGCCGTACGGCCATTGGCGCCTCTGAGGTTTTCGCGTCAGCAGCAGTTCTTGGTATCACGCCATCGGAGGACGGCTCCATGAAAGAAAGCTGTGTTGGCGCCTTCGCTCGCGCTGCGCGGTGGCTCGCGCTCGCGGCAGTCGCGCTGATCGTCGGAGCGGGCACGCTCCACGCCCAGGCGACTGGTAAGCTCGAAGGCCGAATTCGCGACCAGGCCGGCGCGCCGGTGCCCGGCGCACAGGTCACGATCGAGGGGACGGCCTTCGGCGCCGTAGCCAACAACCAGGGCTATTACTTCATCAACAACGTGCCGGCGGGGTCGGTCGACCTCAGGGCGACGTTCGTGGGGTATAAGCCGGTTCGGGTGGTGGGCCTGCGGGTCGTGGCCGGCCAGACCATCACGCAGGACTTCCAGCTCGAGCAGTCCCCGGTCGAGCTCGAGGAGATCACCCAGATCGCCGCGGTGAACGCGCTGGTGCCGCGCGACGCGGTCACCACCAAGCAGAACATCAGCGGCGAGTACACCGAGAAGCTGCCGGTGGACCGCATCGCCAACGTGCTGGCGCTGCAGCCGGGCGTGGTGGCGCAGAACAACGGCGGCATCACCATCCGCGGCGGCCGTCCGGACGAGGCGGCGGTGTACGTGGACGGTGTGCCGGTGACCGCGGGCAACCGCGGCGGCCAGTTCCAGGGCACCAGCGCGGGCCGGGTCGACGTGTCGACCGGCGGCTTCGAGCAGGCGTCGGTGACCACGGGCGGCACCTCGGCCGAGTTCGGCAACGCGCAGTCGGGCGTGATCGCGATCGAGACCAAGAGCGGCGGTTCCACCTGGAACGGCAGCTTCGGGTACGAGAACGACGAGATCGGCGGCAAGAACCACTCGCTCGGGTACAACCGGATCCAGGCGAACGTGGGCGGCCCGATCATGAACAACCTGAGCCTGCACGTCGGTGGCGACATCGAGGGCATCAAGTCGGCCGGCCAGGGTCTCGACGGCCAGAAGGACCCCGTGTTCGTGCCGGTGGGCGTGGACACGACGGTGGCGGTGCTGACCAACAGCAACCTCGACACCACCTTCGTCGACGTGACCAAGTTCGCGATGTTCACCGGTGAATGCGACGCCTTCAAGGGCAGCAGCAACAACGCCATCGCCGACAACTACGGCTACGACTGCCAGGGCGCCCGCCTGCCGGGCACCGCGACGTCGAGCTACCGGCTCAACGGCAAGCTGCAGTACACCTTCGGCGCCGGCAACCGGATCGCGCTGACCGCCCTCCGCACCCAGGGCAACAACCGCAACTTCGCGTACGGCTCGCTCACGGCCCCGGAGAACATGACCGGCGGCTGGACGGCCAACAACGTCCTCACGCTGAACTGGACGCAGAACCTGTCCAAGTCGACGGAGCGGGCGCTGGCGCTCGAAATGTACGGCTCGTACCAGTGGGACCGCGCGATCACGGGCCCGCTCACCCGCTCGGGCGAGCAGGACACCCGCGATCCGTTCGGCGGCTTCATCGTCAAGCCGCTCGACTTCCTGTTCGACTTCGACAACTTCCCGACGGAAGACCTCTACAAGAACTTCCAGACCAACTCCGGGACGCTGTCGCCGTACGACATCAAGAACAACACCCAGTACCAGGCCGTGAACGAGTACCGCAACAATCCCTACGGCGTCAACGAGACCTTCGCCGGGTTCGTGGACCGGGGCGGCCCCGCCGGCCGGATCTCGCTCTACAAGGAGAGCCGGGCCATCGGCAAGGCCAACCTCGACTGGCAGGTGGACCGCTACAACCGCATGAAGATCGGCGGCGAGTACACCAAGTACCACATGGTGAGCTACAGCTCGGGGCTGACCAGCCAGGCCTTCTCGGACGCCTACAACGAGAAGCCGGTGCGCTGGAACGCCTTCATCGAGGACCGTCTGGACCTCGGCGACGTGGTGCTGGTGGGCGGCCTGCGGTACGACTACTACAAGAGCGGCGCCGAGCGGCCGTACTACACCGACTCGCTGGGCAACCGCTCCTGGTTCCCGCGCATCTCCACGATGCCGGGCTACGACGTCACCACCTTCGACACGCTGCTGGTGGCCGACAAGAGCCATGATTACCTGAGCCCGCACATCCAGGTGTCCTTCCCGGTGACCGAGCGGACGAACTTCCGTCTCTCGTACGCGCACCAGGTGCAGGCGCCGGACTTCGGCCTCATCCTCGGCGGCATCAACACCGACCTGAGCGTCACCAACACCAACCACGTCTACGGCAGCGACCTCGACTTCGGCCGCACCGTGACGTTCGAGTTCGGCATCCGGCACTCGTTCAACGACGACATGGTGCTCGACATCTCGGCGTACAACAAGGACAAGCTGTCCGACGCCGCCGGCCGCCTGGTGTCGTTCTTCGATCCGCTCAAGAAGCAGAACGTCGACATCCGCGTGGTGACCAACGCCGACTTCGGCAACGCCCGCGGCATCGACATCCGCTTCGACCGGCGCATCGGCGAGCTGTTCAACGGCAGCATCGCGTACACGTTCGAGGAAGCCAAGAACACCGGCTCCGATCCGTTCACGTACATCAACTTCGGCTCGCGCATCCTGAACTCCCTCGGCGGCGGCAACAACCCGCCCCCGCAGGCGATCCTGGCCACCAACCAGAACCGGCCGCACAACCTGGCCGGCCAGCTGGCGCTCAACTTCCCGAACAACTGGAAGCAGGGCTCGGCCGTCGGGACGGTGCTCGAGAACGTCGGCATGTTCGCGACCTTCCGCTTCGCCAGCGGCACGCCGTACACCCGCTGTCCGGTGGCGGTGGCCGAGGACGACAACGTGTTCAGCGGCACGGTCTGCTCGCGGCGCATCGAGGGCGACTACAACGGCGCCCGCCTGCCGTCGCTGAAGCAGTTCGACCTGCGCGTGACCAAGGGCTTCGGCATCGGCGGCCTCGATTTCGTGGCCTACACCGAGGTCCGGAACCTGTTCAACTTCCGCAACACCAACGCGGTGTTCACGCAGACCAACGACATCCGCAACAACCGTGAGCGCGATCGGGTGCGCAACGACGAGCTGGACGCCTTCGCCAACGAGGCGTCGGCCAACAGCGTGCGCGGCGCGGACGGCACCATCGACCTCACCTTCGGCGGCGCGTCGGCCGGCGGGTGCGGCTCCTGGGTCAATCAGGGCGGCGAGTCAGCCACCCCGAACTGCGTGTACATGATCCGGGCGGAGCAGCGGTACGGCAACGGCGACGGCCTCTTCACCGAGACCGAGCAGGTGCGGGCGTCGGACGCGCTGTACAACGTCTTCCGCGGGCTGTCCAGCTTCACCGGCGCCCCCCGGCGGATCCGGCTCGGGTTCGAAGTCAACTTCTAGGCCTCACGGCGGGCCCGGTCCGGGGAACATCCCGGGCCGGGCACCCCGCATATCTACAGAGCGAGGGGAGAATGCACTCACGTATCCGTATGAAAGGCATCCTGCTGGCGGCGCTCGTCGCGGTCCTGGCGAGCGTGGCCCTGCCGGGAGCCGCATCGGCCGAGCCCCAGCCCGGGGCCAAGAAGAAGGGCTTCCGGCTCTTTGCCCGGGCGCTCGGCGCCATGACCGTCAACCGCATCTACTGCGGCCTGGCGTCGGACGGCCGGGTCTGCGTGGACTCGACCAACTCCTCCACCATCGGTGGCGGCTTCTGGCCGAAGGGCACCGCGGACCAGTACGTCTTCAACTCCGGTCTCCAGGTGGCCGGCATCATCGGCACCGACGGCGGGGTGTGGGCGGGCGACACCGTCGGCGGCTTCTTCTTCGATCCGAAGGGCACCACCGAGCACGGTGAAGAGGTCCAGCCGCTGTACAACGCGACCGGCCTCGACGCCAATGGCCGCGACGTGGCCGGCAGCCAGTGGCCCGAGGCGGCCTGCGTGCCGAGCGGCACCGACGCCGACGCCTCGCTCTTCTCGTCACTGCTGCAGACCGGCACGGACAGCGTCATCGCCCCGGGCTGCCGCATCTCGGCCTCGCAGGGCGACGTCTGGTTCATGTCGTGGGAAGGCAACCCGTCGCTCAAGGCCGGCCGCGCGCACCCGCTGGGGGTGGCGGTCGAGACCCGTGGCCTCGGCTGGAACTACCCGAAGGGCAATGAAGACATCCTGTACTTCATCTACTCCTTCTACAACATCACCTCCAAGAACCGCGCCGACTACAACGCGATCCGGCCGGCCCTGGCGGACATCCTGTACCAGAAGGCGCTCGACTTCCACGCCCAGAACCTGGCGCAGGGCGTTGACCTGCCGGATGGCGGCTACACCATCGAGAACATGTTCGCCGCCTTCTCGGCCGACATGGACGTGGCCGAGGCGGGCTCGAACTACTCCGGCGTGAACCTGCCGTTCGCGCTGGGCCACACCTACGACCACACCTTCTCCAAGCCCACCGGCTGGACCTTCGATCCCTCGATCTTCTCGCCGCCGTTCTTCAGCGGCGCGGGCTTCGTGGGCGTGAAGTACCTGAAGAGCCCGACCGGCGCCGGCGCGATCAACCTGTTCGGCAACACCGTCAACGGCGGCGTCTTCGGCGACGCCCGCGACGTGGTGCAGCTGTACCGCTACCTGTCCGGCTCGCTGAGCCCGGCGGCCGGCGACCAGGCCTGCAACACCGGCGACCCGACCGTGACCCACATCTGCTGGGTCAACAACGGCTCCCCGGCCGACATGCGCTTCTTCCAGTCCTCCACCCCGCTCACCCTGGCCCCCGGCGGCCGCGGCTCGATCGTGGTGGCGTACATCTTCGCCGCGCCGGTGGTCACGGGCACCTGCCCGGGCCCGCTGTGCGACCTCCGCCCGGGCGATGGCCGCCTGCTGACGGACGCGGCGCTGCTGCCGACCACCGGCGCCAACCAGGTGGACTCGGTGAGCGGCTACCTCGGCTTCTCCGACCTGAACAGCGACAACATCGTCCAGCAGGGTGAGATGACGGTGGTCGGTGGCTCGCTGCTCGGCAAGGCGCTGGTGGCGCAGGCCGTCTTCGACGGCAAGTTCCTGCTCCCCTTCGCCCCGAACGCGCCGGAATTCTTCCTGGTGCCGGGCGACAACGAAGTGACCGTCCTGTGGAAGCCGAGCAGCTCGGAAGGCACCGGCGACCCGTACTTCGCCACCGCCAACGCGGCCACGGTGTTCAACCCGAACACCAGCGCCTTCGAGCCGAACGCGCTGTATGACCCGAACTACCGCCAGTTCGACGTCGAGGGCTACCGGGTGTACCGGGGCCGGGTGGACGCGCCGAACGAGCTGACCCTGCTGGCCCAGTACGACTACACCGGCACCGTCATCAGCGACTTCACCGGCATCGTGAATCCGCAGGTGACCTGCGCGCCGGAGTACAGCATCGACGTGGGGGGCGCCTGCCCGGTCAGCTTCCCGGCCGGCGGCAACCTGAAGGACGGCACCACCCTGACGGTGCACGAGGATTACGAGCTGGTGGGTGACGTGATCCAGCTCAACGCCGGCTCGGGGCGCATCCCGCTGGCCGACGGCACCGCCTACACCGTGAAGGCCGACACCGCGGTGGTGGGTGGCGGCACCAACGGCGCCTGCGGGCCCAAGTCCTCCTGCCCGGCGCTCGACGACACCGGCGTGCCCTTCGTCTACGTGGACCAGACGCCGCGCAACAACTTCCGGTACTTCTACGCGGTCACGGCCTTCGACATCAACTCCGTCGAGTCCGGCCCGACCAGCCTGGAGTCGCCGCGCAACACCAAGTCGGTCACCCCGGTCCGCAAGGCGTCGAACTACGCGGGCACCGGCCAGATCACCAGCACCGAAATCGTGGGCCGCGGCGTGGTCCTCACGGACAACGTCATGCCGACGATCAACCCGGTGACCGGCACCTTCAGCAAGCAGTTCCCGCCGTCGAACGCCTGGAACATCGGGCTCGGCGCCTTCGTGTCGAAGGTGCTGGCGCAGCCGGGCGCGCTGTCGGCCACGCTGGACAGCATCAACATGGGCTCGGCCTACGCTGGCGTCCCCCACGAGTACTGGTTCACCGTGGCGGCCCCGGGCCAGTCGTTCACCATGATGATCCCGCTGGAGCAGCCGGACGAAGTCGGCGTCACCACCGGCGCGGTGAGCTTCCAGGCGGTGCCGATCGACAACAGCCTGGCCAGCCGGTACGGCGGCAACAACAGTTATTACCTGCCGGGTTCCCTCGGCATGGCCGTGAACGGGCCTGACTACCTCGGCCTGTACGGGCGTGGCTGCGTCAACGGCCGGGCCGGATTCACGGCCAACGCCGGCTGCGACTACAACGGCTCGCGCTGGTTCGACGGCCCCTCGCCGACGACCAACGAGACCGTGGCCGACCCGATCGGCTGCAACACCGCCAACTTCTCCGCGATTCCGTTCACCTGCTTCAACAACGCGGGCGGGCTGACCGGGGTGACCACGATCTTCCAGGCGCAGTGCTACCACGCCGCGCCGGGCGGGGGCTGCCGGCAGGCCACCGGCATCTGGTCGGGGGTGCGGCGGGCGGCGGACTTCAACGTGTACTGGGGCAACGGCGGGACCATCGACTCGGTCATCGACGTGACCCACAACGTGGTGGTGCCGGGCCCGGCGGATGGCTACGCCAACAAGGTCAGCGCCACGTGGGGCATCCTGAATACCGCGGCCACCACCGGCACCCAGCCGGACGGACGGCCGCAGGGGACCATCCGCGACTTCGGCTGCGTCGAGCCGATGCGCACCCTGACCGGTGGCGGCAGCTCGCTCACCTGTCCGGGCGGCAACAGCGCCTACGTGCTGAGCAACACCGCGGTCCCCGGTGCGGTCGGGTTCTTCAGCGGCCAGGCGTGGCCAACCGCCACCTCCGCGAATTTCGTGGTGGCGACCAACCTTGGCTTCAACATGTACATCGTCGGTGACCTGTTCACCTTCGAGCTCGCTGGCGGGGCGGTTCCGGCGGCCGGCACCGTCTGGTCCATGCGGAGCTACGCCGGCGCCATCACCGGCGGCAACGGCTCGGGCGGCAACCTCGGCCCGTACACCTTCGCCAACCCCGAGGGCATCGCCAACTCGACCGACGGGCTGGGCCTGCGGCCCTTCACCTCGATCGGCTCGGTGATCCAGACCACGTTCGACGTGGACAACTCGATCAACGCGGTCACGGCCTCGAACCTGAAGCAGGTGCACACGGTTCCCGATCCGTACTACGTGACCAACGGGTACGAGCAGACCACGGACAACAAGGTCATCAAGTTCGTGAACCTGCCCCGCAAGGCGATCATCCGCATCTACTCGTCGAGCGGCGTGCTGGTGAACATCCTGGAACACAACAGCACCACGTTCGGCGGCGAGCTGACCTGGAATGTCCGTAACCGGAACAACCAGGTGGTCGCGAGCGGTGTGTACTTCTATCACATCGAATCCAACGATGGGACGACGGCCCGGCGGGTGGGTCGCATGACCATCGTCAACTTCGCCCAGTAGTTCCCCAGGGGGCGGGCCCACGCGGGCCCGCTCCACAGCCAGGAGATTGGATCAGATGAAGCACACCCTTTCCCCGCGCCTGGTGCTGCTGGCGGCCCTGCTGGGCGGAACGGCCTCGGGCCTCGCGGCCCAGGCCGGGACCAAGCAGGACAACACGGCCTACGGCAGCACGGCCGCGGAGTTCATGCTCCTCGGGGCCGGCGCCCGCGGCACCGCCCTCGGCGGTGCCTACGCGGCGGTCGCGAACGACGCGAGCGCACTGTATTACAACCCGGCCGGCGCGGCGCTCATGACCCGCCCCGGGATGGTGGTTGGCACCTACGACTACATCGCGGACACCCGCTACAGCTGGGGCGGCGTTGCCTTCCCCTTCGACGGCGGCTCCAAGACGGTCGGCTTCCAGCTGGGCACCTTCGGGTTCAAGGACCAGCCGGTGTACACGGTCGAGGACCCCGAGGGCAATGGCGCCACCTACGACGTGAGCGAGACCTTCCTGGGTGCCACCTTTGCCCAGAACTTCTCGGACCGCTTCTCCGCGGGCCTCACGGCGAAGTTCATCAGCGACAACCTCGGTGACGCCAGCGGCAAGGCGTTCGCCGTGGACTTCGGCACCAACTTCCACGCGGCGCTCAACGGGCACCCGGTGAAGTTCTCGTTCGTGCTGGCCAACCTCGGCACCAACATCTCGTACAGCGGGAACGCCCTGAACAGCGGCACTCCGCGCGACCCGCTGCCGGGCGAGGACGACGTGCCGGGCATTCCGCAGCCCACCCGGTTCCGGACCAAGGCCTTCCCGCTCCCGACCACTTTCCGGGTCGGCCTGGCGTACGACCTCCTGACCGGCAGCAGCAACCGGCTGACGTTCCTGAGCGACTTCAACCAGCCGAACAACAGCAAGGCCGGCTTCTCGGCCGGCGCGGAGTGGAGCAGCCGCAACCTCGGCGGGTCGAACTTCTCTGCCGCGCTGCGGGGCAGCTACAGCTACTCGGCGGCCAACAACCAGAGCCCGACCACCCTCGTCACCGCGCTGAACGACGAAGAGAACCTGCAGGGCCTCGCGGCGGGCGGCGGCATCGGCTACGGCATGGGGAACTTCAACCTCACCGTCGACTACGCGTTCAAGTACATGGGCATCCTCGGCCCGACCCACTTCGTCAGCTTCGGGCTCGGCTGGTAACGGCAGTCAGGGCGGGACAGGTTCCCGCCCGCTGGAGCGGGCCGCGAGGCCCGCTCCACGGAACAAGGAATCGAATGCGACGTTGCAATGGCGTGGCGACGCTCCTGAGCCTGCTGGCCGCCGCGCCGGCGGGTCTCCAGGCCCAGGGCGGACCGGCGGTCGAAGTCCGGGCACTCCGGTTCTACCGGGCCGAGAGCAGGCAGACCCTGGTCCAGGCGTTCGTGGAAGTGCCGTACACCCTGCTCGAATCGACAACGGGCACCGGCGGCGGTGACCTCAAGTACGGGGTCGACGTCACGGTCACCGACCAGGCGGGGGTGCAACTGGAGCAGGCGGCGTGGCCAGGCCGGGCCGCGGCCGGGCTCCGGCAGGCGGGGGCCTCGAAGCTCGAGATCCTGGACTTCGCGGTACCCGCCGGGCGGTACACCATCAGCGTCACGGTGACCGACTCGGTCTCCGGCCGGCACTTCAGCAGCAGCGCCACGGTGGAAGGATGGAGCAGCGCCCCCCGGGCCTCCGACCTCATGCTCTCGCCGAGCATGCGGCTGGCCACCGGGGACGACACGATGCCGAAGCTCGGGGAACTGCGACGGGGCAACACGCTCCTGACGCCCGTCGTCCGCCTCAAGCTCACGCCAGTCCGATCGAAGGCGTTCTACCTGGTCGAGGCGTACGCCCCGGCCCCGGACTCCGGGACGATGCAGGTCCGCCTGGAGGATTCGACCGGCAAGAGCCTCGTGACCACCCGTCCCGCCCGCGTGACGATCAACAGCGGCGGCGCGGTGCTCAAGGGACAGCTGGACCTCGCCGGCCTGCCGGCAGGGCGGTACCGGTTCGTCGTCACGATCGACGTGGGCGGCACCCACGAAGAGCGCACCGACGAGCTGGTGATGGCGGACTTCGAGGAGACCATGCAGCGCGAGGAGGCCCGCCTCGCCGCGCTCCGGGAAACCGACGAAGGCTACTTCAGTGTCATGAATGACGCGCAGATCGACGAGGCCGAGGCGCCGCTCGAGTACCTGACGAGCCGCGACTCACTGAAGGTCTACACCAAGGACCTGACCCTCGACGCCAAGCGCCGCTTCATGGTGAAATTCTGGACCGATCGCGACCCGACGCCAGGGACGCCGCGGAACGAGGCCAGGGAACGGTTCTACCAGCTGATCGACCAGGCGAACAAGACGTTTGCCGAGGGCGGCCGGAGCCGGACCCCGGGATGGAAGACCGACCGCGGACGCGTGTACGTGAAATACGGGGATCCGCTCGACCGGCTGGACCGACGGACGTCGACCGGGAGTGCCCCGCCGTACCAGGTGTGGCGGTATCAGCGCGGCAAGGAGCTGTACTACATCTTTGCCGACCGGACGGGCTTCGGGGGGTACAAGCTGATCGCCACGAATGATCTCAAGGAAACGCAGCGGCCCGGGTACGACGAGATTCTCGGGCACGAAGCGCTTCAGGACATCAGCCGCTGGCTGGGGATCGACCTGTTCCGGGAAGGGGCCGGGCGCCCGACGCTCAACCCCGACCAGTAACCAACGCAGGATCACGGCAGGACCCGTTCCAGGCGAGCGGTGCTCAAGTTTCCGACTTCTGAATGAGGTAGACAGTCATGAACCGTGTGACACGTGGTACGGTCGTGCTCGCTGCCGCGCTGGCCGCGCTCTCCTGCAAGGGCGATCCGACCGATTCACTCCGGAACGGCGTGGATAAACTGGTCGCGAACCCCAGCGCCATCTTCCTGCGCCCCGATTCCACCAAGGGCATCATCGTCGAGGCGCTCGACGAGCAGGGCAACCGCCAGGCGACGAACTTCAACATCGCCGCCAACCCCACCGGCGTCACCTTGGTCGAGGACACCGCCTACAACATCGTCTACGATGTTGACGGCAACGCCAAGCGTCCGTCGCCCTGGACCCGCGCCCGCTATGAAGTGACCGCGACGGCGCAGTTCGGCAACACCAGCTTCACCATCAACGCTGGTGGCAAGTCGCTGGTGATCCCCATCCGGATCCTGCCCGACACCGCCACGAGCGTCACGCTGTCGAACGCGGCGCCGAACCTCGGCGACACCGTGACCGCCACCGTGGGGGCGGGGTTCAAGTTCACCCCGGCCAGCGCCGTTACCGTCGCGGGCGCCACCGTCGTGACCCTCGGCATCAACGCCGACAGCACCCAGATCAGCTTCCTGTCCGGGCCGAGTGCCAACGGCGCCATCAACGTCTCGAACCTGATGATCTCCTATGGAGACGTCGGCGGCTACACTGCCACCTCCGGGGGCGTGACCTTCACCACCCCGACCATCGCCAGCGTGGCGGCCACCTTCTCGTCGGCCACGCCGGCGGCGGGCGCGGCGCTCACCATCACCCTGCCGGCCGGCTACAAGTTCGTCTCCGGCGCGGGCGTGACCTTCGGTGGTGACGATGGCTTCGGCACCGCGGTGGCGCCCGACAGCAACTCCATCACCACCGTCCCGCCGCCGGGCTTCACCGGCGCGCCGGACCTGGCCAACATCGCCCTCGACTTCCTGCTCGGCGCCGCCATCAGCGTCCCGACCGCGTCGAACGTGACCGTCGGAGCAGGCCTGGCCGGCACCGATGATCCCAATACCGCCCCGGCGCTGCCGATTCCGGGCCCCGGCACCTCGGTGGTCGTGTACGACAACGGCGATCCCTTCGCCGCCGCCATTGCCGGCGAGGACCGCGTGTATGCCATCACGCTCGGCGCGCCGACCACGCTGCAGATCAACCTGGCCTGGAACAACGGCGCCGACGTGGACCTCCTGGCAGTCGACGGTGGGGTCACCGGGTTCATCTGCGGATTTGCCGGCGCCACCGGCGCCAACCCGGAAAATCTGACCTGTGCCCTTCCGGCCGGCACTTCATACCTCATTGCCAACCTGTACGCTGGCACAGCGCCGGCCATCATTCGCTGGACGATCACCCAGCCGTAGCCCGACGGCTCCTTCCGGAGCCAGCCTGACCCCCGCCCCCGCCAGCCACGCTGGCGGGGGCGGGCTCGTTTCAGGAGGTGCTGCCGGCAGCTGGTGGGCGGGCGTTCACCAGGTGCGGGGACGCTCGGCTCCCCACGCCCGCGGGGCGGAACCGGACAGCTCCAGCCGCGCACCCCCGAGGGCCGTGACCAACTGCCGCAGCGTGGTCCGGACCAGCCATGAGAGGCGGTGCAGCCGGAACGGCCAGTCACGGACAGCGCGGAGATGGGGCCAAAAGCCCAAGAAAGGGAAACGGGCCCGGATCGCGGAAGCGCGATCCGGGCCCGTGCCCTGCCACCCCGGAGGGGGCGCCCTAGCGGTGCTCGGGGCCCCTGGCGGGGAAGTACAGCGACGTCAGCCGCTGGGCCCGGAAGACGTAGCTGCCGTTGATGCCGCTCAGCTCCCAGGTCCGATTGCCATCGGGATCGACCTCGATCACCCGGCCAGCCGGGCCGAAGGTCACGAGGGCGCCGCCGTTGGAGAGGACCTGGGTGGCACCGCCCACGGCGGCGAAGGTCGTGGGCGCATCGATGAACTCCCAGTCCAGCGTGGCGGTCATGGCCAGGGTGTCCAGCGTGTAGCGCACCAGGCGGCTCGGGATCTGGGTGCCGTTGTCGAGGAACTGCAGGTGATCCTGCCCCACCACCCGCAGCCCGTGCTGGCGCTGGAAGGCGCCCTTGATGTCGCCCTGGATGGTGAAGTCGCTGGCCAGGCCACCGAGGCGCCACACGATGTTCCCGGTGGTGGTGTCGATCTTCACGATCTCGTCGAGGCTGCGGAACGACACCAGCGGCAGTCCGTCCGCGTCCATCTCGATGGCGTTGCCGTGGGTGAAGTTGACCGCCACGCCGGTGAGCAGGGAAGGATCGCTCTCGGCAAACGAGAGGTGGTCGATCGAGCGCCACTGGAACGCCACCTGGCCCGACGGGTCGAGGTGCTGCACGACGGTGCTGGTCACCCGGGCCGTGTCGATGCCCCCGTAGGCGGTCAGGTCCTCGACCGTCTCCTCATCGCACATGATCCAGACGTCGCCGCTGGCCTGCACCAGGACGTCGTGAAACCTGGTCTTGTAGCCCACGCAGGCCAGCCGGCCGGTTTCCTCCCCCAGCACATCGTGGATGTAGTACCCGGAGGAATCCGCTGCGCTCAGCCAGGTGTAGGAGCCATCCGGCTGCCCGGTCCACGAGCCCAGCACCCCGCCGGGCCGGAACCGGTACCAGACCACCTTCCCGGCATTGTCGATGATCACCGGACCATTGGGCAGGCTGAGCAGCAGGTATCCGGGGAGGGTGTCGGTGCCGATGGTGCCGACGACGGGGACCCAGGCGGGGAGTGAACCGCTGGCAAACCCGAGGGTATCGGCCGGACGGGCCTTCTTTCCCTTCCGCTCGAGCATCACCTCGAAGGCATAGGCGGACGCGGTGTCCAGGCCCAGCACCGGCAGCGTCAGCACCGAGTCGGCCAGGAACGGATAGGAAGGGGTGCGCCCCGGGGTGGCGCTGTCGTGCCAGAAGCGGACATAGGCGCTGTCGTACCCGACGGCGGTGATGGTCACCGAGGCGCTGATCAGGTTGTTCACGTTCGGGTTGACGCTTGCCCCGACGAACCGGGCTGGCGGTGATGGATTCGTGGAATCGTCGGAATCGCATCCGAGCGAGGCGGCCACCAGCAGGGCCGCCACCGATGCAAGGCGAGGCAACAACAGGCGCATGGAACCGTCTGGGCTGGGAAGCGAAAGGGGGGTACCCGAGTGACCGATAAGCCTATCACGTGGAGGGGCTGGTTTCCAGAGGCAGCACCACCACGGCCAGGGCGGAGGTCCGCAGGGCCGAAGGGTCCATCCGGCGGCCATTCCCAGTGGGCCGCTGTTGCACAACGGACTAGCGGAGCACTGCCTCGGGGTCGTCCTCCCGGAACTGGTGCTGGTACAGCCGGGCGTACAGGCCGCCCTGGGCCAGCAGCTCCGCGTGGTTCCCCTGTTCCACGATGCGCCCGTGCTCCAGCACCACCAGCCGGTCGGCGCGGCGCACGGTGCTCAGCCGATGGGCGATGATCAGGGTGGAACGGCCCACCAGCAGCCGCTCCAGCGCATCCTCGATCAGTCGCTCGCTCTCGGTGTCCAGGCTGCTGGTGGCCTCGTCCAGGATAAGCACCCTGGGATCCTTCAGGATGGCCCGCGCGATGGCGATCCGCTGCCGCTGCCCGCCGGAGAGCTTCACGCCGCGCTCCCCCACCAGGGTGTCATAGCCCTGGGGCAGGCGCTCGACGAATTCATGCGCATGAGCGGCCCGGGCCGCCGCCTCGATCTCCGCCAGGGCGGCCCCGGGCCGGGCGTACGCGATGTTCTCCCGGATGCTGCCGCTGAACAGGGCCGGCTCCTGGGGCACCAGGCCGATGCTCTGGCGCAGGTCGGCAAGGGGAATCTCCCGCACGTCCCGGCCGTCGAGCGTCACCCGGCCCTCGGTGACATCCCAGAAGCGCGGCAGCAGCGACACCAGGGTGGTCTTCCCGGCGCCAGAGGGGCCTACCAAGGCGACCACTTCACCGGGGGCCACGGAGAGCGACACCCCCCGCAGCGCCCAGCGCTCGTCGGCCCCGGGGCGGTACTGGAATCCCACCCCCTCGAGTGCCACCCGGCCGGCCGCCGGCTGGGCGAGCGGCGCCGCGCCCACGGGGTCCGCGATCGCGCTGGGCTGCTCCAGCAGCTCGAACACCCGTTCGGCCGCCCCGATCGATTCCTGGTAGTTGCTGAAGAAGGACACCAGCGAGGCGACCGCCCCGGCGATCATGATGGTGTAGATCATGAACGTGAACAGGGTGCCGGGGGTGAGCTTGCCGTCAAGGACCAGGCGGCCACCCTGCCACAGCACCACGACGATGGCGGTGAAGGTGGCCAGGGTGATCACCCCGAAGAATACCCCCCGGACCTTGGCCCGGATCAGGGCCGCGGTCACCGCCTCGTCGATGCGGGCGGCGTAGCGGCGGCGCTCGTGATCCTCCTGCACGAAGCTCTGGACGGTGCGGATCTGGCCCAGCGCCTCCTCCGCCACCGCCGTGGCGTCGGCCACGCGGTCCTGCACCCCGGTGCTCATCCGCCGCAGCCGCCGCCCGAAGAAGATGATGGCTCCCACCGCGATGGGCACCGCCGCCAGGGCGGTGAGGGTGAGCCGCGGCTGCACGATGATGAGCATCGTGACGCCGCCGATCAGCGTGAGCAGCTGGCGGCTGAACTCCGCCACCTGGTGGCTCACCGTGCCCTGCAGCAGGCCGATGTCGGTGGTCAGCCGGCTCACCAGCTCGCCGGTGCGGCGCTCGGCGAAGAAGCCCACCGGGAACTCGAGCAGCCGGTTGTAGAGCGCGGTGCGCAGGCCGGCGATGGCCCGCTCGCCGGTGGCCGCCAGCAGGTACGCCTGCCCGTAGTTGAGCGCCGCCTGGGCCAGCACCACCGCCATCAGCTGCAGCGCCTTCCGGTCCAGCTGGTCGCGGCCGCCCTGCAGGAAGGCGGCGTCGAGGAGCCACCCGGTGAGCCGCGGGAACGCCAGGCTCGCCGCCGTGCTGGTGACCAGGCAGAACACCGCCAGGCCCAGCGCGGCGCGGTGCGGCCGGATGAGCGGCAGCAGCCGCTTGAGGGCCGTGGGTGAACGCAGCCGGCGGCGGGGCGGGGCGGTGGGCGTCGTCATGGCCGAAAACTACCGGGAAACGGGAGGGGCGAAACGGGGAAGGGGGAAGCCGGGTCGCCGCGACCCCGCTCCCCCCTTGGCGATGCCTGGCGCGGAGACCGGGGTCAGGGCGTCCAGCGGGGGGTGGGCCAGCCGTCCTCAGGGCGGTCAAGGATCAGCACGTCCCCACGCTCGAACCGGTGCCCGAAGGGCAGGGCGCGGTCCACGCCCATGGCCACGAACAGCAGGGCCAGGTAGAGCAGGGAGAACTTGTACATCTTCCACGTCGTCGGGGAGACGCCCTGCTCCCGCAGCACCCGGATGCTGAGCCACAGCAGCCTGCCGCCCAGCGCCAGCGCGGCCGCCGCGTAGAACAGGCCCAGCGCCCCGAACACCGTGGGCATCACGGTGAGCGGGATCAGCATCAGCGTGTAGGCCAGCATCTGGACCTTGGTCCAGTGCTCGCCCGAGACCACCGGCATCATGGGTACGCCCGCCTTGGCGTACTCCTGCCGCTTGATCAGGGCCAGCGCCCAGAAGTGGGGCGGGGTCCAGAAGAAGATGATGGCAAAGAGGTAGATGGCGGGCAGGTCGAGCGACCCGGTCATGGCCGTCCACCCCACCAGGGGCGGGAAGGCGCCGGCCGCGCCGCCGATCACGATGTTCTGGGTGGTGAGCCGCTTGAGCCAGGCGGTGTAGATCACCACGTAGAAGAGGTAGCCGCCGAAGGCGAGCCAGGCGGAGAGCGGATTGACCTGGCGCCAGAAGATCCAGAACGCCACCGCGCCCTGGCCCAGCCCGAAGGCGAGCGCCGCCCAGGCCGGGATCCGCCCCGACGGAATGGGCCGCAGCCGGGTGCGCGACATGAGGTTGTCGATGTCCCGGTCGAACCACATGTTGACGGTGTTGGCCCCACCCGCCATCAGGTAGCCGCCGAGCAGCACCCAGAGCACCAGGGCCAGCGACGGCATGCCGCGCCCCGTGATGAACATCGGGGCGATGGTCGTCAGCAGCAGCAGCGAGATGATCCGCGGCTTGGTGAGCGTCACCAGGTCCTTCCACACCGCCACCGGCGCGGGTGCGGGCGCGGGCGCGTCCATGGCCACCGAGGCGGCCCCGATGATGCCGCCCGGGTCGTTGGCCGGGTCGCGCTGGACCGCGCCCCGGGTGTCGAGCACCCGCCGGGAGCGGAACACCAGCACCACCGACGCCACCCACACCAGCGAGCCCACCAGCAGGTGTCCGGCGCGCAGCCAGGTGGGCATCATCTGGAGCATCATGGCCGCCCCGACGGTCACCTGCAGGACGGCCAGGCCCGCGAGCCACCAGGCGGCGCGGCGGTAGGGAGCCGCGCCCTCACCCCGCAGCTTCCCGGCGCCGAAGGCCATGCCGAGCGCGTGCCCCACGAACAGGAAGGCGAGCACCCGGTGCACGTAGTGCACCCGGCCCAGCGCCTCCGCGGGCGGGGTGTAGCCGCCGCCGCAGAGCGGGAACCCGAGGCAGTAGTGCCCGGCGTCGTAGTTGGCGACGAAGGCCCCGAAGGTGAGCACCACGAACGCGAAGCCGGTGCCGATGGCGGCCCCGGTCAGTGGGCGCCCGGGCACCACCGGTTCGCCACGGAGCCGTTCCCCGCCGCGGAGCACCGCCACCACCAGGATGGCCAGGAGCACCATCGCGTTGGTCAGGTGGATGACCACCGTCGGGGCGGCGTTGAAGTACTTGACCGTGACGGCGCCGAGGATCACCTGCAGCGCGAGCACGAGGAGGGAGGCGTACGCGGGGCCGCGGAGGAAGGCGTCGGTGCGGTGCCGCTTCCAGCTCAGCGCGGCGAGGCACACCACCATGGCGGAGAGCATCGCCGCCACCCAGCGGTGGCTCCACTCGATCAGCTCGAGCGGGTCGGCGAGGTTCGGGAACAGCCGGCCGTTGCAGAGCGGCCAGTCCGGCCCGCACCCCATCCCGGCCCCGGCGATGCGGGTGATCCCGCCCAGCGTGATCAGTCCGACCGCGAGGCCGGCCGCCATCAGGGCTACACGGCGGTACCCTTGGGCGCCGCCAGCGGCCTGCTCATTCATGCCTGTGACTCCGGAGATTTCGGTGCTGCCGGGTGCCGCCGGTCCCCCCGGCTGCGGGGGGGAAAGAACGGGCTTGGGACACGGGTTGTCAAGCGCGGCAACTCAAGGCAAGTTCATGCTTTAGCCAGTCGATTCCAGCGCAGGGCACTCCCCTCCCGACCCTCGGTCTGTCATGACAGAATCCCCCCGCGATCCCTGGGGCGAACGGTTGTCCCGCCGCCTCGGCCTGTGGAGCGCCGTGGCGGTGCTGGTGGGCTCCACCATCGGCAGCGGCATCTTCCGCACCCCGGCCTCGGTGGCCCAGCGGATCGACGACGTCCCGCTCTTCCTGCTGGCCTGGGTGGTGGGCGGCGTGGTGGCGGTGTGCGGCGCGCTCACCTACGCGGAGCTGGCGGCCGCCTTCCCGCGCAGCGGGGGGATGTACGTCTTCCTGCGCGAGGCGTTCGGGCCGCTGACCGCCTTCCTGTTCGGCTGGGCCGAGCTGCTCATCATCCGCCCCGGCGCCTACGGCGCCATCGGGATCACCGCCTCGGCCTATTCGCTGCGCACCGTGGGACTCGACCCCGCCGCCCCGGTGCTGGGCCTGCCGGTGCGGGGGGACCAGGCCCTCGGCGCCGGCTTCATCATCCTGGTGGCCGCGGTCAACTACTTCGGCATCAAGCGCGGCGCGGTGATCCAGAACCTGAGTACGGCCTTCAAGGTGGGCGCGCTCGCCGCGCTCATCGTCCTCGGCTTCCTGCTGGGCGATGGGCTGGGCGCCGGCCCGATGCTGGACCAGCGGGCGGCGGTGGCCGCCTCGCCCTTCCTGCTGGCGATGGTCTCGATCCTCTGGGCCTACGATGGCTGGGCCGACCTGGCGTTCGTGGGTGGCGAGGTGAAGGACCCGCAGCGCACCCTGCCGCGGGCGCTGGTCATCGGCACGTCGATCGTGGTGGTGCTCTACCTCGGCGCCAACCTGGTGTACCTCTACCTCATCCCGATCACGGCGATGCAGCAGGCGGAGCTGGTCGCCGCCGACGTGGCCAGCCTGCTGATCGGGCCGGCCGGCATCGTGGCCATCTCGGCCGCGGTAGCGGTGAGCACCTTCGGTACCCTCAACGGTTCCATGATGACGGCGCCGCGGATCTTCTTCGCGATGGCGGAGGACGGACTCTTCCCCAAGGCGATCGCCCGGGTGGACGAGCGCACCGGCGCCCCCACCGCCGCGATCCTCCTGGCCGCGGTCCTCGGCGTGATCTTCGTGCTGATCAAGACCTTCACCGAACTGGCGGACCAGTTCGTCATCGGCATCTGGCCATTCTATGCCCTGGCGGTGGCGGCGGTCTTCGTGCTGCGGCGTACCCGGCCGGACCTGCCGCGGCCGTACCGCACGGCGGGCTATCCGGTGGTGCCGCTGCTCTTCCTGGCGGGGTCGCTCTTCCTGCTCGGCAACTACCTGGTGTCGGAACCGAAGGCGTTCGTGGTCGACGTCGTGGTGATTCTCTCGGGCGTGCCGGTGTACTACGGCTGGAAGCGGTGGGCGGTAAGGCGGTAAGGCGGTACGGCGGTACGGCGGTAGGGCGGTACGGCGGCCGGGCGGCCGGGCGGCTCGGCGGACCCGCGGGAGTTGCGGTAGCTTCGGGATCCCGCTTCCCGCTTCCCGCCAAGTCCTCACCCCGCCTCGGCAACCTCCAGGGCCAGGTCCGCCGCCTGCACGCTATGGGTCAGCGCGCCGATGGAGATGTAGTCGACGCCGGTCTCCGCGAAGGCCCGGATGTTCTCGAGGGTGATGCCGCCGGTGGCCTCGAGTTCGATGCCGGGCGCAAGGGTGCGGGCGCGCACCGTCCAGGCGCGCACGGTGGCCGGGTCCTGGTTGTCCACCAGCAGGCGGGTGGCGCCGGCGGCGCAGGCCTGTTCCAGCTGGCCCCCCGTCTCGACTTCCACGAAACACTCGATGATGCCGCCGGCGCGCGCCTGTTCCAGCGCCTCGCGCAGGGTGCGCCCGCTGCGCGTGAGCGCCTGCCAGTGGTTGTCCTTCACCATGACCGTGGTGGCGAGGCCCAGCCGGTGCACGTGCCCGCCGCCGGCCACCACCGCCGTCACGTCGAGGAGGCGCAGGCCGGGCGCGGTCTTGCGGGTGTGGAGGATCCGGGCGCCGGTGCCGGCCACCGCGTCGACGTAGCGCCGGGTCAGGTTGGCAATGCCCACGGCGCGTTGCAGCAGGTTGAGCAGCGGCCGCTCCGCGCGCAGGATGCGCGCGAGGTCGCCGCGCAGCAGCCCGAGCGTGGTGCCGGCCGGGACGGTCGCGCCCGAGGCGTGGTACCAGGTGACGGGCGGCAGGCCGCACGCCGTGGCCACGGCATCGGCATAGGGCATCCCGGCCACGGTGCCGCCGCTGCGGAATTCGAGCACCCCCGTGCCCACCTGGCTGGCTTCGACGGTCACCTCGGTGGTGATGTCGCGGTCGCCATCCTCGGCCAGGGCCTCCTGGGCCACCCGCCGCGCGTCGGCGCCGATCAGGGAGCGCAGGTCGCGTTCGATCATCATCGTGGACTCACTCGCAGCACCACCCGGGTGCGTTCCCAGTCGAAGGCCAGGTTCATCCTGCCACTATCGGCCGCCACCCGCCGGACGGTGAGCGTCTCCACCGGTTCCGGCAGCGCCAGCACCGGGACCGGGGCCGACCCGACCTCGTGCGCCCGGACCCCGAGCGACAGGTCGTTTCCCCAGTGCCGCACCGACCGGTTCACGAACAGCATCCACTGCCCCCGCCCGGGCCGCAGGTAGAGGGCGTAGCGGCCCGCCTCGAGCGGGATCCCCGCCACGGTGGCTGGCCGGCTGAGGTAGAGCCGGGTGGGCTCGTTCGCCCCCATCCGCCACAGCGAGTCCCAGGGCACCAGCGCGCCGTAGATGGCGCGGCCGCGCATGGACGGGCGGCCGTAGCAGAGCCGGAGCGCGCCGTCGCCGAGGGGCGCGTCGACGGTGGCGAGGGGGCTGCCGCGCGCGCCGTAGGAGGACGGGCTGGTCCAGTCCCGCAGGCAGGGGCCCAGCATGAGGCTGGCGGGCACCAGCGACACCCCGGTGGCGGCACAGGTGCCCACCAGGCCCAGGATGATGGCGGAGACGATCCAGGTGCGGTGGCGCATTCTCGCTCCAGGGCCGCGGCCTAGTCGCCCGGCTGCGTCGCGATGCCCGGCCCGAGGGCCACCATGCGGTCGAGCGCGAGCCGCGCCCGGCCGGCGATGTCGGCGGGCACGGTCACGTGGTGCCGGTCGAGCGCGAGCGCGTCCCGGGTGGCCTCGAGCGTGATGGTCTTCATGAAGGCGCAGACCGCCGCGCGGTCCGCGGCGTAGAAGTGCTTCCCGGGCGCCAGCCGTTCCATGCGGTGCATGATCCCCGTCTCGGTGGCGATGATGAACTCGTCCACCTGCCGTTCCTTCACCAGCTGGATCATCCGCTCCGTCGAGGCGATGTGGACGCCGTCGGGCGGGATGTCGCCCTGGCCCATGGCGTAGATCAGCTGCCCCGCGCAGCCGCACTCCGGGTGCACCAGCACCTCCGCCTTCGGGTGCTCCTGCCGCATGCGGTCGAGGGTGTGGGGGTTGATGTCCTTGTGCACGTGGCACTCGCCGAGCCACACCTCGACCCGCCGGTGGGGCCGCATCCGCCGCACGTGGGCGCCGAGGAAGAAGTCGGGGCAGAAGAGGATGCCCCGGTCCTCGGGAATGGCGTCGATCACCTCGAGCACGTTGCCGCTGGTGCAGCAGTAGTCGAGCTCCGCCTTGGCCTCCGCGGTGGTGTTCACGTAGCCCACCGCGATGTAGCCCGGGAAGCGGGCCTTCCAGGCACGGAGGTCGGCGGCGGTGATGGTGTCGGCCAGCGAGCAGCCGGCGCGCAGGTCGGGGAGCAGCACCCGCTTGGCCGGCGCCAGGATGGCCGCGGTCTCCGCCATGAAGTGCACCCCGCAGAACACGATCACCTCGGCATCGGTGGCCGCGGCGGTGCGGGAGAGGCCGAGGGAGTCGCCCACGTAGTCGGCCACGTCCTGGACCTCGGCCCGCTGGTAGTTGTGGGCCAGGACCACGGCACGGCGTTGCGCGGCGAGGGCCCGGATCTCCGCCTGCAGCGCGCGGATCTCGGCGGCGGCGAGGCGGGTGGGCTCGATGACGGGCAGGGCCAGGCTCATGCGGGACTCCGGCTCGGAGGCGTGGCGGGCCGGGCCGCCGGGGGATAGTCGAGGCGGCGGTGGCCGCCGCGACTCTCCCGCCGGCGCAGCGCCGCGTGGGTGATCAGCCGCGCCACCAGCAGCATGTTGTGGGTGCGCCAGGCATCGGCGGGGAGCCGCGCGGTGAGGGCGGTGAGCGCGCGCCGGGCCCGGCGCAGGCCCGACTCGGTGCGCACCATGCCCACGTCGGTGGTCATGATGGCGCGGATCTCGTCCCGCACGGGGGCGGCCGACTCGTCGGCGTCGCGGGCGCGGGGGGCGGCCGGCGGGAAGGCCGGCACCTTGGCGGCGCGGTGCGCCGCCGGCCGCCACCGCGCGGCGAACGCCTCGGCCCGGAGGGCGGGCACCGGGTGCGCCGGGGCCCACTCGCCCCAGTCGCCGGGCCCGCGACGCGCCACCAGCGCGCGGGCCACGCGGTCGGCAAAGACCATGCCTTCGAGCAGCGAATTGGAGGCCAGCCGGTTGGCGCCGTGCACGCCGGTGCACGCGACCTCGCCGACCGCCCACAACCCCTCGCGGGTGCTGCGGCCGTCGAAGTCGGTCCGGATGCCGCCCATGGCGTAGTGCAGCGCCGGGGCCACCGGGATCAGGTCGCGGGCGGGATCGAGCCCGTGGGTGGCGAGGATCTGGGTCACGCCCGGGAAGCGGACGGGGAAGTCGCGGATCTCCCGGGCGTCGAGCCAGGCGCCCCCGGTGGCGTCGGCGGCCGCCACCGCGCGCGCCACGACGTCGCGCGGGGCCAGCTCGCCGCGGGGGTCGGCGTCGAAGGCGAAGCGGCGGCCGTCCCGGTCCACCAGGATCCCGCCGGCTCCACGCACCGCCTCGGTGATGAGCGGCGCCGGGTTCACCCCCGGCAGCTTGAGCGCCGTGGGGTGGAACTGCAGGAACTCGATGTCCCGGAGCTCGGCGCCCACCCGCCACGCCAGCGCCCACCCGTCGCCGCTGGCCACCAGCGGGTTGGTGGTGACCCCGTACAGCTGGCCCACGCCCCCGGTGGCCAGCACCACGTCCCGGGCCAGCAGCTCGACCGGCTGCCCGTTGCGGAGCGCGATCACGCCGGTGAGCCGGGATCCGTCGTGGCCCAGCGCCGCGACCTCGGTGTAGCGCAGGATCTCGACCAGCGGGTGGCGGCGCAGGATCTGGGTGAGGAACGCCACGATGGCGGCACCGGTGCGGTCGCCGCCGGCGTGGATGATGCGCGGCTGGGTGTGCGCCGCCTCCAGCCCGAAGCGGAGCGAGCCGTCGGGGCCGCGATCGAAGATGGCGCCGGCCTCGAGCAGCTCGCGGATCCGGTCGGGGCCTTCCTTGGTGAGGATGCGGACGGCCTCGGGGTCGGAGAGGCCGTCGCCGGCGGCGAG
The DNA here is from genome assembly GCA_016713785.1 of Gemmatimonadota bacterium. Classification (NCBI taxonomy): domain Bacteria; kingdom Pseudomonadati; phylum Gemmatimonadota; species Gemmatimonadota bacterium. Next base: position 740,102 of record JADJOM010000001.1, on the reverse strand, counting down.
GGTGTCGGCGGCGTGCTGGCTCGGGCTGTCGCCCGGGCCGAGCGCCACCGCCACGCCCCCCTGCGCCCAGGCGCTGGCGCTGTCGGCGAGCACGCCCTTGGTGACCAGCACCGAGGCCTGCCCCTCGTTGGCGAGCCGCCAGGCGGTCCACAGCCCGGCGATGCCGGTGCCGACGATGATGGGGCGGGGGGAAGCCATGGGCGAAATATGGACCGGAAGGCGGTGGGGCGGTACGGCGCACGGGTGGTGGCGGCGGACCGCCGCCCGCGCGGCGGCGGGGCTAGGTGCGCACCCGGCGCAGCAGCCACAGCGCCGCGCCCAGGAAGAACAGGTTCGGCGCCCACGCGGCGGCCACCGGGTTCACCACGCCGGAGACCCCCACCGCCTTGGAGAGCTGGATGAACGAGAGGAACACCACCGTGGTGCCCAGGCTGATGGCGATGCCGATGGCGGTGCCCTGCCGCGGCGAGGTGATGGCGAGCGGCGCGCCGAACAGCGCGATCACCAGGCAGGTGGCCGGCAGCGCGATCTTGAGCGCCCGGTCCACCTCGATCTTGCTGGTGTCGTTGCCCGACCGCTTGAGCGCGTCGATATAGCGGGTGAGCTCCTTGTAGCGCATCTCCTCCGGCGCCTTGGGCTCGGCCAGGAGGTCCACCGGCTCCTGCGACAGCGCGCGCAGCCGCGCCGACTCGTACCGGAACGCCACCTGGGTGCCGTTCTCCAGGATGCGCCGGCTGGTCCCGTGCCACAGGTGCCAGGCATGCAGCGTGTCGTCGTAGGTGGCGCTGTCGGCGGTGACGGCGAGGTCGGGGTAGTCGGACCCGTTCCCCTGCCGCTCGAACACCAGCTGCCGCAGCATCCGGTTCTGCACGTCGAGGGAGCGGATGGTGTAGACCCAGCCCTGGTCGGCGCGGAACACGAAGTTGTACCGGGCGGTGCGCGGCTTGGCGAGCTTGGCCTTCTGCAGCTCCAGCTGCCGGCTGGTGGACTCCGGCGCCAGCTCCCCCACCACGAAGGCGAGCACCGCCGCGCCGCAGGCGGCCAGGTAGATCGGGAAGGCCAGCCGGTGGAAGCTCCAGCCGCCCGCCTTGGCGGCGGTGAGCTCCGAGTGCCGCCCCAGGTTGCCGATGGTGAACACCGTGGCGAACAGCACCGCTGCCGGCATCACCAGGAAGATGTTCTCCGGCAGGGCGTAGACGTAGCTCACCAGGATCTCGGGGAACTTGAGCCCGCGGTCGAGCAGCCGCTCCAGGTTGTCCGTCATGTTGATCATGATGGACACCACCGGGAAGCCGATGGCCGTGAGCACGAAGATCACCACCCAGGAGCGCAGCACGTAGCGGTCGAGCAGGCGCACTCAGGCCGCCTTCCGCCGGCGGAACCGGCTGCTGAGGGTGTCCCACAGCTCGGCCAGGTCGCCGCCGCGGGTGGAGCCCGACTCCTTGCTCACCCGCACGATGCCCACCACCGCCAGCGCCGCGAAGATCAGGTTGGGCGCCCACATCGCCAGCCAGGGGGCGACGATGGCCTTGTTGCCCAGCCCCTCGCCCGCGATCAGCCCCACGTAGTAGATGGCGAAGACGAACAGCCCCCCGCCGATCACCAGGCCCATGCCGCCGCGGGGAAAGCGCAGCGCCATCGGGATGCCCACCAGCGCGAACACCAGGCAGGCCACGCTGATCGCCCACTTCTTGTGGACCTCCACCCGGTACTGGTTGGCCCGGCCGCCGGAGGTCTTGATCTCGTCCCGGGCGGCGGAGACCTCCGCCCACGAGGTGAGCGAGGACGGTTCCCGGAGCCCCGGGACGCGGGGGCGCGGCGGGGTGAGGGCCTGCAGCGGCACCACGTCGGGGGTATCGCCGTAGCTCTCCGTGACGGGGTCCTCGAACGCCTCGGGGTGTGTGGCCAGGTCGGCGCTGTCCGTCCCCAGCCTTCGGTCGAGGGCGGCGAATGCCCGGCAGTAGGCCGGCAGGGCGGGGCGGGCCACCCGCATCGGGACCGCCACCGCCGGCAGCACCAGCAGGGCGCGGAGATCCCGCTCCGCGGTGGCCCGCCGGCGGGCCTGGGCCAGGCGCACCTCGTAGTCGGCGCCCTGCACCACCTTCATCATCTCGCAGCTGGTCATCTCGCGGTCGCCGCGCACCCCGTCATTGGCCTCGAGGTCGAGCCGGTTGGAGACGTCGCGCACCCGGATGGTGTTGGTGAGGAAGTCGGTCACCTGCATCAGCGCCGCGTCGCTCTGCCGGAAGGCGTGCACCGAGCCGTCGTACAGCTTGAGCTGCAGGTCGGTGCCCACCTCGGTGAAGCCCATCACGCCGCTGTCGGCGTAGATCACCCGCCGGCTGTCGGTGCCCGCCATGTCGTAGATGGTCACCGAGCGGAGCCGGCCCGAGGTGGCGTCGATCCGGCTGGCCCGCAGGAAGAGCCCGGAGGGGGGGATCTCGTTGATCACCTGCTCCCGCAGCTCGAGGGTCGGCTTCTTCCGCTGGATGTTGATGAGCAGGTTGCGCAGCCGGGCGTTGCTCTCGGGGAGCACCTGGTCGGTGAACCAGAAGTTCACCGCGGTGATCAGCACCCCCGTCAGGATCATCGGGCGGACCAGCTGGCCCACGCTGAGCCCGCTGGCCCGCATGGCGGTGATCTCGCTGTCGGCGGCCAGGTGGCTGAAGGTGTAGAGCATGGCCACGAGCACCGCCATCGGCAGCGTCATGGCGATGATGAACGGCAGGCAGAGCAGGAAGACCTCGCCGATCACCGACCAGGGCAGCCCCTTGCCCACCAGCGCCCCGAACCGCCGGGCGATCTGGTTGAGCAGCATGATGCTGGTCATCGCCAGGAAGGCGAAGGCCAGGGGCGGCACGAACTGGCGGACCAGGTAGCGATCGAGCAGGCGCACGAGCGGCGAAGTCTCCGATTGGTAACGAGTTGTACCCACTCTCTCCGGCCAGTATATTCCCGGTGTCCCGCGGCTACAAGCCTCTTGCTTCCCGTTCCGCCCGAGCCCCTCTCCCGCACGTGCGTCTGCTCGCCTGCGTGGCGCTCCTCCTGGCCGTCCCGGTAGGTCTGGCGGCCCAGGGGGACACGACCTTCACCGCCTGGCTCCGCTTCCGGTCCGCGCCGGGGCTCGCGCTGCGCGCGCCGCCGGTGCTGCGCTCCCCGTGGGACGCGGGGCCCCGCCGCCCGGCCGCCGCGCGGGCGGCCTGGGACAGCGCGGTGGCCGCCGACCGGGACTCGCTCTCGGCGGCCCGGGTCACCGCCTGGCGCCTGCGCCAGCTGTACGGCCGCCGGGCGGTCCCGGGGCAGGATACTACCCCGGCCCGGCGCGGGGCGCTCGGGCTCGACCGCCGCTACGCCGACCTCAACATCGAGGGCAACGCCCGCCTCGAGGTGCGCAGCGAGCGGCTCAAGAACCTGCGCTGCACGCCGGCCCAGTACCTCGACCTCAACTCCGGCTGCCGCGGCAGCTGGAAGGCCCCCCGGCTCGACACCTTCCTGGCGCTGCGCACCGGCGGCCTGATCGGCCAGCGGCTGCACGTCGACGTGGACTACGACACGGAGCGCGACTTCACCGCGCGCAACAACCTGCAGCTCTACTACCAGGGGCTGGAGGACGAGATCGTGCGCCGCGTGGAGGTCGGGACGGTGGTCTTCCGGCCGCCGGCCTCGCGCTTCCTGACCGCCGCGATCCCCGCCAACAACTTCGGCGTCAACGCCACCTTCGACGTGGGCGCCTTCACCTTCCAGGGCATCGCCGCCACGCAGAAGGGCAGCGTGATGGCGGAGCGCACCTACAGCGTGGGCAGCACCGTGGTGCAGCCGCAGGACCGCGAGGCCCGCGACCTCGACTTCGAGGGCAGCCGCTTCTTCTGGGTGGTGGACCCCGCGCAGCTGCCGGGCTACCCGCAGCTCGACATCCTGCAGCTGGCCACCACCGGCCTGCCGCCGGCGGCGACGGTCACGGGGGACGTACGGGTGTACCGCTACCGCCCCCCCTCGCGCAGCGGGGTGAACCCCAACCTCGGCGGCATCAACGCCGTGGCCCTCGGGGCCGACACCGCCCAGAAGGTCACCGCCCAGTGGCAGCTGCTGCAGCGCGACCTCGACTACTACGTGGACCCGACGGGCCTCTGGTTTGCCCTGGCGAGCCGGCTGGACCAGAACGACTACCTGGCCGTCAGCTATCCCAGCGGGGCGGGGCCGGTCGGCACCTTCCCGGCCGCCGACACGCCGGTGCCCCCCGGGCAGCCGCCCCGCGATACGCTGCGCCTGATCGTGCAGCCGCGGGTGGACGCCACCCGCCCCACCTTCCGGCACGAGATGCGGCAGGTCTACCGGGTGGCCGGCGCCGACCTCGACCCGGCGTCCCTCAAGGTCACCCTGAGCATCAACCGGTCGGAGCGGCCGCTGCGCCCGGGCGCCGCGGCGACGTACCTGGCGGAGCTCGGCCTGGCCACGCCCAACGATCCCACCGCCTTCAACCTGCAGGACCGGCTCTTTCCCCGCAGCCGGGACCCCAGCGCGGCGTTCACGATCAAGGAGTCGTACATCGTCCTGCCGTCGGCGCAGCCCTTCGCCGACGCCACGCGCCTGCTGCCGACCGAGCGCAACGATTCCCTGTACCAGACGCCGGGCTACCTGCTCTACAGCGAGGGGCCGCCGGCCAAGTTCGTCTTCCGGCTGCGGTACAACGCCAGCTCCAGCGGGGACCGCTCCACCCTCGACCTGGGGGCCCTCTCGGTCCGTGACGGCAGCGAGACCCTGTACCTCAACGGCCGCAAGCTCGACAAGGGCACCGACTACAGCATCAACTACGACCTGGGCCAGGTCACCTTCACCGACCCCCAGGCCCTCTTCGGCGGCGGCGGCGCCACCATCCAGGCCCGCTTCGAGGAGCGCGGGGTCTTCGCCGTGGCGCCCACCCAGATCTACGGCCTCTCCACCCGCTACAGCCTCGGCGAGACCGGCGGCGTCAACCTGCTGGGCCTCTACCAGGTGGAGCAGAGCGCCTTCAACCGGCCCCAGCTGGGCTTCGAGGCACAGGCCCACATGGTCGGGGGCATCAGCACCGACCTCCGGTTCCGGCCCGACGCGGTGACCCGCTTCCTCGACCGCCTCACCTCCGCGCCGGCCACCGCCCCCTCGCGGCTCGACCTCAACGCCGAGCTCGCCTTCACCCGTCCCGACCCCAACCGCTCCGGCCAGGCCTACCTCGAGGAGTTCGAGGGCGACCCGGGGGTGCAGCTCTCGCTGCGCGAGACGCTGTGGGAGTTCGGCAGCCGGCCGCAGTTCGCCGACGGCGCGGAGGTGGTGCTGGGGAAGACGGCCTTCGACACCACGGACGCGGCGCAGATGACCTGGCAGAACCTGGTCCAGGATCCCTCCAGCGGGCAGGTGGTCCAGCTGCGGGCCCGCGACATCGACCCGCGGATCCAGGTGGTGGGCCAGCAGGACCAGCTCGAGACGGTCCTGTTCATGACCCTGCAGCCGGACACCTCCGCCGGCCGCCTGACGAACCGCGCCCGCTGGAACCTCCCCGCCCGGCTCAACGCGCCGCGCTGGCGCTCGATGGTCACCAGCCTGAGCTCCACCGGCACCGACCTGTCCAAGAACGAGTTCCTCGAGTTCTGGGTGTTCCGGGCGGGGGACCGCTCGGTCGACTCCGCGGGCCTGCAGCTGGTGGTGGACCTGGGCACCGTGAGCGAGGACGCCGTCGCGATGGCGCCGGAGAGCCTCGCGGTCCAGTCCGGTGACTCGGTGTTCACCGGCCGGCAGTTCGTGGGGCTGGGCCGCCTCGACACCGAGCGGCAGTCGACCGGCGTCTTCAACGCCGCGCAGGACGACATCGGCATCCTCGGCGACCGGCCGGACCAGCTGGCGGTGGACGGCGTGCTCACCCCGGACGTCGCGCTGTGCCGCCAGGAGCTGGCCAACGTGGTGACCGTGTACCGCTGGGGCGACCTCGGCGCCCGCTGCAGCAATGGCAATGGCGCGCTCGACGCCGAGGACCTCGACAACGACAACCAGCTCGATGCCACCGGCTCCGGGGAGAACGTCCTGCGCTGGGTGGTCGACCTGCAGGGCAGCCCCTACTTCGTGCGCACCGGCGCGATCGCGGCCGACTCCGGCCAGTGGGAGCTGTACCGGCTGCCGCTCCGCACCGAGGAGTACCGACTCGGCGCCCCGAACATCCGTCTCATCAAGCACCTGCGCATCACCGCCGTGGCCGCGCCCGACCAAGGTGGTCCCGACGTCCGGACCTTCTGGGCGCTGGGGCGCATGCGCTTCCTCGGCTCGCCCTGGGTGCGTCGCTCGGAGAAGCCGGTGCAGAGCCTCGCCGGCGCCACCGACGCCCCGGGCAATGGCGAGGTGGTCTCCTCCACCGTCTCCACCGAGAACATCGAGCTGGGCTACAGCTCGCCCCCCGGCGTCCGCGGCGGGCTCGACAAGAAGGGCGGCGGCAAGGGGGAGTTCGGCAGCCAGGTGAACGAGCGCTCCCTGCGGGTGCTCGCGCGGGAGATCCTCCCCGGCCAGCGCGCCGAGGCCTACTTCCGCTTTCCGAGCGGGCCGCAGAACCTGCTGCGCTACCGGGAGCTCCGGGCCTGGGCGCGGGGCCGGGGGTCGGGCTGGGACACCCGCGACTTCGAGGTGTTCATCCGCGCCGGCAGCGACAGCCGCAACTTCTACCAGTTCTCGGCCAACGCGGCGACCGCCACCTGGGAGCCCGAGCTCCGGGTGCGCCTGGACAAGTGGCGCGAGCTGCGGGCGCAGATCGAGTCCCGCCGGCTGCAGGGACTCCCGGCCGACAGCGCGGCCCGCGTCGCCTGCGGCGGCGACACCGTCTCGGTGGCCTACGTGCTGTGCGACGGCCCGTACCTGGCCCATATCGAGGACCCGGCGGTCAATCCGCCCAACCTGGCCGAGGTGCAGGAGATCGCCGCCGGCATCTACCGGCGCGCCGGGAACGACCCGACCGACAGCGCCGAGGTGTGGGTGGACGACCTCCGCCTGACGGAGCCGATCGCCCGGGTCGGGTCGGCGCTGGCCCTCGACGCGCGGCTGGTGGCCTCCGACGTGGGCGACCTCAGCATCGGCTACGTGCGGCAGGACGGCTTCTTCCAGCAGATCGGGCAGGATCCCTCGTACCGCACCACCGGGACGCTGCAGCTGGCCACCGGGCTCCGGGTGGAGCGCTTCCTCCCGACCAGCCTCGGCATCGTGCTGCCGATCCAGGTGAACTACGCCCGCTCCTCCGTGGCGCCCGAACTGCTCACCGGCACCGACATCCAGGGCAAGGACCTGGCCCGGCTGCGCACGCCCGAGAGCTGGTCGCTCAGCTACAGCTTTGCGGTGCGGCGCACCCAGCGGGGCCGCCACTGGCTGGTGCGCGGGCTGGTGGACCCGCTCAGCGTCACGGGCAGCTTCGCCGACGCCCGCAGCACCACCGAGCTTTCCCAGGCCAGCAACAGCACCCGCAACCTGCAGGCGGCGTACCTGCTCCAGTCGGGGCGGCGCGGGCCCACGCTCAACCTGGAGGGCCTCGTCCGGCGCCTCCCCGGCTTCCTGCGCCACACCGACGGCGCCGCGGCGCTGGCGCGCCCCAGGGTGAACTTCGCCCCCGGCAGCATCCGGCTGGGCTCCGGCCTGCTGCGCAACCAGGGCGACCTGCTGGCCTACGACGTGCCCGTCCGCCGCGGCCTCGACAGCCTGGTGCGCCCCGCCGTCTCGCTCACCCACACCTGGCGCAACTCCGCGGGCCTCACCTGGCAGCCGCTCGGCATGCTCACCCTCTCCGGCGACCTGACCAGCACCCGCGACCTGCGCCGCTACAGCGACAGCACCAGCCTGGGCCGGGTGGCCGGGCAGGCGCGGCGCGACTTCTTCGGGATGGACGTCGGCGTGGAACGGGACCGCCAGCTCGGCACCTCGGTGCTCCTGGCGCCGCGGCTGACCAGCTGGCTCAGGCCCCGGTACCAGACCGCCAGCAGCTTCGTGCTGAGCCGGAGCCTCACCAGCCGCAATCCGATCCGCGAGGATGGTGACACCGCCGGCGCCTTCATCCTGCCGCAGACGCTCAACAAGACCCGCCAGCGGGAGTACGGCGCCGCGGTGGAGTACGGGCGGCTCCTCGGCCGTCTCGTCGGCGACTCCTCCGCCGTTGCCCGGGCCACCCGACGCCTGCGGCCCTTCGACATCAGCGACCGGCTCACCCGTACCGGCACCTTCGACCTCGCCGCCTTCGACCCGGACCTGGGCTTTCAGCTGGCGCTTGGGGGCCTGGACCGGTTCCTCCGCGCCCAGGGCGAGTCCGCCCTCGGCGCCTCCGAAGTCCGCACCACCACGTTCCAGTCCGGCGCCGAGCTGCCCTTCGGCATGAGCTTCCAGCTCGGGTACGCCCGCTCGCGCACCAACCGCTTCCAGCGCACCACCGAGGGGTACCTCACCTCCGAGACGTTCCAGCGGGAGTGGCCCAAGGGCACCTTCCGGCTCACCCGCGCCATCCACGGCTTCCCGGTGGCGCTCGTCGGCGTCGGCGCCACCTTCCGCCAGGTGCGCGGGTCCACCACGGTGCCCAACCCCGGCGCACTCCCCTACCTGAGCCGGCAGCGCAGCCGCACCGTGACCCCGGACGCCCAGCTGACCCTGACCAACGGCATGGTCCTCTCGGTCACCTGGGCCAGCGTGGCCCAGCGCAACCTCGCCAGCGGCAACCGCACCCGGGTGGACCAGGACGACATCACCGCCGGGTTCAGCCACGCCTTCGCCCTGCCCGGCGCGCTGAGCCGCACCCGGCGCGTCATCCGGTCCCAGCTGACCGGCATCCTCTCCAAGAGTCTCTCCTGCCTGCAGCTGAGCGGACAGCTGGCATGCCGGACGGTCTCCGACACCCGGCGGCAGGAGTTCCGCGCCACCTTCGACACCGACCTGGGCCGCATCATGACCGGCGGGCTCCAGTTCAGCTACTCGCTCAACGAGGCCCGGCACCTCGACCGCAAGTTCTCGCAGATGGCGGTCGCCGCGACGTTCCAGCTGTCGCTGTATGCGGGGGACTATCGCTAGGCGGTTCGGCGGTTCGGTGGTTCGGTGGTAGGTTCCGCGTCCCGTCTCCCCTTCCCCCTTCCCCCTTCCCCCTTCCCCCTTCCCCGTCCCCCCTCTTTCTTCCTCGACCATGCGCCGCCTCTTCCTGCCCGTCCTGTTCCTGGCCGCCGCCTGCCGCGACGCCGCGCCGCCCACCCGCGAGTTCAATGGCGAGGTGGCCTTCACCTACCTCGCGCGCCAGGTCGGGTTCGGCTACCGGATTCCCGGCACGCCCGCCCACGCCGCCACCGCCGCGTGGCTCGACTCGCTGCTCCGCACCCGGGCCGACACCCTGGTGGTGCAGGCCTGGAGCCACGCCTCCGGGAAGGGCGACACCCTGCCGATGGTGAACTTCGTGGCCCGCTTCAATCCGGCGGCGCGGGAGCGGGTGCTGTTCCTGGCGCATTGGGATACCCGGCCGATGTCCGACAACCCGAACTACACCGGTCCGCGGACGCCGGTCCCCGGCGCCAACGACGGCGCCTCCGGCGTGGCGGTGCTCCTCGGCATGGCCGACGCGCTCCAGCAGCAGCCGCCCACGGTCGGGGTGGACCTGCTGTTCGTGGACGGGGAGGACTATGCGGACTTCCACGCCGAGCCGAACGACGTGCTGATCGGGTCGCGGTACTACGCCGCGCACCAGCCGCCGGGCCCCAAGCCGCTGTACGCCGTGCTGCTCGACCTGGTGGCCGACCGGGACCTCCGGCTGCTGCCCGAGGGCCAGTCGGTGCTCGGGGCGCCGGAGGTGGTGGACCTGGTGTGGACGGTGGCCAAGGAGGTCGGCCACGGCGCCGTGTTCGTGAACGCGCCGGGGCAGGGTCCCACGCTGATCGACGACCACGTGGAGCTGCAGAAGGCCGGCATCCGGGCCATCGACGTGGTGGACTTCTCCTACGGCCCCGACAACAGCTACTGGCACACCCCCGCGGATTCGCTCGACAAGGTGAGCCCGCAGAGCCTGCAGGTGGTGGGGGATGTGGCCATGGCGCTGATCCGCCGGCACTAGCGGCGCTCCCCCGCCGCGCCCCGTTTTTCCGCCGTGCCCCGCGTCGCCGCGGTCCTCCGGGACCGCGGCGCGTGGTGCACTGTAGGCCATGTCTCCCGAGCGGCGGGCCGTCCTCCTCCTGCTCGGCCTGGCGCTGCTCGGGCAGGGGGTCCGGGTGGCGCTGGGCCGGCCCGGGGTGCCCCCCGGCCAACTGCTGCTCCAGGGCGGCGGTCCCCCGGGAGCCCCCCGGGCCCACCGGGACTCGAGCCTGGCTCATGCCCGGCCCCTGGCCGCGGGCGATCGCATCGACCTGGACCGGGCGGCGGCGGCGGAGATCGCCCGGCTCCCCCGGGTCGGGCCCGGCCTGGCCCGGGCCATCGTCGCCGATCGGGAGCGACGGGGGCCCTTCGGCGGCCTCGAGGGGCTCGATCGGGTCTCTGGGGTGGGCCCGGGCCTCCTCGCGGCGATCGCCCCGCACGCGGCCTTCTCGGCCGCCGGGCGCGTGGCGCCGGTCGGGGGTGGGGACCGGACGGCGGTGCCGGTCGGCGCGCCGCCAGCGCCCCCGGCCCCCGCACCGGGCCAGGCCGTGGTCCTCGACCTGAACGCCGCCACCGTGGCGGAGCTGGAGGGGCTGCCCTTCGTCGGGCCCTACATGGCGGGTCAGATCGTGGCCTTCCGGGACCGGCATGGGCCCTTCCCGGCCGTGGACAGCCTGGTCCGGGTGCCGGGGGTGGGGCCGGCCACGGTGGCGCGGGTGCGGGCGCGGTTGCGGGTGGGGGGGCGGTAGGGCGGGACCATCGAGCCGCCGAGCCGTCCAACCCTCCTTGACACCTCACCCCGACAACCTAGCTTAGATCAATCGGCGTAAACCGTTGTCAGACTTCACAATCCAGCATCAGTGGGGCGATGGCGACTGCAGCGGCCGGAGGAAACGACCGGCTGGGCGATATTCTGATTCGTGAAGGGCTGATCACCCGGGACCAGCTCGGGGCGGCTCTCGCTGAGCAGAAGTCCTCCGGCCACCGCCTGGGATACGTCCTGGTCAAGCTGGGACTGATCCAGGAACTGGAGATCACCAAGGTGCTGGCGCGCCAGTACCGGATGCCGGCGGTGGATCTCACGCGGTTTGAAGTCGACCCGAAGATGCTCAAGCTGATCCCCTCGGACTTCGCGCTCAAGCACGTGGTGCTGCCGCTGAAGCGCGAGGGGCGCACGCTCACCGTCGCCATGGCGGACCCGACCCAGACGGGCGTGCTCGACGACCTCAAGTTCATCACCCGCTACGACCTCTTCCCCGTGATCGCGGGGGAGTACACCCTCCGCAACCTGATCGAGAAGCACTACGAGAGCTCCGACGAGCAGATGCAGACGCTGCTCAAGGAGATGGAGTCGCTCGGGGACAGCGACGTCGAGGTGGTGGAGGAGAAGGAAGACGAGGCGGCGAGCCAGGCGCAGATCAACGACGCGCCGGTGGTCAAGCTGATCAACGGGCTGCTGACCGACGCGGTGAAGCGCGGGGCGTCGGACATCCACATCGAGCCGTTCGAGCACGAGATCCGGGTGCGCTACCGGATCGACGGCGCGCTGCAGGAGGTCATGAAGCCGCCGGTCAAGATGAAGGCGGCGCTGACCTCGCGCATCAAGATCCTCTCCCAGCTCAACATCGCCGAGCGCCGGGTGCCGCAGGACGGCCGCCTCAAGCTCAAGATGGGCAACCGGGTGATCGACTTCCGGGTCTCGACCCTGCCCTGCATCTATGGCGAGAAGATCGTCATGCGGATCCTGGACAAGGGCAACCTGACGCTGGACCTGTCCAAGTTCGGCTTCGAGAAGAAGGCCGAGGACGACCTGATGCGGAACATCCTCAACCCCTACGGCATGGTGCTGGTGACCGGGCCGACGGGGTCGGGGAAGACGACGACGCTGTACTCCGCCCTGTCCCGGGTCAACACGATCGAGACCAACATCATGACGGCGGAGGACCCGGTCGAGTACAACCTGATGGGCATCAACCAGGTGCTGGTGCGGAACGAGATCGGGCTGACCTTCGCGGCGGCGCTGAAGGCGTTCCTGCGGCAGGACCCGAACATCATCATGATCGGCGAGATCCGCGACCTGGAGACCGGCGGCATCGCCATCAAGGCGGCGCTCACCGGCCACCTGGTGCTCTCCACCCTGCACACCAACGACGCTCCCTCGACCATCACCCGCATGATCGACATGGGCATCGAGGCCTTCAACGTGGCCTCGGCGGTGAACCTGGTGGTGGCGCAGCGGCTCGTGCGACGTATCTGCAAGGACTGCAAGGCGCCGCACACCTACACCGACGAGGAGCTCAAGGCGCTGGGGGATAACCCCGCGCAGTACAAGGACATCCCCTTCATGAAGGGGCGCGGGTGCGACACTTGCGGGGGGACGGGCTACAAGGGCCGGGCGGGGCTGTACGAGGTCATGGCCCTCACCCCTGAACTGCGCCGCCTGATCCTCCGGGGCGGCTCCGTGGCGGAGATCCGGGACCAGGCGGTCGCGGACGGCATGCTCACGCTCCGCATGGACGGCATGAAGAAGGTCGAGCGCGGGGTCACCTCGCTCGAGGAAGTCATCAAGGAGACGGCCGGATGACGATCAACCTGCGCGCGCTGCTCGAGGAGATGATCGAGAAGGACGCCTCCGACCTGCACGTCACCGCGGGGGAGCGCGCCAAGCTGCGCATCGACGGCGACATCACCAACGCCGCCGCCCCGGACGTGCTGACCCCCAAGGACACCCTGGCGCTGGCCTACTCGGTGCTGACCGAGAACCAGAAGAAGCGCTTCGAGACCGAGGACGAGCTCGACTTCAGCTTCGGCATCCAGAACCTGGCCCGCTTCCGCGGCAACGTGTTCAAGCAGCGTGGCTGCGTGGCGATGGTGGTCCGGATGATCCCGTTCAACGTGCGGACCTTCCAGGACCTGGGGCTGCCGCCGGTGATGGCCAAGCTGTCCGAGAAGCCGCGCGGGCTCATCCTGGTGACCGGCCCCACCGGGTCGGGCAAGTCCACCACGCTGGCGGCGGTGCTCGACAAGATCAACAAGGAACGCAAGGGCCACATCATCACGGTGGAAGACCCGATCGAGTTCATCCACCGGCACCAGCAGTGCATCATCAACCAGCGCGAGGTCGGGACCGACACCAAGAGCTTCGCCAACGCGCTCAAGTACGCGCTGCGCGAGGACCCCGACGTGATCCTGGTGGGCGAGTTGCGCGACCTCGAGACCATGGCCGCCTGCCTCACCATCGCGGAGACGGGCCACCTGGCGCTGGCCACCCTGCACACCAATTCCGCGGCGGAGTCGATCAACCGCATGATCGACGTCTTCCCGTCCAACCAGCAGCAGCAGGTCCGCGCCCAGCTGGCGTTCGTGCTGGAGGGCGTGGTGACCCAGACCCTGCTGCAGAAGGCCAAGGGCCGCGGCCGGGCCATGGCCTGCGAGATCATGGTCTGCACCCCGGCCATCCGGGCGCTGATCCGCGACGACAAGGTGCACCAGATCTACTCGGCGCTGCAGTCGGGCAAGAAGCACGGCATGCAGACCATGAACGACTCGCTGTTCCAGCTCTACATGAGCCGCGAGGTGACGCTGGAGGAGTGCCTCCGTGCCTCCGGCGACCCCAACGAGCTGATGCGGATGTGCGGCGAGACGCCGCTCGAGGAGCAGGAGATGGGCGACGTGCAGAAGGGTCCCGCCAAGCCGGCGGGCCGCCGCTAAGCCGACCAGGAGCTCCGGATGCCAGTGTTCGAGTACACCGCGCGGAACGCCGCCACGGGCCAGATCATGAAGGGCACGCTCGACGTGCCCAGCCGCGACGACGTCCTGAAGCACATCAAGCAGCAGAAGATGATCGTGGTGAACGTCCGGGAGCAGCCCAAGCAGCTGAGCCTCAGCTTCGGCAAGAAGGGCATCCGGACCCGCGACATCGTGATCTTCACCCGGCAGTTCGCCACGATGATCAACTCGGGCCTGCCGCTGGTGCAGTCGCTGGACATCCTGGCCCGGCAGACCGAGAACCCCTCCCTGGCCGAGGTGACCAAGCAGGTGGTCTTCGACGTCGAGAGCGGCCACACCCTCGCCGACGCCTTCAGCAAGCACCCCAAGGCGTTCACCGAGCTGTACGTCAACATGGTGGCCGCCGGCGAGGCCGGCGGCATCCTGGACACCATCCTGCTCCGCCTGGCCACCTTCCTCGAGAAGAGCGACGCGCTCATCCGGAAGGTCAAGGGCGCGATGGTGTACCCGGGCGTCATCATGTCGGTGGCCGGCATCGCGGTGGCGGTGCTGCTGATCTTCGTCATCCCGACCTTCCAGAAGATGTTCGCCAGCGTCGGGATGGAGCTGCCGCTCCCCACCCGCATCGTGATCGCGATGTCGGACTTCCTGATCAGCTACTGGTGGGCCCTGATCCTGATCATCATCGGGATCGTCTACGCCATCCGGTCGTACTACAAGACGCCCAACGGCCAGAAGCAGATCGACCAGATGCTGCTCAACGCCCCGGTGCTGGGCGACCTGCTGCGCAAGTCCGCGGTCTCCCGCTTCACCCGGACGCTCGGCACCCTGATCAGCTCCGGCGTGTCGATCCTCGACGGCCTGGAGATCACCGCCAAGACCGCCGGCAACCGCGTCATCCACGACGCGGTGATGGAGTCGCGCAACTCGATCGCCGGCGGCGAGACGATCGCCGGCCCGCTGGAGAAGTCCAAGGTCTTCCCGCCCATGGTGATCTCGATGATCGCCGTCGGCGAGCAGACCGGCGGCCTCGACGAGATGCTCTCCAAGATCGCCGACTTCTACGATGAGGAAGTGGACGTCGCGGTCAGCGCCCTGCTCTCGCTGATGGAGCCGATGATGATCGTCGTCCTCGGCGTGATCGTCGGTGGCATGGTGGTGGCCATGTACCTGCCGATCTTCGACATGATGAACGCGGTGCAGTAGCGCCCCGCCCCCATCCGGACCTGCCCGCAGGGGCGGAGCCTCGCGCTCCGCCCCTGCGTCGTCTCCCGGGCCGGTTCACTTTCGCTTCACCCTGTCACCGCTACCTTCCCCTGCCACACCCCGGACGGTGCAGGCCCTTCTGACCCGGCAGGCCCCCGATCACGCCGACCCCGATGGAGACCCAGTCGCTCTTCCTGTGGGGCCTCGCCGCCGCCCTGGCGGCCGGCCCGGGGGCGCTGCTGGGGACCTGGAGCTGGTTCTCGCGGCACGCCGTGGGCTGGGCTACGGCCGCGGCCGCAGGCCTGATGCTCGGGATCGGCTACGTCCTCCTGGCCGCCGGGCAGGCCCGGGCGCCGGCCGCCACGCTGCTCGGGGCGTTCGTGGGGCTCCTGGCCATCCGGCTGGCCGATTCCGGTCCCGTGGCGCGCGCCGGGGAGGCGGCGGCGACCGCCCGCCTCTCTGCCCCCGCCGACACCGATGCCGGGGAGATCCTGGCCAGCGCGCTCCATTCGGCGGCGGAGGGGGTGGCCATCGGGGCGGCGGCGGGGGTGAGCGACCCGCTGGCGCGGTTCCTCCTGCTCACCTTCGCGATCCACAACGTCTCCGAGGGCGCCGTGCTGGGGGCCCTCCTCACCCGCCGGGGCTGGCGCGCCGGGGCGGCGTCGGGGATGGCGGTCCTGGCCCGGACCACCCAGCCGCTGGTGGCGGTCTCGGTGATCTACCTGGTGGCGGCCGTGCCGGGGGCGCTCCCCTGGCTGCTGGGCGCGTCCTTCGGCGCCTTGCTCTACCTCATCGTGGCCGAACTGCTGCCGCAGAGCTACCGGCTGGCGGGCCGCACCGCGATTGCCGTGGTGGCGAGCATCGCGGCCGGGATCGTGGCCCTGATGGGTGGCGGGGGCTGACGCCGATGCTGGGGCTGCCGGTGCTGTGGGTGGTCTTCCTGAGCGCCCTGGTGACCGCGCTGGCCACCGGGCTGGGCGCCCTCCCGTTCCGGTTCATCACGGAGCTCTCCGGGCGGACCGTCGCGGCGGCCAACGCGATCGCGGCGGGCCTGATGCTCGGGGCCAGTCTGGGCCTGCTGGCGGAGGGGGTGCATCACGGACCCACCCGCACGTTCGTGGGGGCCGCGACGGGGGTGCTCTTCATCCTCGTGACCCAGTGGCTGCTCAAGGGCCACGAGATCGAGTTTGCCTCGCTCACGGGGGCCGGGGCTCGGCGGATGCTGCTGCTGGTGGTGGTGATGACCGTGCACTCCTTTGCCGAGGGGGTGGCGGTGGGGGTGTCCTTCGGCGGCGGGCAATCGCTGGCGATCGCGATCACGGTGGCGCTCGCCATCCACAATATTCCCGAGGGCCTGGCGATCACCGCCGTGATGCGGCCCCGGGGCATCTCGCTGTGGGCGTGCGCGGGGTGGTCCATCCTCTCGTCCCTGCCGCAGCCGCTCATGGCCCTGCCGGCCTACCTGCTGGTGGAGCGGGTGCGGCCGGCGCTGCCGGTGGGGCTCGGCTTCGCCGCCGGAGCCATGGTGTACATGGTCCTCATCGAGATCCTCCCCGAGGCGTACGACGCCGCCGAGAGCCGCACGATCGCCCTGCTGGTGGGGGCCACCACGGTGGCGATGCTGCTGTTCCAGCAGTACATCTAGCGGCCTGGCCCGGTGCGCCGGGCCTCGCCGACACGACCGGGCCGCGGCGCGCGTGACCGGCCCATGCTGCAGGATCTTCACGTTCTGCCGGAGCCGTCATGACGACCGAATCGACCGCCCAGGACGCCGCGCCCGCCGGGGGCACGCTGCCGCTGGCCGGCATCCGGGTGCTGGACCTCTCCCGCCTGGTGGCCGGGAACATGCTGACGCTGCTGCTCGGGGACTTCGGGGCCGACGTGGTCAAGGTCGAGGACCCCGGCACCGGCGACGCGCTGCGCGAGTGGAAGGCGGCCAACGGCGAGAGCCTCTTCTGGAAGGTCTACGCGCGCAACAAGCGCAGCCTCACCCTGGACCTGCGGCTTCCCGAGGGCCGGGCGCTGCTGCTGCGGCTGGTGGAGAAGGCCGACGTGCTGGTGGAGAGCTTCAAGTTCGGCACGCTGGAGAAGATGGGCTGCGGCCCGGACCAGCTGCTGGCGCGCAACTCGAAGCTGATCATCGTGCGGATCTCGGGCTTCGGGCAGACCGGGCCCTACCGCACCCGCCCGGGCTTCGGGACGCTGATCGAGGCGATGTCGGGCTTCGCGGCCAAGACCGGCTTCCCCGGGCATCCGCCGGTGCTCCCCAACGTGGCCCTGGCTGACATGGTGGCCGGCACCTACGGCGCCTTCGCGGTGGTCACCGCCGTGCGGGCCCGGGAGCAGCACGGCGCGGCCGGGCAGGTGGTGGACCTCTCGCTGCTGGAGCCGCTCATCTCGATCGTGGGCCCCGACGCCGCGGTGTACCAGCGCACCGGAGAGATCCCGATCCGGATCGGCTCCCGCCTGCAGGTGAGCGCGCCCCGCAACGTCTACCACACGCGGGATGGGCGATTCCTGGCCGTCTCCGCCTCGATGCAGCCGATGTTCGAGCGGCTCATGGAGGCGATCGGCAAGCCGGAGCTCATCCGCGACCGCCGCTTCCGCACCAACTCCGACCGCATCGCGCACGTCGACGAGCTGGACCGGATCATCGACGGCTTCATCTGCGCCCGCACGCTGGAGGAGAACGTGACCTTCTTCGAGGCCGCCGGCATCACCGCCGCGCCGGTGTATGACGTGAGCCAGCTGGTGGCCGACGAGCACATCCTGGCGCGCGAGGTCTTCGTGGATGTCCCCGACCCGAAGCTCGGCACCATCAAGATGCACAACGTCACGCCGCGGCTGACCGGCACGCCCGGCCAGATCCGCACCCCCGCCCCGGAGCTGGGCGAGCACACCGCCGCGCTCTTCGCGGAGCTGGGTATCGACGCCGCGGGCCTCGAGGAGCTCCGGGCCCAGCACGTGATCTGAGGCAGGCCTTCCCCTTGAGACACCAGCAATGGAGACCCCCGTGCATCGGTTTCCCCTCCGTTTCCTTGCCCTGCTGACCCTGCTCACGGCCTGCGCCCGCGAGCCCGCGCCCCCGGCCGCCGCGACGCCCGATCTCGCCGCGCCCGCCTGGGCCGCCGACGCTATCTGGTACCAGGTCTTCGTGGAGCGATTCCGCAATGGCGACCCGGTGAACGACCCGACGCTGGAGGACATCCGGAGCTTCTCCCCCGATCCGGCGCCGGCCGGCTGGCAGGTGACGCCGTGGACCGCGGACTGGTACCGCCAGGAGCCGTGGGCCCGGGCCACCGGGAAGGACTTCTATGGCACGGCCCAGTGGCGCCGGTACGGCGGCGACCTGCAGGGCCTCCTCGACCGGCTCGACTACCTGCAGGCCCTCGGCATCACCGCGCTCTACCTCAACCCGATCAACGACGCGCCCTCGCTGCACAAGTACGACGCGGCGCACTACCAGCACGTGGACCGCAACTTCGGCCCCGACCCGCGCGGCGACGCGGCGCGGATGGCGGCCGAGGACTTCGGCGACCCGGCCAGCTGGGGGTGGACCGCGGCGGACAGCCTCTTCCTCAGGCTTGTGGCGGAGGTGCACCGGCGGGGGATGCGGATCATCCTCGACTACTCGTGGAACCACACGGGCGTCAACTTCCCCGCGTGGCAGGACCTGGTCGCGAAGCAGCGCGCCTCACGCTACGCCGACTGGTACGAGGTGCAGCAGTTCGATGATCCGGCCACCCCCGACACCAACGAGTTCCGCTACCGTGGCTGGGTCGGCGTGCCCTCGCTCCCGGAGTGGAAGAAGGTGGGGCGCCCGGAGGGCCGGACCCATGGCGCCATCGAGGGCAACCTCGTGCCGGAGGTGCGGGAGCTGGTCTACGCCGTGAGCCGGCGGTGGCTCGACCCCAACGGCGATGGCGATCCGTCCGATGGGATCGACGGGTTCCGGCTGGACGTCGCGGAAATGGTGCCGCTGGGATTCTGGCGCGACTACCGGCGCTTCGTGCGGAGCATCAATCCCGAGGCGTACCTGGTGGGCGAAGTCTGGTTCGAGGACTGGCCCCGGATGTACGACCCCGCCCCGTGGCTCCAGGGTGACGTCTTCGACGCGGTGATGCACTATCGGTGGTTCGCGCCGACCCGGAGCTTTCTGGCCCAGGCCGAACCCGCGCTGACCCCGTCGGGCTACGCGCACGCGCTGGACTCCATTGCCCGCGGGATCCCCCCGGCCCACTACCGGGCCATGATGAACCTCACGGCCAGTCACGACACGCCGCGGTTCAGCACCTCGCTCTACAATCCCGGCGTGTTCAAGTTCCGGGTCACCCCGCGCGACAACCCCGCCTACCGGTTGGGGCGCCCCGACGCCCGGACCCGGCAGCTCCAGGTTCAGGTCCTCGTGCAGCAGTTCACCTGGACCGGCGCGCCGCACATCTGGAACGGCGACGAGGTGGGCATGTGGGGCGCGGACGATCCCGACGAGCGGAAGCCGATGCTCTGGGCGGACCTCACCTACGAGGACGAGGCAGCGGACCCGCTGGGCCGGACGCGACGTCGCGATCCCGTGGCGGCGGACACCGCGCTGCTCCGCACCTACCGGGAGCTGATTGCCCTCCGGAAGGCGCACCTCCGCCTGTGGGTGGACGGCGCCACGCGATGGCTGGTCACCGACGATCGGCGTGGCGTGCTGGCGTATGGCCGGACCCTGGCAGGCGAGGAGGCCATCGTGGCGTTCAACGCCTCGGACGTGGCCGTGGAGATCGCCGTGCCGGCCGCCGGGGACTACCGGGCGATCTTTCCGGTGGAGGACAAGGTCGTGACGGTGAGCGATTCCCTCCGGGGAGTGCTGCCGGCCCACGGGGCGCGGGTGTGGGTGCGGGAGTAGGACTTCACGGAGGGATCACCACGGAGGTGCTTGTCTGGCCTTGTGCCCTTCGTGGCTCCGTGGTGCCTTCGTGGACGGTTCTCACCACGGAGGCACGGAGGGCACGGAGGCGGGTGAGTCGCTTCGTGCTCTTCGTGTCTCCGTGGTGCCTTTGTGGACGGTACTCACCACGGAGGCACGGAGGACGCGGAGGGGGGGCTCCGTGCTCTTCGTGTTTCCGTGGTGCCTTTGTGGACGGTACTCACCACGGAGGCACGGAGGACGGAGAGGGGGGGATCCGTGCTCCTCGTGTCGCCGTGATGCATTGATGGGCAGTACTTGCCCCGGAGGCACGGAGATGACTACAGGAGAACCCTCCGGACCCCGCGGACCAGCTGCTCCACGTGGAAGTTGACCAGGAGCCCCGCCGACAGTCCCTTGAGCCGCAGGTAGGTGATCAGCTGGGCGGTGTGGATCGGCATCAGCCGCTCGACCGCCTTGATCTCGACCAGCAGCGTCCCGCCCACCACCAGGTCGATCACGTAGCACTTGGCGAGCCGCTCACCCTTGTACTCGAGCGGCAGCACGACCTCGCGCTCGTAGCTGATACCCCGCAGCTCCAGCTCACGGCCGAGACACGCCTGGTAGCTGGATTCGAGGAGCCCCGGCCCCAGGTGACGGTGCACCTCGATGGCGGCACCGATGGTGGCCTGGCTCAGGTGGTTGGTGTCATGCTCGACCAGGCTCATGGGCCTCCCCGGCGCGACCCCATGATAGCGGTGGCCAGGGAGTTCCTGGTCGCAATCGGATGCGTGACGAACCCTCGCGACGCCGCTCCGGGCCGGCGCCTACCGGGAGAGCAGGAGGAGCCGGTCCGGGGTGGTGAGGGTGACCGTGCCGCCCGTGACCGTCGCCTGCTGGCCGGAGTAGCCATCCGTCAGCGTGGTCCCATCGGCAAAGAGGCCGAAGACCTGGATCGTCTTGCGACCCGCGGGCTGGTCCAGCGCCACCAGCACCCGGTCGGCGTCGAGGGTGCGGCTGAAGATGAACGGGGACGCCTGCAGCGTCTGGTGCGCCCCGGCGCCCACGGCGGGGTGCGCGCGGCGGAACCGGCCCAGCCGGCGCCAGTGCTCCAGGGTCGTGGCAGCGCGCCCGCCGCTGGCCAGGTCGGGCCAGTTCATCGGAGAGCGGAGGTTGGCGTCGCCGTTGGCGCCCGGCACCTGCAGCGGTCGCGCCAGCTCATCGCCGTAGTAGACCTGCGCGCCGCCCGGGGCCAGCAGCAGCCGGGTGCCGGCGCCGAGCGGGTCTTCCCGCGCCGGGTCATAGGGCCCGCCATCGTCATGCGAGCTCACGTAGTTGAGCAGGGCCACGCCGGCCAGGTCCCCTCCCTGCAGCGCGCTGGCGTAACGGGTGTACAGCGAATCCAGCGAACCGTGTGCCTCCGCCTTGAAGGCAAAGTTGATCAGCGCGTCGAACCCGAAGGCGAAGTAGTCCACCGTCCGGTCGCCGAAGTCGTACGCCCGCCCCCCGCCGGGCCCGTAGCCGTAGACCTCGCCCACCATGTAGAACGGCAGGCTGTCGAGCACCTCCGCCGGGTGCGCGCGTTTCCAGTCCTCGTAGGCCAGCGAGGCCTCCCGCTTGAGCTCTGCGCTCACCGCCTCCCCGAAGTGCTTGGCGGTGTCGAGCCGGTAGCCGTCGAAGCCAAAGTCCCGCACCCAGTCGGTCAGCCACTTGATCAGGTAGTATCGCGGCGCGCGCGGGTATCCGGTCCGGCGGAAGAAGGCCTCGAGCCCCGCCTCCTCCTGGGCAAGCCGTCCCTCCGCGCGCCACTTGTCCGCGAGGGCCGGCGGCAGCGCCACCGCGGAGTCGCGGTCGGTGCGGATGTCCGGCAGCGTGGGCACCAGGGTGCAGTCGGTGGTGCTGGCGTAGCTGTCATACCTGCACTGCGGCTCTGTGCGGACCCAGTCGGCGGGCCACGCGGGGTCCTGCGGCGTGACGGGGCCGGGGTGGTTGATCACCGCGTCCATGAGCACCCGGATGCCGCGCTGGTGGGCGGCGTCGACCAGCGCCTTGAGTTCCTCCCGGGTGCCGAGCGCCGGATCCACCGCGGTCCAGTCGCGGGCCCAGTAGCCGTGGTAGCCGTAGGTCTTTCCCGTGCCCTCGTCGACGCTGCCGTGGATCTGCTCCACGAAGGGCGTGAGCCACAGAGCCGTGACGCCGAGGCTGTCGAAGTATCCCGACTCGATGCGCTGCCGCACCCCCGCGAGGTCGCCCCCGTCGAAGTTGCGGAGCAGCGCCCCGTCCCGGGTGCGGCCGAGGGCATGGTCGTTGGCCGTATCCCCGTTGGCAAAGCGATCCGTGAGCAGGAAGTAGATGGTGGCGCTGTTCCAGTACCGCGCAGCCGCGGGCGTGGTGGCGGGCACGGTCGTTGCGGGCTCGGCCGCGGGCCGGGCCGGGCGCTGGCACGCCGTCGTGAGCGCGGCCCCGGCGAGGATCAGGCCGAGGGTGGGAAGCCGGGGTGCCATGGCGTGGTCTGGGCGTCGTCCCGGTCCTCGACCCGGAGGGTGAGCAGGGCGGCGAGGAGGAGGGAGCCCCCGCCGATGGCGAGCGCGTAGATCGCCTCGCCGCCGAAGAACCGCTGCACGAAGAAGCCGAGGATCGCGGCCGCGACGATCTGCGGGATCACGATGAAGAAGTTGAACACGCCCATGTAATAGCCCATCTTCGATGGCGGCAGCGAGCCCGTGAGGATGGCGTAGGGCATGGCCAGGATGCTGGCCCACGCGATGCCCACCCCGACCATCGAGCCGAGCAGCAGGCGCGGGTCCTCGAGCACCAGGATGGAGAGCAGGCCGAGCGCGCCACAGCAGAGGCAGATCGCGTGCGCCACCTTGCGGCTGGTGCGCTGGGCCAGCACCGGGATGGCGAAGGCCACCAGGGCCGCCACGCCGTTGTAGGCCCCGAACCCGACCCCCACCCAGTTGGCCCCCTCGTTGTACCGCGCCGAGGTGGCGTCGGTGGCGCCGTAGAGGTGCGCGGTGACCGCCGGCGTGGTGTAGATCCACATGGCGAACAGCGCGAACCACGAGAAGAACTGCACCAGCGCCAGCTGCTTCATGGTGCGCGGCATGTCGCCGAAGTCGTTGAGGATGGTGACGAAGCCGTTGTCGTAGTGGCCGCCCTTCTGCATCATCCCGCTCGCGATGAGCAGCACCCCCACCACCGCCACCCCGCCGGAGAGGATCATCACCTGGTAGGCCGCCGCCTGGGCCAGCCAGGCGCTGGCGAGGGCGCCCACCACGATGAGGATCGCGCCGAGCTGCACCTGCCGGCCGCCGAGGGCCGCGTAGGCCGCGGGGGTGCGCTCCTCCCGGCCGCTCACCTCCCGCACCTGGTTCTCGGCGAAGGCCGCCATCTCCTCCGGCGAGTACTCACGGGAGCGCAGCACCGTCCACAGCACCGCGGCGAAGAACACCGCCGCGCCGAAGATGAACGAGAGCCGGACCGAGTCGGGGATCACGTGCGGGGGGGCCTCGTTGCTCACCCCGAACCAGGTGGTGAGCACCCACGGCAGCACCGACGCCGCCACCGCGCCGGTGCCGATCAGGAAGCTCTGCATGGCGAAGCCGGTGGTGCGCTGCTCCGAGGGTAGGTTGTCACCCACGAAGGCGCGGAACGGCTCCATCGAGATGTTGATCGAGGCGTCCATGATCCACAGCATCCCGGCCGCCACCCAGAGCGAGGGCGAGTTCGGCATGGCCAGCAGCGCCAGCGAGGCGAGAATGGCGCCGCCGAGGAAGTACGGCCGCCGCCGGCCCAGCCGGTTCCAGGTGCGGTCGCTGAAGTAGCCGACGATCGGCTGGATCAGGAGTCCCGTCACCGGCGCCGCGATCCAGAGGACCGGGATGTCTTCCACCCTGGCGCCCAGGGTCTCGAAGATCCGGCTCACGTTGGCGTTCTGCAGCGCAAAGCCGATCTGGATGCCGAGGAAGCCGAAGCTCATGTTCCAGATGTCCCAGAACGAGAGCCGCGGCTTGGTCCGGACGGCGGACCCGGCGCTGGCGGCGGCGGTGGTGGCGTGGGATGCCATGGGGTTGCGCGGCCTCAGGGGTGGCTGGACGTGGAGTGGCCGGGCGCGGCGCGCCGGGCCTGCTGCAGGTGGTGGAGCAGGGCCGCCACCTGGGGATCGGTGAAGACGTCGTCCAGCAGGCGGTTCATCGGGCGCTGCCAGTTGGGGCGAAGGGTGGACGGGGTGCCCGGCAGGTTCACCGCCACGCCCTCCAGCCAGAGGTCCTCGAGCCACGGCACCACCAGCGGGCTCCCCGAACGGCCCAGCCACTCGAGCAGGCCCAGCAGGAAGGTCGGGCGGTCCTCCGCGGCCACGCCCAGGTGCGCCGCGAGCCAGCCCATGGCCTGCACCCGTTCCTTGATGGCGGCGGGGGCGCCGGACTCTGCCAGCAGCCCGTAGCGCACCCGGTCGGCGATGTCGTTGCCGGCCAGCCACCCCGCGAACGTCGGCGTGTCGTGGGTCCCGATCAGCGCCATGTCGGCCGCGGTGGGCGGCGCGACGTTCGGGCCCGCCGAGGCCTGGAACATCGCCAGGTACATCCCCCAGATCCGGTGCCGCGGCAGCGCCTCGAAGATCTCCTTCGGCACGGTGCCGAGGTTTTCGCCCACCACCTCGCAGCGGTGGCGGTTCGATTCCAGCGCCAGGATGGCGAACAGCTCCTCCGCCGGGTACGACACGTAGGTGCCGTCGTGCAGCCCGAAGCCGTGGGGGATCCAGTACAGCCGGGTCCAGGCCATGATGTGGTCCACCCGCAGCACGCCGGCCAGGCTCGCCTGGTGCGCGATCGACCCCGCCAGGTAGCGGTGCCCCTCGTGGCGCGAGGCCTCGGGCAGCACCGGGCTGAAGCCCCAGTCCTGCCCGCTCGGGAAGCCGCCGTCGGGCGGCGCGCCCACCGACATCCCGCCGGCAAAGAGCTGCTGCCGCGACCAGGGATCGTACCCGTCGGGGTGCCCGCCGACCGCGAGGTCCAGCCCCAGCCGGAAGCCGTCGTGGTCGAGCCGCTCGCGGAGGGCGCGGAGCTGGCCCCGGACCCGGGGCTGGGCCACCAGGTGGAAGCGTTCCTCGTCCGGGTCCACCTGGTCCGGCGTGAGGGTGCCTCCCCGCGCCGCCACCGGCCAGTCGCGCCAGTTGCGGCCCAGCCGCGCCTGCGCCCCGCGGAACCGGGCGTAGCGCACCAGCTCCTCGTCCAGCTCCTCGATCGGCGGCAGTGCCGCCCCCGCGAGCGCGGCACGCACCTCGGTGTCGGCGCGGGTCACGTCGAGCATGGCCGGCGCCGCGGTCGGATGGTGCGCCTCGCCCAGGTCGAGGATCAGTTCCGACCAGAAGAGCCGGCTCACGGGGGAGTAGGGGCTCGCCTCGGGCCACTGGGTGTTGAACGTGGGCAGCAGCGGCAGCACCGTCACCAGGTCGCCGCCCTGACGCTGGACCCAGCGGCAGACCGATTCGAGGTCCCGCAAGTCACCCACCGAGCGGCTGCGGGCAGAGCGCAGGGCGGCGAGGTGTGTCCCCACGCCCCAGCTGTGCCGCTCCCCGGAACGCCGCCAGGCGTGCACCGGCGAGGCGATCACCGTGGTGCTCACCTGCTGGCCGGCGGTGTCCACGGTGAGCCGGTGGTAGCCGGCCGGGAGCGGCCCCTTGGACCGCAGCCAGCGGTCGAACTCCTCCAGATCCGCCAGGCCCCCATCCTCCAGCCGC
This sequence comes from Gemmatimonadota bacterium, assembly GCA_016713785.1. Classification (NCBI taxonomy): domain Bacteria; kingdom Pseudomonadati; phylum Gemmatimonadota; species Gemmatimonadota bacterium. The sequence goes on along the minus strand of JADJOM010000001.1, from coordinate 714,435 downwards.
AGCTGAAAGCTGAGCGGGCCGGAGCCCCCGACGCGGAAGGGCTGCAGGGTCCCGTCCCACGCCACCAGCACCGGCGGCACCAGCTCGGCCCGGCGGCGGGCGCGCACCGCGCGCAGGGCCTCGGCGGCGTCGGCCGTGGAGGAGACCGGGGCCCCCACCGCGGCGCAGACCCGCACCAGCGTCTCGGGGGCCACGGTCACCCGGCGGCCCAGCCCATCGGTGTAGCGGGTGGCGACCCCCAGCACGCGCGCCAGGGCGCGGAGGGGGGTGAGTTCCTTGGTGCGAGCGCTCATCGGGCGGGTCGGATCCGGATGGCCTGGCCGCCGCCGGGGGCCAGCACCACGCGCAGGCGGGTGGCGCTGGTCACCGCGCGGCGGGTGATGGTGACGGGCAGGGGATGGTCGCGCCAGTCGGCCCCGGGGCCGTCGGCGTAGATCTCCGCGATGTAGCGGCGGCCGGGCACGAGGAACGAGAGCGGGAGGTCGAGGGTGCGCGGCTGTTCGTCCGTGATGGCGCCCAGGAACCAGGTCGGGCCGCCGCGTTCCCGGCGCGCCACCGCGACGTAGTCGCCGATGCGGCCCTCGAGCACCCGGGTGGTGTCCCAGTCCACCGCCACGTCGCGGATGAACTGGAAGGCCGGCTGCCGCTCGTAGTTCTCCGGCAGGTCGGCGGCCATCTGCAGCGGGGAGTAGAGCACCACGTACAGCGCCAGCTGCTTGGCCAGCGTGGTGCGCACCCGGGGCTCGTCGGCGGTGCGGGGGCGGCCGGTGCCCCGCTCGATGAGCAGGTCGAACACACCCGGGGTGTAGTCCATCGGGCCCGCGAGCAGGCGGGTGAAGAAGAGGATGGTCTCGTGCTCCGGCGGGTTGCCGCCGTCGCCGCTCCAGGCGTTGTACTCCTGCCCCCGGGCGCCCTCGCGGGTCATCATGTTGGGCCAGGTGCGCCGCTCGCCGGTGTCGTGCAGCGGCTCGTGCACGTCGACCATGATGCCGTGCGCCGCGGCGGCCTCGATCACGCGGCGGTGGTGCTGCACCGCCACCTGCGACCAGTGGTCGTGCCCGCCGTCGATGGTGTCGGTGACGTACCCGGTCTTGATCGCGTCGAGGCCGAGTGACTGGTACAGCGTGAACGCGCTGTCGAGCTGCCGCTCGTAGTTGCGGATGCCGCCCGAGGTCTCGTTGTGGACGATGAGGCGCACCCCCCTGGATCGGGCGTAGGCCGCCAGGGCCGGGAGGTCGTAGTCGGGGTACGCCTGCGTGAACGAGAAGGCGTTGCGGTTGCGGATCCAGTCCCCGTCCCAGCCGGTGTTCCACCCCTCCACCAGCACGCCGCCGAAGCCGTTGGCCGCCGCGAAGTCGATGTACCGCCGGGTGTGCTCGGTGGTGGCGCCGTGCTTCGGGCCGGAGCTCCACGTCATGGTGCCGATGTGCATCCCCCACCAGATGCCCACGTACTTCATCGGGTGGATCCACCCGGTGTTGGCGATGGCGCTCGGCGGGTTGAGCTTGAGGCCGAGCAGGGCGGGGGAGAGGTCGGTGACGCGGTCGGCCAGCTGCAGGGTGCGCCAGGGGGTGACGAGCGGGGCCTGGCCGCGCGCCAGGATCCCATCGGCCATCGGCGCGAGGTCGGCCTGCAGCGTCCGGCACTCGATGCAGCCGCCCTTGAGGTTCATCCGGGGGTAGTCCACCAGGTTCGCCTCGTGCAGCACCATGTAGGTGCGGCCGTCCTGCGACTCCATGGTGAGCGGCGTCTGCACCCGCTGCAGCAGGCTCACCGGGCCCGCGCTGTAGAGCATCTCGGAGCGGTCCATCCGCGGCCGGTCGGACGGGATGAACCAGGCCCGCGGGTTCTCGACGAAGCCGAACTGCGTCAGCTCCTCGGTCAGCGCGTAGCGGCCGAAGCCGGGCTGCTCGGGGACCTCGTAGCGGAACCCGATGCCGTCGTCGAAGGCACGGACCCGCAGCACCAGCCGGCGGCAGCCGGGGCCGACGGCGTCGGGTCCCCGGACGACGACGCACTCCTCTTCCGCCCCGACCGCGAGCTCGTTGTACTGCTCCCGCACCCGCGCCACCTCGCCCCAGGGCTGAGTCCACCAGGCGTCGTGGGCGCTGCGGGTGGTGTCGCGGATGACCCAGCCCGAGTCGATCGGGGCCTGGCCCTCGAAGCGGAGGCCCAGCCGCGACGGGTGGACCAGGGGGCGGCCGTCCCGGTCCAGCCGCCAGGTGAGGCGGTCCTCGAGGACCTCGATGGTCACCCGGGTGCGTCCGTCGGGAGACGCCACGGACACCTGGGCCGGGAGCGGCGCCGCGGCGAGGGCCACCGCGGCGAGGGCGGCGAGGGGAAGTCGGGTGGGACGGGGCATGGGGCTGATTTCGTTAAGGTACGGCCCGCCGGGCTGGTCGGCCAGCGGACCTTGCGCCCGGGGGGCACGGCGTGGAACATACGGCGGGCGTCGCGGCCCTCCCGGGCGGCTGGACCGGGACGCGGCGCCCGGCAGCCCCTCTCCCATCCAGCCCGCACCCCGGATGCCTCCATCGTGCACCAGATCCAGCTCGGCGGGATCGACTACGCCATCCTGATCGTCTACTTCGCATTCGTCCTGGGCATCGGGTTCGTGCTCCGGCGCCACGTGAAGAGCAGCGAGGACTTCTTCCTCTCGGGACGGTCCATCCCCACGTGGATCGCGGGCCTCGCGTTCCTCTCGGCCAACCTGGGCGCCCAGGAGGTCATCGGGATGGCGGCGTCGGGGGCCAAGTACGGGATGATGACGAGTCATTTCTACTGGGTCGGCGCCATCCCCGCCATGGTGTTCGTGGGCATCTTCATGATGCCGTTCTACTATGGCTCCCGCGCCCGCTCGGTGCCCGAATACCTGCGGCTCCGCTTCGACGAAAAGACCCGCGGCTTCAACGCCATCACCTTCGCCGTGATGACGGTGCTGTCGAGCGGCATCTCGATGTACGCGCTCGCCAAGCTGCTCGAGCTGGTCCTGGGCTGGAATTTTCACACCAGCGTGATCCTCTCCGCGGTCATCGTGCTGGTCTACATCTTCTTCGGCGGCCTCACCTCGGCGATCTACAACGAGGTGCTGCAGTTCTTTCTCATTGTCCTGGGCTTCCTGCCGCTGGTGCTGCTCGGGCTCAAGGACGTCGGCGGCTGGTCCGGCCTCACCGCCCAGCTGGAGCCGGTGGCCACCGGCGCCGGCTACGCCGCGGGCGCCTGGTCGGACAGCTGGCGCCACCTGGGCTCCGCCGACGCCAACCCCATGGGCGTCGAGTGGTTCGGCATGGCCATGGGGCTCGGCTTCGTGCTCTCGTTCGGCTACTGGTGCACCGACTTCCTGGTGGTGCAGCGCGCCATGGCCGCGGAGTCCATGCTCGCCGCCCGCCGCACCCCGCTGCTCGCGGCCATCCCCAAGATGCTCTTCCCCATGCTCGTCATCGTGCCGGGAATGATCGCCATCGCCCTGCACCAGGGCCGCGGCGGGCTGCTGCCCCTCGGTGCCGACGGGAATCCCAACTACAACCTCGCCATGCCGGTATTGCTGGCGCACTACCTGCCGTCCGGGCTCCTGGGCCTCGGGCTCACCGCCCTCATGGCCTCGTTCATGTCCGGGATGGCGGGCAACGTCACCGCCTTCAACGCCGTGTGGACCTACGACATCTACCAGTCGTACATCCGGCCCAACCAGACCGACCGGCACTACCTCCGGATGGGGCACGCGGCCACCGTCTTCGGCATCGCGCTGAGCGTCGGCGCGGCCTACGCCACCACCCGCTTCAACAACATCATGGACATGCTGCAGCTGGTGTTCGCCTTCGTGAACGCCCCGCTGTTCGCCACCTTCCTGCTCGGCATGTTCTGGCGCCGCACCACCGGCCACGGCGCCTTCTACGGCCTGCTGCTCGGCACCCTTGCGGCCGCCGCCCACCACGGGCTCACCCTGCCGCACGGCGCGGTGGCCGGCCTCAAGGGCGGCTTCCTGGGCGCGGTGCTCCACACCTACCCGAGCGAGATGGCCCAGAACTTCTGGACCGCCATCATGGCGTGGAGCGCCTGCTTCCTCGCCACCATCGGGATCTCGCTGGCCACCCCGCGGCTCAAGACCGACGACGAGCTCCGCGGCCTGGTCTACGCCCTGACCCCGCGCCAGTCCGACCATGGCCTGACCTGGTACCAGCGGCCGGCCACCCTCGGCGCCGTGGTCCTGGGCCTCACGCTGGTCCTCAACATCCTCTTCTGGTAACCTCGCCATGAACCTCGACCTGCGCCTGCCCATGGGGCTCATGTTCACGATCTTCGGCGTGCTGCTCACGGGCTTCGGGATCGTCTCCGGTCCCGAAATCTACGCCCGCTCCCTCGGCATCAACGTGAACCTCTGGTGGGGGCTCGCGCTGCTCGCCTTCGGGCTGGCGATGCTGCTCCTGGCGTTCCGGGCTTCGCGCGCCGGGTCGCCCACGCCGGATCGCTGACGGCCCGTTTCCCGGAGGCACCCATGCTCGTCCGCCCGCTCCTCGTCCTTGGCCTGTTCCTCGCCACCGCCTGTGGCGGCGGCAATGCCGGTGCCGCCCCCGGTACGCCGGCCCCGGTGCCCACGGCCATCGAGGTGACGAGCAACCACGCCGTCCCGGTCGATGTCTACGTCACCGGCCGCGGCCTCAATCGCCGCCTCGGCACGGTGCACCCGGGCATGGCCAGCCGCTTCGTGATCCCGCAGTCCGCGCTGGTGAACGGCGGCGTGCTCGAGATCGAGGTCCGGTCCGCCGCCGGGCCGGTGTTCCGCAGCGGGGACCTGCTGCTCTCCCCCGGCGCGCTGGTGGAGCTGGTGGTCGCGGCGCGGATCTTCGCCAGCACGGCGAACGTCCGCGCACCCTAGCCTCACGGGGGTGCCAGCGCCGCCGTGGCCGGGAGCGCCCGGCCCTCGCCGTCGAACAGCGCCAGGCTGCCGTTGCCCCAGACGTACAGCCCGGTGGCCGGCACCGCCTCCGGATACCACCAGAGCACACCCACCCCGCGGCCCGCACCGACCGATCCTACCGCTTCCATCAGGTCCCGGAGGAATCGGGCCTGGCCCTCGCGGGTCACCGGCCAGCGCAGCGTGGTGGCGTCGGGGACGATCCCCTCCCACCCGCCTGCCCGCCACGGGTAGGCCGTCTCCACCACCAGGATGCCCCGACCGTAGCGGCCCGCCGTCGCGCCCAGGTTGGCCCGCAGCTCGCCGATCGTGCCGTGCCACCACGGGTAGTAACTCAGGCCGATCAGGTCGAATGGCACCCCCCGCGCCACCAGGTGGTCGAAGAACCACTGCGTCGCCGCGGCGGACCCGCCCTGCGAGAAGTGGATGAGGACGCGGGTCGAGTCACCGGCGCCGCCGCCAGCATGCACGCCCCGGATGCCGGCCTGGAGCAGCCGGGTGAACTGGTCCCAGCCCGTGGTGGTGTCCGGGGCGCCACTCAGCCGCCCCAGCGGCCAGAGCATCCCGTCATCGACCTCATTCCCCACCTGCACGATGTCCGGAGCGCAGCCGGCGGCGCGGAAGCGGGCCAGGACGTCGGCGGTGTAGGCCTCGACCGCCTGTTCCAGTCCCGCGAGGTCCAGGGTGTCCCAGGCCGCGGGGGTCGTCTGGTGGGCCGGATCCGCCCAGGTGTCCGAGTAATGCAAGTCAAGCAGCAGCCCCGCGCCGGAGGCCTTCACCCGCTGGGCCAGGCGCAAGGTGTACTCGAGGTCGTTGACCTGTACCTCGCTGCCATCCGGCTGGAGAAAGAGGCGCAGCCGGAAGAGGTTGGCCCCGTGGCTCCGGAGGATCGCGATGGCATCGCCGGGCGCCCCGTCATCCCGAAAGACCGCCCCGGCCGACTCCAGCCGCTCCAGGGCCGAGATGTCCGCGCCGCGGAGCGCTGGCCGCGGTGCGGAGGCGCCCTGCTCGACTCCCGTGGTGCAGGCGAGGACACCGCCCAGGGCCGCCCACCAGCCCGGCAGCCGCAGGCCGTGCATCAGGGGCCATCCCCGAACTCGAGCCGCACCCATTCCACCTCCACCCCGTACGCGTCCGGCGCCGCCGCCATCCCGTCCACGCGCCGGAGCGAGAGCTGCAGCCGCTCCAGCCGTTCCCGCCGCAGGCCATCCCCCGCGCCGCCCCGCCCCGCCGCCGGTCCTACCCAGTAGTTCCACTCTCCCGGAAACCCCTGCGGCAGGAGCACGCCGCGCGCCACGGTAAGGCTCGCGAGGGGGACCTCCAGTTCGGCCCAGGCACTGTCGAGCGGCACCGCCGCGCTCCAGCTGGTGCCGTCGTCTTCCATCAGGGTGAGGTACAGCCGCTGGCCGGCGCCGAGGCCACGCGCCCGCAGGCGCAGGCGGGTGGCGGCGGCGATCGCCTCTCCGCGGGCGCTCACCCGGTCGGCGACCACCAGTGACGCCGTGTAGTCCTCCGGGCTCCAGCCGCTCCGGTCCACCGGCAGCGGCAGGTGAAAGACGGTGCCCCCAGTGCGCGGCGAGAGCCCCACCTGGAAGCGCCCGCTCCGCCCCGCGTCGCCGATGCGGGTGAAGGCCAGACGGTGCACGTCGGTGGCGGGATCGAACAGCGTGAGCGGGGTGCCGGGATCCACCACCGGCAGGGGCCAGGATCCTTCCGCGCCGAAGTTCCAGTCCCACGGCTGGGCGGCGCGGTGGCCGGGAAAGGTGGTGGCCCTCCCGTCACGGTAGAGCGTGATCACGTACTCGTAGGGCCCCGCGCGCAGCTCCCCGCCGGGGATGCTGGCGGCGTACTCGTAGCCGCCCGCCGGCTGCATGGGGTAGGCGTGGTACCAGTCCCCCGCGGTGCGCCGCAGGAAGAGCCGCGCCGAATCCGGCGGCGTCGGATCCACCACCCGGGCGCGCAGCACCGCCTCGCGGCCGGCCAGCAGCGCCGCCGGGGCGAGGGGCGTCACGACGGTGGGGAGGGTGTCCTCGGGCGGGGCGTGGTACTCGGTCATGCCCACCTGGCCCACGTGGGTCGGGAGCGTGGCGATATCGACCGGGCCGGCGGCGCTCAGCAGGTACACGCCCGGCATCACCACGAAGCGTCCATCCTCCGCCCGCGTGGGCGCGCCGCTGCCGGGGGTCACGGACTGCACCGCGAAGCCCCGCCCCAGGTCCGGCAGGGCCACGGTCATCGGCCACGGGCGGCGGATGGCGCGGGTGACGATCTTGTCCGGTCGCGGCAGCTCGAACGGGTCCCGCACCGGTACCGCGTCGGGATACACCTCCAGGCGCCACAGGCCGGCACGCACCCGGTCCATGAAGTAGATCCCCTCGCCACCGTAGGTCACCGTCGGGGACGAGCCGTACCCCGCGATGCGGCGCAGCGCCGCCGGGTCGGGGGGCACGGACCGGGTGGAGCCGGCGTAGAGGAAGGCATCCGCCGCCACCAGCTCGCCCAGGTTCTCGTCCGCCGACACGTGGAAGTCGCCGAAGCGGGTGTTGCCGGGGTAGGGGCCGTAGTCCCGGCCGCGGGGGAGCCGCTTCATCGCCTCGGCGGCCACGATGGCGCTCATCGCTTTCCGCGGGGTGTAGGCCAGGCTCAGGTAGTGGGTCTGCCACCCCAGGTTGCGCGAGGCCGTCCGCTGCATGTCGTAGGCGAACATCGCCGCGAACTGCGCCCCCACCGCCCGGAAGGCGCGTGCCATCGCCGGGTACATGGTACCGGTGCGGAGGTCGGGGCTGTCGAACTCGTAGACGATCCGCGGCAGCCGCGCCAGCTCGGGACGGCGCATGTCGGGGAAGTCGTCCACGGCGCGCAGAAAGTTGCCCGGGAGCTCGTAGCCTGCGTTCAAGGCGGAGGGGTACCAGCCGAAGGTGATGCCCTGGGCCTTGGAACGCCGGATCGCCTCGCCGATGCGGAAGTCCTGGCTCACGTTGTAGAAGATCGGGGTGCGGCAGCCGGTGGAGCGGACCGCGTCGGTGAGGGTGTTGATGTAGCGGACCGAACCCGCGAGGTCGTCCGGGTGGTGCACCGGCTCGTTCACCAGCTCCAGGAACAGGAACGCCGGCTCGTCCTTGAGGGCCACCCCGGTGTAGGGATTCACGTGATTGAGGATCTGCCGCAGGTAGGTCACCTGCGCGGCGATGGCCGCCGGGTCGGTGCCCATCCGCTCCCGCGGGTAGCGCCGGCCGAAGCCGGGGGCGGTGGTGTCTGCGAGGGCGTCCGGCCACTTGGCGTTGTAGAGCTGGATGGGGCTGAACAGCATGTAGATGCCCCGGGCGCGGGCGCGGGCGATCAGCCAGTCGAGCAGGTCCAGGTGGTCGGTGGCCAGCAGGTTGCCCAGGCTGTCGGCCGACTCCCAGTCGCCCCAGAACGTCAGCCGGAGCCCGTCCCACCCCATCCGGGCAAACTGCGCCATGTCCTCGTCGATCATCGCCTTGCGGTCGCCGCCGGCGTGCCCGGCCGCGCGGTAGTCGCTGGCGGTGTGGATCACGTAGTTGGCGCCGAACAGCGCCACCTCGGTGCGGTCGTCCTTCCAGCGCATCACCCCCGCGCCATCGATGTACGCGGCACGGGTGGCTGGCCGCTGGGCCGGCAGGCTCGCGGGGACGCCGAGCAGGGCGGGGAGCACGAGGGCCAGCGCGGGGATCAGGCGCATGCGGGGCTTTCCGATCGGATCATCGTGGCGCGACGGCTGGGATCGTCGGCGGCACTGGGCCGCTGGCCACGGGGAGTGTCAGGGTAGCCGGAGCGAGGCCATCCGTGGTCGCGGTGACCGTCAGCGTGCCGTGGCCGGCCGCGCGTACCACCGCCAGGCCACGCCCGCTGAAGACCCGGCGCCGGTCGCCGCCGTAGGGCGTGAGGTCCTGCAGGTCGGCGTTGTCCAGGGTCACCAGGGTGCCCCCGCGCACCGCCACCCGCACCTCCGGGCCGGCGGTGGGCACCACCACCCCCGCCGCGTCCACCACCTCCACCCGCGCCAGCAGCACATCGCCGGGCGTGGTGGTGAGGGTGTCGCGCGCCGCGATGAACCGCAGCGCCGCGGCCGGCCCCGCAGTGCGGACCTCCGCCTCACAGGCCGGCGTGCCGTCCCGCCGCTTGCCCACCGCCCGCAGCACCCCGGGTTCGTAGGGCACGTCCCAGCGGAAGTGCAGGTCGGTCGTGGTCGGGTGCACCCGGGGCTCGGCGTAGGTGTTCCAGCCCCCGGCGGTGCCCGGCGCCGGGAACTCCTTGCGTTGCTCGCCCAGGGAGCGGCCGTTGAGGAAGAGCTCCACGATGTTGCAGCTGGAGTAGGCCAGCACCGGGATCACCTGGCCCTCGCGCCCCGGCCAGTTCCAGTGCGGGAAGAGCCGCAGCACCGGCTCGGTGCTCCACAGGCTCTGGTACAGGTAGTAGATGTCCTTCGGCAGGCCGGTGAGGTCCATCGCCCCCGAGGGGAATCCCTTGAAGGGCCAGGTGCTCTCCCCCAGGTAGTCGATCCCGGTCCACATGAAGTTGCCGCTGAAGTAGTCGTGCAGCGTAACCCACTTCCACAGCCGCTCCGCGGTGATCATCCCCGAGGTGTAGTTCGGCCGCGGCACCGCGGGATCGTCCCCCAGCGAGTACTGCTCGTCGAACGACTGGAAGATCGTCCCGCTCTCGGTGCCGATCATCTTCCAGTCGGGGTGGTCGTGGCGGTCCGGCTCGGCGTAGAGCTCCCGCCGCTCGCGCCACCGGTCCACGTAGTTGTAGCCCACGATGTCGAGGGCCTCGAGGAAGGGCAGCGTGGCGGGCCGTCCGTCGGCGGCGATGTTGTCGTTGCCGGTGGTCACCGGCCGGGTCGGGTCCTCGCGGTGGAAGAGGTCGAGCAGCCGCTGCAGCACCGCCACGCCGTCGGGCGTGACCTGCTCGCCGATCTCGTTCCCCGCGCTCCACAGCACGATGGACGGATGATTGCGGTCCCGTCGCACGAAGTCCGTGACGTCGCGCTCCGACCACTCCGCAAAGTAGCGGTGGTAGCCCTCGGGCACCTTGCCGATGGTCCACTCGTCGAACGCCTCGGCCATGACCAGGAAGCCCAGCCGATCGCACAGGTCCAGGAACTCCGGCGCGGGCGGGTTGTGGCTGGTGCGGATGGCGTTGGCGCCCATCGCCTTGAGCGCGGTGAGCCGCTCCAGCCACACCCGTTCCGGTACCGCGGCGCCGAGGCCGCCGGCATCGTGGTGCAGGTTCACGCCGCGGAGCTTCACCGGCCGGCCGTTGAGCAGGAAACCGCGGTCGGCGTCCCAGGCGGTGGACCGGATGCCGAACGGGGTGTCCGCGAGGTCATGAGTGAAGGCGCGCGCGCCCCCATCCGAGATGACCGACCGCAGCATATACAGGTGCGGGGACTCGACCGACCAGAGCCGCGGCGCGGCGAGGGTCAGCGTCTGCTCCAGTTCCAGCGTTTGCCCGGCACCCAGCGAGAACGGTGTCTCCACCCGCGTCAGCAGCCCGCCCCCGGGCCCGACCACGGCCGATGCCAGCACGCCCCGGCGTGGCACGGTCCCGTCGTTCTCGATCCGGGTCCGCACCGCGATCTCGGCGCCCGCCGTGTCGGCGCGCGGGGTGGTCACGAAGGTGCCCCAGTGGCCCAGGTGCAGCGGGGCCATGGTGCGCAGCCAGACGTGGCGGTAGATGCCGCTCCCCGTGTACCAGCGGGAGTTGGGCTCGGCGGAGTTGTCCACCCGGACCGCCACGACGTTCTCGCCGGGGCGGAGCCGGCGGGTGATGTCGTACGCGAAGCTCGAGTACCCGTAGGGCCGCCGGCCCAGGTGCACCCCGTTGAGCCAGACGTCGCTGTTCATGTAGACGCCGTCGAACTCGAGCCAGATGGCGCCGGTCTGCGCGCCCGCCGGCAGCCGGAAGGTCTTGCGATACCAGCCGACCCCGTTGGGGAAGTACCCCACCCGGCCGCCGCCCGGGGCGTCCTCCGTCGGGGTGCCCTCGATGCTCCAGTCGTGCGGCACGTCGACCCGGCGCCACGCGCGGTCATTGAACCCGGGCGCCTCGGCGCCCGCGGGGTCGCCCCTGGTAAAGCGCCAGCCCGGATCCATCGACCAGCGCGTGCCCTGGCCGGCGGCGGGCGCGGCCAGGAGCGTGGCGCAGAGCAACAGGACCGACGCGGGGCGCATCATCGGATCACCAGTGGGCAGGGGTGGCGGCCGGCTCGGCGGTCACTGCAGCAGGAGGATGCCATGCGGCGGGAGCGTGAGGTGGTCGCCGCGCTGGGTGCGGCCGGTGAGCAGGTCCTTGCGGCCCCCGAGCTCGATGCCGGTCACGTGCACCCGCACCGCCTTGGGCCGCGGGTTCACCAGCACCACGATGCCGCCCCGCCGGTAGGCGATCACGTCGTACGGCGCGTCGGTGCTGATCGAGACGAAGTCGCCGCGCATGAGCGCCGGCTGGGTGCGGGTCAGTTCAAGGATCCGGCGGTAGAAGGCCCGCGCGCTGTCCGCCTGTGGCTGGTCCCACTGCACCAGCTCGCGCTCGAACAGCGGCAGCGCCTGCGGGCTTTCCACCTCCTGCCCGTTGTAGAGCAGCGGCCGGCCCGGCAGCAGCGCCGTGGCGGCGAAGGCCGCCCGCGCCCCCGCGCCGGCGCCGAAGATGGCCCCCGGCGGCTTGTCCCACGCCGTCTCGTCGTGGTTGGTGGTGAAGCGCAGCCGCATGCCGCCGGGCGGCATCTGGTGCAGGTCGGCGATCTCGTCGCGCACAAAGTCCGAGGCCGAGCCTCCGCTCCAGACCTTCTTGAGCCGCTTGTAGCCGTCCCAGCCGTAGGTCAGGTCGAACCCCGCGCCGTGCAGCGCGAGGTCGCCCCACTCGGCCAGCAGCAGGATGGGGCGGGGCACCGCGGCGCGGAGGGCCGGCAGCGCCTCGCGCCAGTAGCCGATCGGCACGAACCCGGCGACGTCCACCCGGTAGCCGTCGATCCCGAACTCGGTGAGCCACCATTGCATGGCGGCCGTCATCTCCCGGCGCAGCGCCGGATTGCCGAAGTCGAGCTGGGCCACGTCGGTCCAGTCGGTCAGCTTGCCGTCGGCGTCCCGGGGCACCATCGGCACCCCCTGCGCGTCGCGGAAGTAGTAGTCGGGGTGTTCCATGACCCAATGGTGGTCCGGCGAGGTGTGGTCGGGCACCCAGTCCAGGATCAGCTTCATCCCCCGGGCGTGCACCGCCTCGACCAGCGCGCGGAAGTCCTCCGCGGTGCCGTAGGCGGGGTTGATGGCGCGGTAGTCGCGCGGGGCGTAAGGGGAGCCGAGGGTCCCCTTGCGGTTCTTCTCGCCGATCGGGTGGATGGGCATGAGCCATACCACGTCGGCACCCGCCGACTCGATCCGGTCGAGGCCCTCGATCACCCCGCGGAAGTCACCGGAGGGCGAGAAATCCTGGACGAACACCTCGTACAGGGCGCTTCGGCGCACCCACGACGTGTCCGGGGCCAGCGCCTGGGCCCCGAGGGGCCCCGCCATGGTGGCGAGGGCCACTGCCCCGGCGACCAGTGAATCGTGCATGCGCATCCGTGCCGTCTCCTGAACCGATCGTTGGCGTGCCCGCTTCCCGCGCTCCCTCGCCCCCCGGGTCGCGGCTTCGCCGCTCCCCCACGGGGCTCGGTCGCCGCTTCCCGTTTCCCGCTTCCCGCTTCCCGCTTCCCGCTTCCCCTCTGCCCAGCCTCAGAGCTTCGTCCCCGTGTCCACCGCCACCGCCCGCATCGGGGCCAGGAGCACCGGCGCCGACCCCGTGGAATCCACCACGAGGCTCGCTCCCGCGCAGCTGGCGCCGGTCCGGCCGCCGGTCAACCGGTCGCAGTAGGTACCGGGTACCAGTCCGGTGGGCAGGGCCACCTGCAGGCTGTCGACCTCGCGGTTGATGGCCACGAAGCCCAGTGTGCCCCGTGCAAAGGCGATCGCGTTGGCGCCGTTGTCCCACCAGTGGGTCACGCCGGTGCCGGCCACGGCCCGCCGGAATGCCACCATCGAGCGGATCGCCGGGTCCCGGTGTTCGCACACCCACTGCCCGATCGCGGCGGCCTCCAGGCTGCCGGCGCAGGTCACCGGCAGGGTCCAGCCGTCCGCGTCCGACGGCGGCCCCATGCTGTTTCCCCCGGGGCAGCTGAACGCAAAGCTCGAGAGCACCAGCGGGTAGCCGTACGGCTCGGCCAGCATCCAGACGTTGGCCAGCCGGAACACGTCGCCGTCGCGGTAGTCGAGCCCGCAGCCGTGCTGGGTGTCGTGGTTCTGCAGGAACACCAGCGCCTTGCCGGTCGGCATGATGCCCCAGGCCAGCTCCGAGAACTGCGATCCCGCCGGCCCGGCCGGGTTGAGCTGCGACACATGCTCGCCGTTCGTCCCCAGGAACTTGTTCCCGGTGCCCAGGAAGGTGAACTCGGTGATGTCGGCCGCCCCGCCCGAGGAGTAACCGATCCCGAAGTAGTCGCCCTCGCCGATCGCCTCGCCCGAGGCGCCGCTCACCTCGAGGTACACGTAGGGCAGGGGACGGCCCTCGCCCTGCAGGGTCACGTTGACGGTGTCGAGGATGGCGTCGAGGTCCGCCTGCTGGATGTGCTTGGCGGCGTCGACGCGGTAGCCGGCCACGCCCATCCGGGCCAGGGCCAGCAGGTAGTCGGCGATGGCCCGCCGCACGCCGGGCCGGTCGGTCGCCAGGTCCGGCAGCGAGAACAGCTCGCAGTCCTGGACGTTCGCCGCGCTCTGGTAGTTGCCCACCGTGCAGGGCGGGTGGAAGTCGGCCTGGGTGTAGAGGCCGGGATAGTCGTACTTGCTGTAGGCGGTGCCGTTACTCCCCGTGCCGGGGCTCGGGAAGTTGGTCATGTGGTTGATCACCGCATCCACGATGATGTCCACGCCCACCGCATGGCACCTGGCCACCATGTCCGTGAAGTCGGCCTCGGTGCCGGAGCGGCTGCGGGCCAGGCTGTAGCTCACCGGCTGGTAGCGCTCGCTCCAGTCGTGGGTGGGGACGATGCTGTGTTCCTGCGGCGGCGAGACCTGCACGGCCCGGAAGCCCGACGGGCCGAGCACGTTCTCGCACTCCGTGGCGATGTCGGCCCAGCGCCAGTCGAAGAGGTGCACCATCACGTCGCCGGCGGCCATGTGGCCGCTGGCGCGCCAGGTGGCCGGCACGGTGGGGCGGGGGGGCGGCGGGTTGGGGTTGCCGTGGGCATCGGTGGGCCCGTCGCCGCAGGCCACGAGGGCCAGGGCCAGCAGCCCGGTGCGGAAGGGGCGAGGTGCAGGGGTCATGGTGCGGCCCGGGGAGGGGGAAAGCCCCGCGGCTTCACCGCCGAAACGGCGAAGCCGCGGGTTGGTTCCACTGCGGTGCGGCCCGGCCTAGTAGCCCGGGTTCTGCGTCAGGTTCGGGTTGGCCGACAGCTGGGAGGCCGGGATCGGGTACAGGTTCAGGTGGTCCGGCGTCGAGGTGCCGGCCTGCACGTTCCCCTTCCACGACCAGATGTACGTCCCGCCGGTGAACTGCCCGTAGCGGACCAGGTCGGTGCGGCGGTGACCTTCCCACAGCAGCTCCCGGCCCCGCTCATCCAGGATGAACTGGAGGTCCATCTGGCCGAGGGTGATGTCGCCGCTGTTGTCGCCGTACGCCCGCTGCCGCAGGGCGTTGACGTAGCCCAGCGCCGTGCCGCTGTTCCCGCCGCCGCCGCGCAGCACCGCCTCGGCGTACATCAGGTAGGCGTCACCCAGGCGGAACATCGGGAAGTCGGTGTCCGGGAAGGCCGCGTCCGAGCCCTGGCCGCCGGTTGACTTGATGTTGGTGAACTTGGGCGCCGGGATGCCGTTGGCGAAGTTCGTCAGGCTCGCGATGGCGATCGACTGGGTCGTCGTGTCGTTGTAGAAGAACGCGGCACGCGGATCGCCCACCGAGCGGTTGTACGCCTCGGGCTTGAGCCGCAGCCCCCACCAGCAGCCGTCCACCCCGTAGTCGGCCGGGTCCATCGCGTTGCCACAGGAGGCGTGGATCAGGAACGTGGTGCCGCCGTAGCTCTTGCTGTGGATCCCGTCCTGGACGATCGGGAAGATGATCTCCGGGGAGGTGTGGTTGTCCGCCTGGAACAGGTGGTCGTAGCTCGGATCCAGGGAGAACGGCCCGGCGATCACGTTGCTGAGTTCGGCCAGCGCCAGGTCGTAGTGCGGCGTGCCGGTGTAGACCTCGGCGTTCATGTACACCTTGGCGAGCAGCATGGACGCCGCCTCCTTCGTGGCGCGGCCGTAGGTGCCCGCGCCCGCCGACGGGAGGTCCGGCTGGATCGCGATCAGCTCGCTCACGATGAAGTCGTACACCTCCTGCCGGGTGTTCTGCTTGGGGGGCGTCGGGTTGTTCACCGTCACCACCGGGATCGGCCCGAACAGGTCCACCCCGTGCCAGTACGCCAGCGCCCGGAGGAAGCGCGCCTCGGCCCGGAACTGCTGGATCTGCGCCTTGAGGCCGGCGCTCACCCCGCGCTCCGTCAGCAGCCCGTCCGTGGTCTGCTTCAGGAACTCGTTGGTCCACCCCACCTCCAGGTAGATCCGGGCGAACATCGCCCCCAGGAAGTCGTTGCTGGAGCCCCAGGCCTGGCCGTTGAACTCCTGCACGGCTCCGTCACCCCAGGCCAGCACCGCCTCGTCGCTCGAGAGCTCCTGGTGTTCCCAGTAGAGCCGCATGTACTGGGAGAAGCCCTCGTCGCTGATCGTCTGGATGTCCTTGTTGCCGGCCGGGCCCTGCTGGCCGGTGGTCGAGAACCCGGCGTAGATCTTGGCCAGGAAGGCCTGGTACGAGGCCGGGTCCTTGAAGATGTTCTCTTCGGTCACCGTGCTGGACGGCGAAACCGTCGGGTCGGTGCAGCCGGCCAGCCCCGCGCAGAGCACGGTGGCGGTTCCGGCGAGCATCGCGCGTAACGTGCGATTCATGTCTCAGTCCCTTGTCGAGGGTTCAGGGTTCCGGTCGGGCGCCTAGAAGCGGAGGCTCAGGCCACCGCTGAAGGTGCGCGAGCGCGGATAGAGATTGTTGTCGATGCCGTTGAGGCCCGCCGTCGGGTCCACCCCGCTGTAGCCGGTGATGGTGAAGGCGTTCTGCAGCGTGCCGTACACCCGGGCCGACTGCCCCCGGAGGTCGAAGGAGTACCCCACCGTGATGTTGTCCATCCGCAGGAACGACGCCTTCTCAATATAGTAGTCCGAGAAGAGCTGCTGCGTGGTGAAGTCGGTCTCCAGCACGGACGAGTGCAGGTTGTACGGCGAGCCGCGGGTCACCTCGGAGTAGGTGCCGAGGTTGGACGCCACGTTGTTGTACACGTAGTTGCCCAGGTAGGCCCGCAGCGTGAAGCTCGCGTCGAACTTGCCGTAGGTCAGGTACGACGAGTGCCCCAGGATCCACTTCGGCGCCGGGTCGTGGAACGGCCGGCGGTCGTTCTGGTTGATCACGCCGTCGTTGTTCAGGTCCTTGTACGACCCCTCGACCGGCTTGCCGTTCTGGTACAGCTGCTTGTACACGTAGAATGAGTTGACCGCCTCGCCCGGGCGCAGCACCTGGATGGTCTGGCCCACGCCGCCGGCGATGCCGCCGGTGAGGATCTGCTGCGCGGCGCCGCCGAACGGGGTGATGGTGAGCAGTTCGTTGCTGTTGTGCGCCGCGGTCACGTCGGCCGTCCAGCGCAGGCCGTTGCGGTTCTCGGCGCTGCCCTGCAGCACCTTGGCGCTCAGGGTGAACTCGAGGCCGCGGTTGCGCATGCTGCCGATGTTGGTGGTGACGAAGTCGCCCGGCACCGTGCCGGCCGCCGCCGGGACCGAGAAGATCAGGTCGGTCGTCTTCTTGTCATACCAGTCGACCGTGCCGGTGAAGCGCTGGTTGCTGAACCCGAAGTCGAGGCCCAGGTTGAACGACCGGGTGGCCTCCCACTTGATGTTCGGGTCCACCGCGCTCGGCCGGATGGTGGTCACGAACCCGTTGCCCATCCAGTACTGCGACTGCGCGTCGCCCACCGTGTAGGTGGACTGGAACAGGTAGTCGCCGAACGACTGGTTGCCGGTCCGCGCCCACGAGCCCCGCAGCTTGAGGTCCGACAGGCTGTACCGCCCCTTCAGGAACGACTCCTCCGACAGGCGCCACGCCAGCGCCACCGAGGGGAACGTGCCCCACTGGTTGCCGCTGCCGAACCGCGACGAGCCGTCCCGCCGCAGCGTGAAGGCCGCCAGGTACCGGTCGTTGACGTTGTAGTTGGCCCGCCCGAACAGCGAGATGAGCCGCGCGTCGGTGACGAACAGCCGGGCCGTGGTGGTCTTGGCCGACGGCACGCCGTCGGTGCCCAGCAGGTCGGTGCTCAGGCTCTCGGCCTGGACCGTCGGGAACTCCGCGTGCGACTTGGCGAACGAGTAGCCGCCGGTCAGGTCCAGCGCCCCGGGGCCCACCTGCCGCGGCACGGCGTAGTTGAGGTACGCCTCGGCCAGCGCGTTCTGCTGGGTCGGGTTCTGCCGGAAGTAGTTGCCGAAGTGCGAGTTCTTGGTCTCGCTGTGCATCACGCTCGGGTTGAACTGCACCCGGTCGGCCTTGGTCACGTCGAAGCCCACGTTCACGTTGGCCTCGAGACCCTCGATCCACGGCAGGCGGTACCCGCCCTGCACGTTGCCGATGCCGCGATACGTGGTGGCCTCGTCCCGCGCCAGGCTGAGGATCGCCACCGGGTTGTCGGCCGACTGGATGCCGCCGGTCCACTCGAAGAAGCCGGTCGACGACAGGCTGTCCTTCACCGGCTGGGTCGGGCCGTACTGCGCCGCGTTCGAGACCACGCCGCCCGGCGTGAACTTGTCCTCCTGCCGGCTGCCGCGCAGGTTCGTCTTGATGCTCAGCCGGTCGTCCAGCAGCAGCTGGTTGTAGTTGATGCCGAGGCCGATCCGCTTGGCGGTGGTCCCCTGGATGATGCCGTCCTGGTCCAGGTAGTTGAACGACAGCCGGTAGTTGGAGCTGTTCCCGGCGCCGCTCAGGGCGAAGTTCTGCTCCTGTCCGTAGCCGGTGCGGCTCACCAGGTCGAACCAGTCGGTGTTCGCGGTCTGCAGCTGCGCCACGTTGCCCGGGGCGTACTGGGTGACCGCCGCGCGGAACTGCGCCGCGTTGAGCATCGAGGGCGTCTTGGTGATGCTCGACGCCGAGACGCTGCCGCTGTACTCGAACCGCGGCGAGGTGCGGCCCTTGCCCGTCTTGGTGGTGATGATCACCACGCCGTTGGCGGCGTTGGCGCCGTAGATCGCGGCCGCCGAGGCGTCGCGCAGCACCGTGATGCTCTCGATGTCCTGGGTGTTGAGGAAGTTGAGCGCGTCGCGGCCCACGCTGACGCCGCTGCCCGAGCCGGTGCCGAGCGGCATGCCGTCGACCACGATCAGCGGGTCGCTGCTCGCGTTGATGGAGGTCGCGCCGCGGATCCGGATGGTCGTGCCGCCGCCCGGCTCGTTGTTCTCGACCACCTGCACGCCCGCCGCCTTGCTCTGGATGAGCTCGGTCGGGGTGATGATCCGGCCGGTGTTGAAGCTCTCGGAGGTGACGCTGGTGACCGCGCCGATGATGTTGCCCGCCTGCTGCTCACCGTAGCCGATCACCACCATCTCGGAGAGGTCCACCGCCTGCGCCGTGAGCGCGATGTCGAGGTCGGCGATCTCCCCCGCCGCCAGGCTCACCGCCCGCACCGCGGGCGCGTATCCGATCATCCGCACCCGCACCGAGTCCTCCCCGGCCGGCACGCCCATCAGCTGGTAGGTCCCGTCCTCCCGGGACAGGGTGGTGCGGCCGCCCACCGAGACCGTCGCGCCCGCCACCGGGCGCTGCGACGCCTCGTCGGTGATGTGCCCGCGCAGCCCGCCCGTCGTCTGCTGCGCAGCGAGGGGCGTGAGCCAGAGTGCCGCCATGAGCACGCCTAACATGTGCCTTGGCCGATTCATAGTCGCGCGCTTCCTTTCAGGAACGTTCAACAACAAAAAGCCCCGGCCACCGGGCCGGAGCATGGGAACAACCAATGTCGGGGTGGCCCGGAGCGCAGCCAGCGCCTCGGGGCGCTGCCTGGCACCAGCCTGTGCTGTCCACGGGTCGGGCATGCCCGCATGTGGTCCACGCGTTCGGGAGGCAGGCGGATGGCTGCATCGATGCGGCCCGGGGCGGCCACCCCGGGGGCGGGCGAGGCAGGATCGCGTCTAGGAAACGTGGGCAATCGGGGGGGCCAAAAACGGAGTGGTGCTCCAAGACCGTCGCCCACGCGGCAGCCAATATTCCGGCCGATACCGGGACCGTCAAGAGGCATTCTCCACCACCTCCGGCAGTTCGAGTGAGGTGCACATGAAGGTATCTTTATGCATTGCAAGGACCTCCGACCGCTCCCAGGGGTCGTGCGGGGCCTCAGAAAGTCGCGGTCGCCGCGCCCGCCCATTCCGACGAAATTGTCACCATAAAGGAGGGATTCTCGCGAGAACGCCAGACTGCGGCGGCCACACCACAGGCCACGGGCCTGCGCCTGCTCCGCCGCCCGCCCCTCCCCGGCCCAGAGACCCCCTGACCACGCCGCCCCCTCGCCCGCCGTGACCGCGCGCCAGGGTCGCGTTATTCTTCCCCCTCGGCCATGCTGATCGCTGCGGTCCACCGGAGTGCCCCATGAACGCCACCGACCAGAAGCTCATCGTCACCATCGCCCTCGCCGCCGCCCTCGCCGATGGCCGCGAGGATCCCCGCGAGACCTCCGCGCTCCGCGCCGTCGCCGACGCCGCCGGCATCACCGACCTCGACGCCCTCGCCCGCGAGATCGCGGAAGGCACCGTGCGCCCCGCCGAGCTGGCCCGCCAGCTCTCCGACGAGCCGGCTCGCCGCCTGGCCTACCAGACCGCGCTGGTGGCCTGCCACGCCGATGGCCCCGCCTCCGAGGCGGAGCAGCGCTTCCTCGACGAGCTCCGCGCCGCGCTCGGCATCGAGGGGAACGCCGGCCCCACGGCTCCGCCCGAGGTGGGCAGCGGCACGCCCCCGAGTCCCGACCTCAATGACCTCATCATGCGCCAGGCGATGCTCACCGGCGCCCTCGAGCTCCTCCCCGAGCGCCTCGCCACCATGGCGATCATCCCCCTGCAGCTCCGCCTGGTGTACCAGATCGGGCAGCGGCACGGCCAGCAGCTCGACGCCAACCAGATCAAGGACCTGGCCGGCACCCTCGGCATCGGGGCCGCGGCCCAGGTCATGGAAGGCGTGGTCCGCGGGGTGCTGGGCGGACTCACCAAGGGGCTCTTCGGCGGCATGATCGGCGGGGCCGCCGGCGTCGCGGCGGGGGCGGCGGTGACCTTCGCGTCGACCTATGCCCTGGGGCACGTGGCCAGCCAGTACTACGCGCAGGGACGGTCGCTCAGCGCCGCCGACCTCCGCGCGCTCTTCGCCCGCTTCCAGGAGGAGGCCCGCACCCTCTTCCCGCGGGTGCAGGAGCAGATCCAGGAGCAGTCCCGGACGCTCAACCTCCAGACCGTGCTGGCCACCATCCAGGGCCGCTAGCCCCCGGCCGGCGGCT
Organism: Gemmatimonadota bacterium; assembly: GCA_016713785.1. Lineage (NCBI taxonomy): Bacteria > Pseudomonadati > Gemmatimonadota > Gemmatimonadota bacterium. The sequence continues at coordinate 693,928 of JADJOM010000001.1, read as the reverse complement.
CAACGCCGCCGGCCGCCGCCACGTAGCATCCACGGGCCGGCGTCTGCCGGCCCGCCGCTCATCCCCCAATCGGATCCACGCCATGCGCCCACTGTTCGTGCGCGGCCTCGCACTGCTGGCCGTCCTCACCGGGCTGCGCGCCCCGCTCACCGCCCAGACCTTCACCGCCGACGACCCGGCCCTCCGCCGCATCTGGACCCTCGGCATGGACAGCTCGCGCGCCGAGCCCCTGGCGCAGGTGCTGTTCGACTCCATCGGGCCCCGCCTTACCGGCACCGCGCTCCAGAAGAGCGGCAACGACTGGCTGGTGCGCACCTACACCAGCTGGGGCATCACCGCCCGGAACGAGCGGGCCGGCAGCTGGCGGGGCTGGCGCCGGGGCACCTCACATATCGACCTGGTGGCGCCGCGGGTGCGCTCCCTCGAGGGCACCATGCTGGGCTTCAGCCCCGGCACCCGGAAGAAGGACCTCACCGCCACGACGGTCATCCTCCCCCGATTCGCCGACAGCACCGAGTTCGTCCGCTGGCTGCCGCAGGCGCGGGGCAAGTTCGTGCTGGTGTCGGCGCCGCAGCCCACCTGCCGCCCGGTGGAGAACTGGGAGAAGAACGCCACCCCGGACGCGAAGGTACGGATGGACAGCCTGCGGGCGCAGGCCCGCCGGGAGTGGGCCGGCCCGAGCGTCCGTGGCACCGGCTACAGCCTGGCGCTCGGCACCGGAGAACTCGGCCTCCGCCTGGAGCAGGCCGGCATCGCCGGCATGATCACCAGCCGTCCCAAGGACGCCTGGGGCACCATCGAGATCTTCGATACCTACAACACCCGTGCTCCCGCCGTCGCACTGTCCTGCGAGGACTACGGGCTGGTATACCGCCTCACCGAGCGCCACCAGGGCCCGAAGCTGCGCCTCAATCTCGACGCCGAGCTGCTGGGCGAGCAGCCGGTGTTCAACACCGTGGCCGTGATCCCCGGGACCAGCCGGGCGGGAGAGTACGTGATGCTCTCGGCCCACTTCGATTCGTGGGACGGCAGCTCCGGCGCCACCGATAACGGCACCGGCACCGTGGTGATGATGGAGGCCATGCGGATCCTCAAGCAGGTGCTCCCCCGGCCCAGCCGCACCATCCTCGTGGGCCACTGGACCTCGGAGGAGAACGGCCTGGTCGGCTCCCGCGCCTTCAGCGAGGACCACCCCGAGGTGCGTGAGGGGCTGCAGGTGCTGCTCAACCAGGACAACGGCACCGGGCGCATCGTCCGGCTCGGCGCGGCGGGCCTCCCTGACCTGGCCCGCCACCTGGAAGGCTGGCTCGCCCGGCTGCCGGAGGAGCTGCGCAAGCCGATCACCTTCAGCGGTCCCGGGTTCCCCTCGGGCGGCGGGAGCGACGACGCCTCCTTTGCCTGCTGGGGCCTCCCGGCCACCAGCCTCGGTGCCCACGGCTGGGACTACGGCAGCTATACCTGGCACACCAACCGCGACACCTACGACAAGGTGGTCTTCGACGACCTGCGCGCCACCGCGACCCTCGCCGCGATGCTCGCCTACATGGCCGCGGAAGACAGCGCGACCGTCACCCGGGAGCGCGTGGACCTGGCGGCCCTCGCCGAACGGGCCCGGGCCGACACCACCCGTGGACCGCGCCGGCCCATCCCCACGGCCTGGCCCGAGTGCCAGGCCGCGCCGCGCAGCACCAAGCCGCGCCTCAAGTAACCGGTCGTGCGGGCCGGGGGACGGAACCACGCCGTCCCCCGCGCCCCTTCCCCCCTCCCTCTTCCCTCTTCCCTCTTCCCTCTTCCCCACTACCATTTCTGGGCTTCTGCTTCCCGTTTCCCGTTTCCCGTTTCCCGTCTTCCAGGACCCTCCATGTCCCAGCGCATCGTCCTCCGCACCGGTGAAGCCCTTGTCGAGGCCGAGCCGTCCTGGTCTGCCGCCGAGCCGGAAGTGGTCATCGGCGAACTCGATGGACCGGTGGGGACCGCGCTCGCCACGCTGGTGGGGGACCAGGTCAAGGGCCACACCAGGGTCTTCGCCATCCTCAACAGTGACGTCCAGGTGAAGCCCGCCACCCTGATGGTGAGCAAGGTGACGGTGGACGACAGCCGCTACACCAACATCTTCATGGGCACGGTGCAGGCGGCGATCGCCAACGGGGTGCTCGACGCGGTGCGCAGCGGGGACATCCCGAAGGACCGGGTGGAGGAGCTGGGCATCATCATCGCGGTGTGGCTCGACCCCGCCGTGCTCGACGCGCCGGACTTCGACCACAAGGTCCTCTTCCAGACCCATCGCGAGGCCACCGCCAAGGCGCTCCGCAAGGCGATGCGCCGCGAGCCCACGATCGACTGGCTGCTCGAGCACCAGGACGAGGTGGTGCACTACTACCACCAGCTCGGCCTCGACGGGCAGCTCTAGGCAACCCTTCGCCCCGGCCGGCTGTCTCACCAGGACCCCATGGACCTCCGCGACGCCCTGCAGCAGTCCCTTGGCGCCCAGTATTCCGTCGAACGGGAGCTGGGTGGCGGTGGCATGTCGCGCGTCTTCCTGGCGCTGGACCGGACCCTCGGCCGGCGGATCGTGGCCAAGGTGCTCGCACCGGAGCTGGCCGCCGGGGTGAACCGCGAGCGCTTCGAGCAGGAGGTGCAGCTCTCCGCCCAGCTGCAGCACCCCAACATCGTCACCGTGCTCGGCACCGGCGTGCTGGGGGAGCTCCCCTATTACACCATGCCGTTCGTGGCTGGCGAGTCGCTGCGCGCCGCCCTGGAGCAGCGCGGCACCATCCCGCCCCGGGAAGCGGTGCCGATCCTGCGCGATGCCGCGCGGGCGCTCGCCTTTGCCCACGCCCGCGGCGTGGTCCACCGCGACATCAAGCCCGACAACGTGCTGCTCTCCGGCGGCGCGGCGATGGTCACCGACTTCGGCGTGGCCAAGGCGCTCTCCGCCGGCCACGAGCGGCCGGTCGCGCCCACGGCCTCGGGTGGCGCGCCGCTCACCGCGCTTGGCACCTCGCTCGGCACCCTCGGGTACATGGCCCCGGAGCAGGCCGCCGCCGATCCGTCCACGGATCACCGCGCCGACCTCTACTCCTTCGGCGCCATGGCTTACGAGATGCTCGCCGGCCGCGCCCCCTTCGCGGGGCTCCCTCCACGCGAGCTGCTCACCGCCATCGTGGCCCGTGAACCGGAGCCGCTGGCGTCGCTGGTGCCCGGGGTGCCGCCGGCGCTCGCCGCGCTGGTGCATCGCTGCCTGGCCAAGGATCCGGCCCAGCGCCCCGCCACGGCCGACGAGGTCGTCGCCGACCTGGATACTGCCTTCACGGGCAGCGGCCCCGTCGCGGTCGTCGCGCCCGCGCCGCGCTGGCGCCTGCCGGCACTGGTGGGCGTCGCCGGGCTCGGCCTGGCCCTCGCCTGGTGGATGCTCGGGCGCCGGGATGCGCCGGCCGGCGGTGTCCCGCCCAATTCGCTCGCCGTGCTCCCGCTCACCCTGAGCGGCGGCGACTCCGCCGACGCCTACTTCGCCGACGGCATCACCGAGGAGCTGACCATCGCCCTCTCGCGGGTGCCGAGCCTCCGGGTGGCCTCGTCCACCTCCGCCTTCGCGATGCGCGGGCGCGGCGCCGATGTGCGCGAGGTGGCCCGCCAGCTTGGCGTCGCCAACGTGCTGGCCGGCTCGGTGCGCCGCGGCGGGGACCGGGTCCGCGTGGCGGTGCAGCTCACCAGCGCGTCGGACGGCCTGGTGCGCTGGGCCGAGAGCTACGAGCGCGAGGTGACGGACGTCTTCCAGGTGCAGGAGGAGGTCGGCCGCGCCATCGCCAGCGCGCTCGAGGTGGCCTTCGAGCCGGCCGCGCCCGTGGCCACCCGAGCCACCGGCGACATGGCGGCCTACGATCTGTTCCTCAAGGGCCGTTTCCACTGGCGCCAGCGGGGCGAGGCGTCGCTGCGACTCGCCGCGGGGTACTTCGAGCAGGCCATCGCGCGCGATTCCTCCTTTGCCCGTGCCTGGGCCGGCCTGGCCGATGCCCTCGGCCTGCTGCCGGTCTACGGGCCCACCCCCGTGGACTCGGTGCTGCCCATCGTCGAGCGCGCCGCAGGCCGCGCCCTCGCGCTCGACAGCACCCTCGCCGACGCGCACGCCGCCCGCGGCCAGCTCTACAAGACGCTCGGGCGCTGGAGCGATGCGGAGACCGCGCTCCGCCGCGCCATCGCCGCCGACTCGACCTATGCCTCCGCCCACCAGTGGCTCGGCGAGCTGTACGCCAGCGTGGGCCGTCCCGCCGACGCCGTGGCCGCGATGCAGGCGGCGGCGCGCATCGATCCGATGTCGCCCATCATCACCGGGGAGCTGGGCTACCTGCTTGCCCTCGCCGGGCAGCACGACTCCGCCGCGGCCGTCGGACGGCGCGCCATCGCGCTCGCCCCGGGCCTGTGGACCGGGTACGCCTTCCTCGGCTCGACCCATCTCTGGGCGGGCGAGCCGGCGCAGGCGGTCCAGCCCCTCGAGGAGGCCATGCGCCTGGCGCCGCAGAATCCCTTCGGGGGCGTGCACGTGGCGGCCGTGGCCGGCGCCGGTGACCGTTCCCGGGCGCAGCAGCTCCTGCGGGAGCTCGAGGCTGCGGGGCGGGCGGGGAAGGCGTCGCCCACCTCGGTGGCCATCGGACTGGTGAGTCTCGGGGAGCGCGCCGCCGCCCTCGACTGGCTGGAGCGCGCTTACGCGGCGCGCGACGGCATGCTCTACTCCGCGCCGCTCAACGTCTCATGGTTTGCCCCGATCTGGGACGAGCCCCGATTCCAGGCGCTCCGCGCGGCCATGAACCTCGCCGCCCTCCCGGCCCCCTCCCGCTGACCGGGCTGTCGAGCGGGTGCCCGCTCGCCCGTCTGTAGGGTGAGCGGCCGCCACGGGGGCGGTCGCGAACCCCCTTCCTGGAGCCGATCGTGCCATCCTACCTCCTGCTGCTGCACGAGGATCCTGCCACCTTCGCCGAGCTCTCCCCGGCCGACATGCAGGCCATCGTCGCGCGCTACGCCGACTGGACCCGCCGCATGGCGGAAGCCGGGAAGCTCACCGCCGGGGTGAAGCTGCGGGACGGGGTGGGCCGGCGCGTGGGCCGCGACGCTGCGGGGCGGGTCACGGACGGTCCCTTCACCGAGACCAAGGACGTGGTCGGAGGCTACTTCGTTGTCGTGGCGCCGGACCTCGCCGGCGCGCTGGCCATCGCGCGGGACTGCCCCCACGTCGACAACGGCTGGGTGGAGGTCCGCGAGGTGGAGATCGGTGAGCACGACTGAACCGATCGCCGGCCTGGTGGCCGACCTGTTCCGGCACGCCTACGGGCGGGTGGTCGCCGCGCTCGTGGGCCGGCTGGGGCCGGAACGGTTCGACCTGGCCGAGGACGCCACCCAGGACGCGCTGCTTGCCGCGCTCCGGACCTGGCCCTTCGCGGGCGTGCCCGCCGATCCCGCGGCGTGGCTGTACCAGGCGGCGTGGCGCCGTGCCCTCGACCGGGTGCGGCACGAGTCCACCGCCCAGCGCCTGGAGCCCGCGCTGGCGGCGGAGGCGGCGCTCGCCACGCCCGGCGAGACCGACGTGCCGGACGACCTGCTCGCCCTGCTCGTCACCTGCGCCGCGCTGCCGCTGCCCCGTGAGGTGGGGGTGCCGCTCGCGCTCAACGTGATCGCGGGCCTGAGTGCACGCGAGATTGCGCGGGCGTTGCTGCTCGAGGATGCCACGGTGGCGCAGCGGCTGGTGCGGGCCAAGCGGAGTCTCCGCGCGGCACCGGAGCTGGTGGCGCTGCGCTCCGATGGCGCCGCCCTCGCCGCCGCGCTCCCGGCGGCGGTGGAGGTGGTCTACCTCATCTTCAACGAGGGATTCGCCCCGACCCGGGGCCCCGACCCGATTCGGCTCGATCTCTGTGCGGAGGCGCTGCGACTGGCCACGGCGCTCGCCACGCACCCGTCGACCCGCGGCTCCACCACCCATGCGCTCGCCGGGCTCACCTGCCTGCTCGCCGCGCGGCTGCCGGCGCGCGCCGATGGCGGGCAGCTGATCCTGCTGCCGGACCAGGACCGCACCCGCTGGGATCCCCGCCTGGTGGCCGCCGGCTTCCGGCACCTGCAGTCCGCCATCGGCGGGGATCCGGTCACCCGCCTGCACCTCGAGGCCGAGATCGCCGCGCTGCACGCCGCGGCGCCGTCGTTCGGGGAGACCGACTGGGGGCGGATCGTCGCCGCGTATGACAAGCTGCTCCAGCTCGAGGACTCCCCGGTGGTCCGGCTCAATCGCGCGGTCGCACTCGGCGAGCTGCGCGGTGCCGCCGTCGGATTCGCGGAGCTCGAGGTGCTGTCGGGTGTCCCGGCGCTGAAACGTTCACCCTGGTACCACGCCGCACGGGGCCGGCTGCTTGCCGCCGGCGGGCGGCGGGACCTGGCGCATGTCGCGCTCACCTGCGCGCTGGCCCTCACCGAGACCGGCCCCGCCCGGGACTTCCTGGCCCGCGAGCTGGCCCGGGTGGCCGTCCCAGCCTGAAACTGTCCCTCAGGGGGGGCCGTAGGGCGCCAAGTATCCCGCCCCATCGCACGTTTCAGGGAGGACCCATGAAGAGCCTCTGGTCCAGGATCGGTCTCGGCGCCCTCGGCGTCTTTGCCGTCGGCATGCTGCTCATCACCCTCGGGCGGCAGGCCAAGGCCGCCACCGGGCACGCCATCGCCAGCGCGGTGCAGCATGCCGCGGTCTGGACCAGTGAGGGCGCCGCGCGCGCGGAGATGCCCTTCCGGCTCAACGGTGAAGCCGTGGGCACCGTACGGCAGGTGGCGGTCCGGCGGGCCCGGGCGGGGGAACTGCCCGAGCTCAACGCCACGGTGGTCCTCACCTCGCCGACGGCCGGGCGCACCCTGCAGGGCTGCGTGCTCGAGCCCGAGGGCGGGCGCGACATGGACATCGAGCGCGGCTTCCGCTGCGCCACGAGCGAGCAGGGCCGGGTGAGTCTCGGTGAGGTGACCTTCGAACCCTCGGGCCTGGTGCGCCGGGTGATGGTCACGCGCGACGCCGAGGCCGGCCTCCGAGAGGGCGATCCCTTCGAGCTGCACGCGGATCTCGGCGGCAAGGTCCAGGTCGAGGCCACCGGCGACCAGGGGGAGCTGGTGCAGCTCTTCGCCGACCAGCATGGCGCCAACATCAAGGTCAACGATGAATTCGGGCGCAGTCTGGTGCGGTTGCTGGCGGATTCCGCCGGCGCCATGCTTCGGGTGCGGGACAAGAACGGGCGCGACGTGGTCCGGATGCAGGCGGGCGCCAACGGCTTCTCGCTCACCGTGGATACCGCCGGCCACTGAGCCAGAACAACTATTGACAGCGCGTGGCCGCGTTCGTATAGTTGGCCCCGCTTGGGAGTCGCGTCCCGATGGCATCGTGTCCCGCCGCCTCATCATCGAGGCGGGACACCCGCCCCGGAGACGCGACTTTCTTTTTTTCCGGTACCTGAGGCAGGCATGACATTCGGCGGATCGAAGACCATCGCGCGGTACCCTGACGTGCAAGGCGCGGCCCCGGCCGCGTTCCCGCGCGGCCAGAGTGCTGCGGCCGATGCAGGCACGAACAGAATCCACGGCACCCAGGTGACCTCGGCGGACTGACCCATTCGGTCGCGTTCGCGAGGGCAGATCGCCCCACCTGTGCCGGTCACGGGTGGGGCGATCTGCATTCATGGGGCAGGGGTGGCCGGCGGCCGGTGGCCACGCGGACCACGGGCACGCGACTCCCGGCACGGGTGGACCCCGTCCGCCGCGCCACTCCTGCCCCCCCACGCGAAAGGAGGGCCCATGCTGGATATCCGTCTCCTGCTGCTCGAGACGCCGGAGGATCGCTACGAGCCCTCGTTCGCGATCCGCGCCGCGGAGCGTGCGGTCTACCCGCTGCTCCGCACGGCCCGCGCGCGTCCGGTGGCACACGCCGAACTGCTGCCCGTGTAGGACCCACGCCAACCCAGGAAGCCCGGATGAACACGGACTACTTCCTGGTCTGCGCGGAGTGCGGGCACTGGTCCGTCTCGGCCACGATGGCCCGGGCGATCGAGCACCAGCTGGCCCGGTGGCTCGCGCCCCGGTGGATCACGTTCGTGGACCTGACGGGCGCCAGGATCCGGATCCGCGCCGACCAGGTGCGCTCGGTGAGCCAGTGCTACGCCGAGAACCGGGCCGCCGAGCGGACCTTCCGCCGGCGGCTGGATGAAGAAGAGGAGTAAGATTCCCAGGGGAACGGGGGCGGACGCCCGCGAGGGTCATCCGCTTCCCGCACCCCGATTCCCGCATCCCCCGCTGGCGGGGAGGCGGCAGGAGGTGGCATGCAGGTCTTCGGGATGCACGACGAGAACACCCTGCTCCAGCTGCGCAAGGTGGCGGAGCGGGCGCGGAAGGTGGCCCTCATGGCCGACGGCCACGTGGGCTACGTCATGCCCATCGGTGGCGTGGCGGCCTACCGCGACCAGGTCTCGGTGGTGGGCGTGGGCTTTGACATCGCCTGCGGCAACGCCGCCATCCGCACCGACCTGACCCTCGAGGCCCTCGGCGCCAATCCCGGCAGGCAGGGCAAGGCGCTGCGGGCGTTGGCCGACGAGATCGCGGACAGCATCAGCTTCGGGGTCGGTCGGAAGAACCGCGCCGATGACGCGCCGGTGGACGCGCCGCTGTTCGATGACCCGGCGTGGGATGTCGTCCCGCCGCGGCACCGGGGCAACCTGCGGGAGAAGGCCCGCGCCCAGCTCGGGACCGTGGGGAGCGGCAACCACTACGTGGACGTCTTCGCCGACGAGGCGGGGGCGCTCTGGGTGGGAGTGCACTTCGGCAGCCGCGGCCTGGGTCACACCGTGGCCTCGGCGTTCCTCGCGCTGGGCCAGGGCGAGGCGTGGGACGCGCGTGTGCCGGAGCGCGAGGTGCTGCTCGACCTCGGTGTGCCCATCGGGCACGACTACTGGGCCCTCATGAGCCTGGCGGGCACCTACGCCTACGCCGGCCGCGAGTGGGTGGCCCGCAAGGTGGTGCGCCTGCTGGGTGGCCGGGAGCTGGAGCTGGTGCACAACCACCATAACTTCGCCTGGAAGGAAACCCACGAGGGCGAGGAGCTGGTGGTGGTGCGGAAGGGCGCCACGCCCGCCTTCCCCGGGCAGCTCGGCTTTGTCGGCGGCTCCATGGCCGATGACGCGGTGATCGTGCGCGGCGCGGCGCCGGGCCCGGACGCCATCGGCGAGCCCGTGGCCGAACTGCAGCGGTCGGCGCTGTTTTCCACCGTGCATGGGGCGGGGCGGGTCATGTCCCGCACCCAGGCGGCGGGGAAGGTGCACCGGAAGACCGGCCGGGTGATCACCCCCGGGCGGGTGAGTCCCGAGGCCATGCGCCGCCGGGTGGATGAAAAGGGTGTCATCCTCCGCGGGGGCGGGCTCGACGAGAGTCCTCAGGTCTACCGGCGGCTGTCGGAGGTGCTGCGCGCCCAGCGCGGGACCATCGAGGTGCTGCACACCCTCCGGCCCCTGGTGGTGGTGATGGCCGGCGCCGGCGAGGTCGATCCGTACAAGGACTGAGCCGGTGGCGGCCCGGCACACGAATCGGCCCGCCCCTCGCGGGACGGGCCGGGCAGGTTCGTGTGGAGGAACCGGTGCGGGTCCCGGCCAGGCCGGGGTCGGTGGCGGGTCCGGTCAGGCCGCGCCACCCAGTCGCTCGCCGCTCCGCCGTGCTGCGATGACGGAGGCCACGACGCCTGTGGTGAGAATCGTGAGCACCACGACGAGCGACACAGTCGTATCGATCTTCCAGGGCGAGTGCACCAGCAGCACCTTCACCCCGACAAACCCGAGCACCCCGACCAGCGCCGGCTTGAGGTAGCGGAACTGGTCCATCATCGCCGCGAGGCAGAAGTACAGCGACCGCAGCCCCAGGATCGCGAAGACGTTCGAGGTGAGCACTAGGAACGGGTCAGCGGTGATCGCGAAGATGGCGGGGATCGAGTCCACCGCGAACACCAGGTCGGTGAACTCCACCATCACCAGCGCGAGCAGCAGCGGCGTGGCGGCGCGGCGCCCGTCGATCCGCGTGAAGAACCGCTGCCCGTCGTAGGACGGACTCACCGGCATCACCCGCCGCACCAGGCGGACCAGGATGTTCCGCTCCGGGTCGATCGCCGCCCCCGAGGTCCGCGCCATCTTGATCGCGGTGAGGATCAGGAAGCCGCCGAAGAGGTAGATCACCCAGCTGAAGTGCTGGAGCAGCTGTGCCCCCACCGCGATCATCGCCCCGCGCATCACCAGCGCGCCCAGGATGCCCCAGAAGAGCACCCGGTGCTGGTACTGCGCAGGGGTGCCGAAGTAGCCGAAAATCAGCGCGATCACGAAGACGTTGTCGAGACTCAGCGACTTCTCGACCACGTACCCCGCGAAGAACAGCTTGGCCGCCTCAAGCCCGCCCACCAGCGGACGGGTGCTCCCGTCGAGCTGGGGCACGTCGAGCCCGAGCCCCAGCCGGTGCGCCTCGTAGAAAAAGTAGATCGCCACATTGAACGCCAACGCGGTGGCCACCCAGACCACGGTCCAGGTGGCGGCCTCGCGCATGCCCACGACGTGGGCCGTGCGGTGAAACACCCCGAGGTCGAGCGCAAGGAAGAGGACCACCAGCGCCAGGAAGGCGCCGTAGGCCCAGGTGATCGGCGGCAGGTCGATGAACAGGGCCACATGGGCGGCGAGGAGGCTCAGCAGCATGGCGCCAATTGTAGCGGCCAATGGTTCAGCGAACAAATGGAACAATTGGATCTTTAGCATTGTTTTTCTCAATGTATTGTTAGGGGAACTGCGCTGATATTGCATTGAGAAAAACGATGGGATGATTAGGAAAGTTCGGCTGGTAAATGAGTGGCGGCGGTCCTAGCTTGGGGCCGTCGGGTGGAGGCGGAGTCCGGACCGTGCAACTCCCCCCAGCCCGGCCCGGGCTCCGCCCGGACACCATCGACCGACTCGCTCCCATCGGAGGAGATGCCATGTTGACCCTGCTGACCGCCGCCACGCTCCTGGCCACGACCCCCGCCGAGGCGCCGGCCCCCCGCTTTGCCGACACCCATGCCGCCGAGGCCCACCGGGAGGTCCTGCAGGGCCTCTCGCGTGGCCGCAGCCAGCTGCTCGGCCTCTACGACTGGGCCAGCAGCCGCGTGACCCTCGACCGCGACCTCACCGAACCGCAGGCCCGTCAGGTCGGGGAGGCCGTACGGGCCACCGCCGCCGCGTGGACGCGGATGGCCGACAAGCTCCCGGCCGCCCAGGCTGGCCTGGTGCAGACCGAGGTGACCTTCCTGCGGGATCTCTTCACCAAGGCGGACGGGCTCGCCGCGCGCCTCGCGGAGGAGGCGGCGACCCCGGCGCCCCGTCGCACCGAGGTGCGTCACCTCTCCTCCGGCCTCTACGGCTCGCTGGCCATGGCGGAGGACCTCCAGCACACCCTGGCCCGAAAGCTGGGGATCGCCTCCGAGGCCCCGAGCCCCGGCCGCGCCCGCTGACCCCTGACCGCTCATCCCTCACGGCTCGGGCGGGCGCGCCCGCCTGGGCCACTGGAGTCCAGATGCTGAACGACATGCGATTGACCGCCCCGGTCCGCCCGCGCCACCCCTCCCGCCCGGATGACGCCCCCGATGCGGAAGCGCTGGTGGCCGAAAGGGCCCCCGGGGAGACCCCCGCCCGCTGGGTGGGAGGCCGCGAAGATGAGGCGACGGTGCTCTGGGTGGCCACGGAGGGGCGGGTGCTGCTGCTGGAGCGGGAGTATCACGCGCGGAAGGTCACCGAGGTCCGCTACCCGGAACTGCACGAGGTCCATTGGACCCGGGACCGCCAGGGGGCGCGGGTGCGGCTGTACGCGTCGGGCCGCAAGTTCGCGCTGGAGGGAGCGGACCCGGCCCGCGCGGAGGGGTTCGTCCAGTGGGTGCGCGACCGGCTGCCCTCCCGGGCCGCCTACGCACCACCACTTGTCGGGCCCACGCCGGCCCCGCCCGCCACCCAGGAACGGCTGGCGAGCCTGGCCGACCTGGCGCGGCTGCTCGATCGCGGCGTGCTGAACGAGGCGGAGTTCATGGCCCTCAAGCGGCGGCTGCTCGGCGGGTGAGGCCCGTCAGGCGAAGAGCCGCTCCCGCGCCGCCTCGGAGATCGCCACCACGGCCGGGTGGCGGAGGCGGCGCTCGACCGTGATGGCATAGAAGGCCTCGCGCACGCCATCCAGCGGACCGATGGCCTTCACCTCGTACTGCCGGCGGATGTCGTCCCCGATGGCGGTCGGGGCCGCGAACAGCCCGAGCCCGCCCATCCCGAAGACCTTGAGCAGGGCGCTGTCGCTGAATTCCCCCACGATCGACGGCCGGACCCGCTGCCGGTCGAACCACTCCTCCAGCGAATGCCGCAGGGCCGTGCCGGCGGCGGGGAGCAGGAACGGCGCACCGTCCAGCGACCGGGGAAACCCACGCCGGTACTTCTCCGCCAGGGGCGCCACGCCGAACACCGCCACCCCGGTCTCGCCGAGCAGGTGATTGAAGGCGCGCACCCGGGTCTCGGCGGTCACCGGGGCATCGCTCAGGACCAGGTCGAGGTCATGCGTCGTCAGGTCGGCGAAGAGCCGATCCGGCTTGCCCTCCCGGCAGAGCAGGTGCACCGGCTCGGCCAGCCCGAAGGCCGGGGCCAGCAGCCGGTGGGCCAGGAGCTTCGGGAGCTGGTCGGCGATCCCGACTGACAGCCGGAGCGGCCGCCCGGTGGGCTGTCCCGCGAGCACATCCTGCAGCTCGCGGCCGAGGGTGAAGATCTCGTCGGCGTAGCGGTACACTACTTGGCCCACCTCCGTCAGGACCAGCCGCCGGCCGCTGCGCGTGAACAACTGCTCGCCGAGGCTCTCCTCGAGCCGGTGGATCTGGGCGCTGATCGTGGGCTGTGTGAGGTGCAGCTTCCGGGTGGCGCGGGCAATGCTGCCCTCGCGCGCGACCGTCCAGAAGTACAAGAGGTGATGGTAGTTGAGCCACGCCATGCTGGAAGGTGCGGTGGGCCGGTCCGTCCGCCAAGGGGCCGACCGGGGACTCAGCGGGGGTTCATGACCGTTTCATCCGACCGGATTAGACTTGCGGCACCACTCTCCGTCCGAGGAATCACCATGCCCGTGCGTCGTTGGGGGATCACCCTGACCGCCGTCCTGGCGTTCGCCACCCTGCTCCCGGGGCCCGCGTCCGCCATTCCCGCGTTTGCGCGACGGTACAAGGTCAGCTGCCAGACCTGCCATGACCCGTTTCCCAAGCTGAACGACTTCGGCGCCCAGTTTGCCGCCAATGGCTACCGCATGAGCCCCACCGAGGAGCCCATGGACACCATCGGGACCGGCGATGAGCTGCTGGCCCTCATGAAGGACGTCCCGCTGGCGGTCCGCCTCGAGATGTATGCCCAGGCCTACGCCAACGGCGACGTCGCGACCGACTTCCAGTACCCCTACGGGGTCAAGGTGCTCTCGGGAGGGGCGATCTCGAAGAAGATCTCCTACTACTTCTACACCTTCCTGGTGGAGCGGGGTGACATCGGCGGCGTCGAGGACGCCTTCCTGCACATCAACGACATCGGTGGCGTGCCGTTCGACCTGGCCGTGGGCCAGTTCCAGGTGTCCGATCCGCTGTTCAAGCGGGAACTGCGCCTCGAGTTCGAGGACTACGCCGTGTACCGCGCCCGCGTCGGCGACGTCCCCATCGACCTGACCTACGACCGCGGGCTCATGGGCCTGGCCGACCTCGCCGGCTTCACCGTCACCGCCGAGGTGCTCAACGGCAGCGGCATCGGCGGCGCCCAGGCCAACCGGCGCTACGACACCGACGCGAGCAAGAACTTCTTCCTGCACGTCACCCGCGACCTCGCCGCGCCGCTCCGCCTGGGCATCTTCGGGTACTACGGCCGCTCCACCGCCAACGGCACCACCAACAAGACCCGGATGGTCGGCGTGGATGGCACCGTGTCGCTCGGTCCCGTGGAGCTCAACGGGCAGTTTGTCCACCGCCGCGACGACGAGCCCACCTACACCGCGGGGGAGCCCGAAGTACGGGTGAACGGCGGCTTCGGTGAGCTGATCGTGCGGCCGGCCAACAGCCGGTTCTACGGCTTCGCGCTGTACAATCTCGTCACGGCCAACCGGCCGCTGATGGACGTGCGGCTCGGTGGCCCCGGTCCCGGCAAGCGCTATGAGAGCATCTCCGGCGGGATCGGCCACCTGGTCCAGCGGAACCTGCGGGTGAGCGGGGAGATGACCTACGACATGGAGCAGGAGCTGGCCCGCGTGACGGTCGGGATCGTCGCCGCCTTCTGAAGCCCTGCGGGAATCGTGGCACGGCGGGGCGAGGCGCGAGCCTCGCCCCGTCGCGTCTCCACCCTCAGCGTTCCACCGGCAGTTCGGCCACCCGACTCCATTCGAGGAACGAGCCGTCGTACATCCGCGGCCGGTAGCCGAGGGTCCGGGCCACGTAATAGAGGTGGCTCGCCTGCACCCCCGTCCGGCAGTACGTGATCACCTCGCGCCCCGGCGCGAGCCCGACGCGTCCGAGCAGCTTGGCCAGCACCGCCGGGTCCTTGAGGGACGGCGGATCCGCCCCGGCAAGCGCCCAGCGCCAGAAGAAGCTGCGGGCTCCCGGGATATGCCCGGCCCGCGGCACACCCTCTCCCCCCGTGCTCCCGCTCCATTCGGCCGGCGGGCGCGCGTCGAGCACCACGAGGGCGGAGTCACCCAGCCGCCGCGCCAGCTCGGGCGCCTCGATCAGCACCTCGGGCCGGGCCCGCGATGCCAGGTGGCCCGTGCGCCCGGGCGGGAGGTCGCGGGTCACCGGCTGGCCGGCCGCCTTCCAGGCGGCGAGGCCGCCGTCGAGCAGGCTCGCCTGGTCGCCCAGGCCGAGGTAGTCCAGGGTGAAGAAGAGCCGCGCCGCCGCGAGGGGCTCCCCATAGATCACGATCGGGGTCCCATCGCTGATGCCCACGGATGCCAGCACCGAGTCGAGGACCGCCACCTCCGGCAGCTCGTTGGGAACACCGGCGCGCTCCACCACGATGGCCCGGAGCGGCACGAACCGGGCGCCCGGGATGTGGCCGTCCTGGTAGGGTGCCGGGTCACGGTCCACCTGCACGATCACCAGCGCGGGGTCGGAGAGTCGGCCCGCCAGCGCGGCCACGGAGGTGACCAGGTCGGGCCGGGGGGCGGGCGCCTGGGCGGGAAGCCCGGTGGCGGCGCAGGCGAGCAACAACAGTGCACGGGACATGACTGGCCTCGGGTGGTTGACGAAGGCAATATATAACTATATAGTCATTGATACAACTTCCTGTCGAGGCTCCTGTGCGTCGCCACGCCTGCCTGATCCTGCTTCCCCTCCTGGCCGCCGTCCCTGTGGCGGCCCAGGCCCCACGTCCGCCCGCGGCCCCGATGGCCGAGGCGGTGCGCTTCATCGAGGAACTCGATGCCATGCGCTCGGGGCTCGCCGCCGGGATCGGCGCCGGGACGGTCCCGGACAGCGCGACCTTTGCCCAGGTGTGCCGGCCGGTCGGCGCCCGCGCGCGAACGGAGGGGGCCGCCCGCGGGTGGCAGGTGGCGCAGCTGGCCGGCCGCAACCGGAACCCCGCGAACGCCCTGGACGAGGAGGGGAAGTTCGCCACCCGCGTCTTCGAACGGCACCCCGGCGTGCTGAGCCTCTGGCTGGCATCGACCCGTGAGGGCCAGCCCGGGATCCGTTACTTCCGCCGGATCGTGGTGGAGCAGCCCTGCCTGGCCTGCCATGGTGATGCCGCCGCCCGACCCGCCTTCATCCAGCAGCGTTACCCGCAGGACCGGGCCTACGGCTTCGCGGTCGGGGACCTTCGCGGCGTGTACGCCGTGTTCATCCCCGACAGCGCGCCCGCTCGCTGATCTCACGCCACACGGGCATATTCCCGCCGCACCGCGGGACACCCAAGGAGCCCTTCCATGGACAGCACCCTCACCCCGGCCCAGGCAGCCACGATCACCTGCCCCGCCTGCCACCGCCGCAACCGGGTGGATCTCGCCCGCGTGGCCATGGCGCCGCAGTGTGGCGTGTGCCGCAGTCCCCTGCAGCTCGACCGCCCCGTGCGCGCCACCGAGGATGACCTCGAAGACACCCTCGCGAGCGCCACCGTCCCGGTTCTCGTCGACTTCTACGCCGACTGGTGCGGCCCCTGCCGGGCCAGCGCACCGGCCGTCGAGGCCCTCGCGGCGGCGCAGGCGGGCCGCACGCTGGTCGTGAAGGTGGACACCGACCGGAATCCCCGGGGCCGCCACCCGATACGGGGTCCGCGGCATCCCGACGTTCATCGCCTTCCGGGATGGAGCGAGGTGCGGCGCCACGTGGGCCAGGCCGGCGTGACGGAGCTGGGGCGGCTCCTCGGCGCGGGATGAAGCCGCACCACCTGACCGTCGGCCGGACGGCGCGGTACTTCCTGCTCGGTGACGCCCAGCGGCCCGCCGGGGAGCTGGTCCTCGGCCTCCATGGCCACGCCCAGCTCGCGGCGCGGTTCCTCCGCCTGCTCGCGCCGCTCGAGGATGGCCACACGCTCATCGCGGCGCCCGAGGCGCTGTCCCGGTTCTATCTGGAGACCCGGCTCAATGGCCAGCACGGCCCCGCGATCGGCGCCACCTGGCTCACCCGGGAGCACCGCGAGGCCGACCTCCAGGATCACTTCGCCTACCTCGATGGCCTGTTGCGGCGCCTGCTCGAAGGGCAACCGGTCCGGCCGCGCCTCACGCTGCTCGGCTTCAGCCAGGGCGCCGTGCTTGCCAGCCGCTGGATCGCCGCCGGAGGGCGCCGGGTGGACCGGGTGATCCTCTGGGGGGTCCCCCTGGCGCACGACCTCCCCCTCGACGCGTTCACCGCGGGGCTCGGCGGTGCCCCGGTGCAGCTCATCGCCGGGGACGCGGACCACTACGCGCCCGAAGGGACCCTCGAGGAGGATGCCGCCCGGCTGGCCGCGGCCGGGGCCTCGGTCACCGCCCGGCGCTTCGCCGGCGGGCACGTGCTCCCCGCGGCGGAACTGCTGGCCGCCATGGGACGGGCGCCCGCCCCATAGCCCCGGGGGAGTTGACGCCATTCAGATCGGCATTATATTCGACATCGTATTATATGATCATTCGCGAACGTCTGCTGGTCCACCCCCTGGAGTCTTCCCATGCCGCCGCGCGTCACCCTGCAGCGCCTCCATGCCCGCGACCCCGCCACCATGCTGGCGCTGCTCACGTTCATCAAGCTGCGGCGCGCGGGGAACACCATCAACGCCATCCTCGCGGCGCCGCTGGTCAAGGAGCACAACCTCACCGAGTCGCAGTTCGGGGTGCTCGAGGCGCTGTGGCACGTGGGCCCCATGGCCCAGGCCCGCTTGTGCGAGAAGCTGCTGGTGAGCGGCAGCAACCTTACCACCGTGATCGACAACCTCGAGAAGCGCGGGCTGGTGGTGCGCGGCCCCAATCCCGATGACCGCCGGGCCTACCTGGTCCGGCTCGCCCCGAAGGGCGAGGCGCTCATCGCCAAGGCCTTCCCCCCGCACGCCGCCCGCGTCACCCGGCTGCTCGGCGTGCTCACCCAGTCCGAGCAGCGGCAGCTCGGCACGCTCTGCCGGAAGCTGGGCCTCTCCCACAAGGAGTAGGGCCGTCACGTGGTCAGGTCGTTGGATGTCGCAGTACTGGAGGCAGGTATGAAGAAGGGCAGTCAGGGGTTGCACCACATCACCGCCATCGCGGGCGATCCACGGCGCAACCTCGCGTTCTACGCCGGCACCCTCGGGCTCCGGTTCGTCAAGCGGACCGTGAACTTCGATGATCCCGGCACCTATCACTTCTACTTCGGGGACCGCCTGGGACATCCCGGCACCCTGCTCACGTTCTTCCCCTGGGCCGGGGCGCGCCCCGGCCGCCCCGGCGCCGGGCAGGCCGTGATGGCGAGCTACGCGATTCCCCATGGCGCGACGGACTACTGGGCGGAGCGGCTGGCCGCCCTGGGCGTCGCCGGGCTGCACCGGCGCGAGCGCTTCGGTGCACCGGAGCTGCGGTTCACCGACCCGGATGGCATGGGCCTGGCCCTCGTCGAGCGGGACGCGCCGCGCGGCGAGCCCTGGCCGGGGAGCCCCGTCCCCGGGGCCACGCAGATCACCGGGCTGGCGGGGACCACCCTCCGGCTCCGGGGGGCTGACGCGACGGCCCTGCTGCTGACCGAGCTCCTCGGGTTCCGTGCGCTGGGGGAGGACGCAGGGGTGCTCCGTCTGGAGAGCCCCGATGGCTCCACCGCTGACCTGCTGCGCGATCCCGATGCCGGTGGCGGCACCATGGGCGCCGGGACCATCCACCATGTGGCCTGGCGTGCCGCCGACGAGGCCGACCAGGCGCGCCTGCGCGCCGAGATCCTGGGCCGCGCCCTGGGGGTCACCCCGGTCGTCGACCGGCAGTACTTCCGCTCGATCTACTTCCGCGAGCCCGGCGGCGTGCTCTTCGAGGTGGCCACCGACGGCCCCGGGTTCCTGGTGGACGAGGCGGAGGCCACCCTCGGCGCCACCCTGCGGCTCCCGCCGGAGTACGAGTCGCAGCGCGAGGCGATCGCCGCGGCCCTCCCCGCGCTGGAGGTGCCGGCGTGACCACCCACGACTTCCAGCACCGCTACCTGCCGGGCCGCAGCGGCCGCACGTTGCTCCTGCTGCATGGCACCGGCGGCGACGAGGACAGCCTGCTCCCGCTGGGGCGTGCCCTCGACCCCGAGGCGGGGCTGCTCGCGCCGCGGGGCCGGGTGCTCGAGGGGCGGATGCCGCGCTTCTTCCGGCGGCTGGCCGAGGGGGTCTTCGACCTCGAGGACCTGCACCGGCGCACCACCGAGCTCGCCGGGTTCATCCGCGCGGCGGCGCGGGAGTACGGCTTCGCGCCGGAGCGCCTGACGGCCGTGGGCTTCTCCAACGGCGCGAACATCGCCGCGAGTCTGCTGCTGGCGGACCCGGCGGTGCTCCCCGCCGCCGTGCTGCTCCGGGCGATGGTGCCCTTCGAACCCGCGGCGGTGCCGCAACTCGAGGGGCACCGGATCTGGATCGGTGCCGGCCGCGCCGACCCGATCGTGCCACCGGAGCACGGCGAACGGCTCGCCGCGCTGTTTCGCCGGGGTGGGGCGGACGTCACGCTCGACTGGCGGGACGCGGGCCACAACCTGGTGCCGGAGGAAATTGCCGCGGCGGCGCAGTGGTTGGGGCCGGCCTAGCCGTACCGAAACGCTGCGGCCCGCGCGACCCGCTGCAGACCCGCCCGCCCGGACCTGGTAGCATCGGTCTGGGCGGGCGGCCTCGTTCCGCGCCCTCAACACACGGTAAGCCAAGGAGTTGTGGAGACCGACAGGGGTGGGGATCGGGGCATGTCGCGCCGGATGTCACTGGAACGGTCGTTGCCCGCCATGTGTCTGCGAGCGTGCCCCCGGCTTCTCCAAGCGCATTGGGGGTGGTGCGATTCCCATTTGCCCGTATGTTGACCGCCGGTCGCGGTCCAGGCCACCCGTGGGGAGGCACCACGCGCTTCCCTCCCTGACTATCCCACCCGCCGTCCGCGGGAGCCAACGTTCTGACTACCCAAGGAGCATCCATGCGATGGCGCGTGTTCGGCTGCCTGCTGGCGCTCGGCCTGGCCGGCCCGCTCGCGGGGCAGGGTGGGCTCGATCGCACGCCCAACCTCTCGGGCGACTGGGTGGTGCCCCCGGGCACGGTGCAGTTCAACTTCCTGCACCGCTTTGTCCGCGGTCCGGGGCCGGTGCGGAAGGTCAGCAACGTCCCGACCTTCCTGCTGGCCACCTCGGTGGCGCGCGGGACGCTGGTGGGCGTCAGCTACTCCACCAACAGCGCCCTCGCAGCGTCGTACCCGAATGAGTGGGAGTTCTTCCTGCGGGCCCAGCCGCTCACCCAGGCGCGCGGGTTCCCGGTGGACGTGGGCGCCCAGGTGGGCTGGAACGTTGCCGCCGATGGCGCGGACGGCGAGCTCAGCCTGGCCCGGCGGGCCGGTCCGTTCCGGCTGCTCGCGGTGGGGCGGGTGCTCGCCGATCCGGACGCGAGCGGCGCGCAGTTCGCCTACGGGGGCGGGGCCGCGCTGCGCCTGACGAGGCACCTGGCGCTGGTGGGGGACCTCGCCACGCTCGCCGACCGGGACGCGGCCCGGGGCGAGAAGGCGGCGTGGAGCGCGGGCTTCACCGTGGCCATCCCGAACACGCCGCACACCCTCTCGCTCCACGCCACCAACACCAGCACCGGCACCCTGCAGGGAGCCTCCCGCGGCGCCGCACGGGTGCGCTACGGCTTCGAGTTCACCATTCCCATCACCCTGGCGCGCTACTTCCGGCGCGCGCCGGTCCCGCCGGCCCCCGCGCCGGTGGCGGCGGGGGCAGAGCCCGCGGGCGAGGTGCCTTCGGGGCCCGTGACCGGCGCCCTCCTCCGGACCACCATGACCGGGCTCCGCTTTGCCGAGGGCCTGCTCGAGATTGCCCGCGGCACCACGGTGGAGTGGCGGAACGACGATGCGGTGATCCACACCGTCACCGCCGACGCTGGCGGCTTCGACTCGGCATCCCTCGCGAGCGGCCAGGCCTGGCGCTTCACGTTCACCCGTCCCGGCACCTACGCCTACCACTGCACGACCCATCCCTTCATGCAGGGGAAGGTCGTGGTGAAGTGAGGAGACACGCGATGCTCTGGAGACTCGGCGGCGGGCTGGTCGGGCTGGGCGCGGTGGCGCTCTCGCTGGCCTGCTACAGCGAACGCGGGGCCACGGGCCCCTCCGGCGGCGCCTGCCGGGTGGCGCTCGACCCCGGCCAGTTCGGCTCGGTGCTCGTGGCCATCGAGGGATTCGCCTTCCGGCAGACGCCGGTGCACGTGGGCGCCGGCGGGAAGATCACCTGGGTCAATTGCGAAACGGACGGCACGCCCCACACCGCCACCGCGGACGGCGGCGCCTGGGACTCGGGCCAGCTCGACCCGGAAGGCACCTATACCGCGACCTTCGCGGCCGCGGGGACCTATGACTACCACTGCGACCTGCATCCCGGCATGACCGCCCAGGTGATCGTCGACCCCTAGGCGGGGGCGCGGGCGCCTAGCGCCGCGGGCCCAGCGTCTCGACCGTGTCCTGCAGCATCTGGTCGGCGGTCTTGAGCACCCGGAGCTGGGCCGAGAACGCCCGCTGGGCGATCATCATGCTGGTCATGGCGGCGCTGAGGTCCAGGGCGGCACCGGAGGTGGCCGCGGGCACCGGCGCGTCGGGAGCCGGCTCCCCTTCGGGGGTCAGCTCGCCCAGGCCGGCGGTGGCGATGGTCTGCGCCGCGCGGTCCACCTGGCGGCTGTACATCTTCAGCGCGTTGAGCGCCGACGAGATGGCGGTACCAGAGACGGACATGGGGGATCTCCGTGCTGCTGGCGGGCGGCGGGTCTGGGGGCCATCCGTGGGCCCGGGGCCGCTAGTACAGGGTATCGGTTGAGCCCCTCCAGAACTTGAGCCACCATTACCCTACCGCCTTACCGCCTTACCGCTACCGCTACCCCTCCCACCCGGTGTCCTTCTTGAACTGCTCCAGGCGCCGCCGGTCGCGCTTGGTGGGGCGCTCGTTCGTTTCCGGCACGAACAGCACGTGGGCCGCCTTGAGCTGGAAGGCCACCCGCTCCCGGGCCGCGATGCTCTCCGGGGTCTCCTCGTACAGCAGCACCGCCTCCTTGGCGGGGCCCCGCCGCTCCGACACCCCCTTCACCACCAGCACATGCTCGTACGGCGCCAGCCGGAGCTCGACGCGGTCCCCCGGCTGCACCAGCTTGGCGCGCTTCACCCGCTCGCCATTGACGTGCACCTTGCCGCCATCGATGGCTTCGGCGGCGAGCGCGCGGGTCTTGTAGAACCGCGCCGCCCACAGCCACTTGTCCAGCCGCACCCGCGGGTCGGTCATGGCGCGTCTCCGGTGTCGGTCGGCGGCCGGAAGGCAAGGTCAAAGGCCAGGAAGACCGTCTTGCTGAACGGATAACAGAGGAAGGGCATGGCGAGCATGAGCGCCCCGCCGCCCCAGGTGAGCGCGTCCCAGGGGGGCGCGGGCCAGGTGGCCCACACGGCGGCCAGGAACAGCGCCGCCCAGATGAGCTCGGCGGCCATGATGTTGAACATGTAGGCCCCCACCACGTAGCCCTGCTCCCCCCGCTCGGTGCGCAGCCCGCAGCGGGGGCAGCGCTCCACCATGCGGAGCCAGCCGCGGAACAGCGGATGCCCGCCGCACGCGGGGCAGCGGAGCCGGAGCGCCCGCCCGAACCCGGCCAGCAGCGTCACTCAGTACCGCCGGGTGCGGGAGGCGTAGCCCAGTGCCCCGTTGAGCCAGCGGATGAAGGGCGTCAGGGCGGCGAAGTCACGGGCCAGCGTGCCGGGCAGGCGGGGGGAGCGGGCCGTCGACTCGGTGAGCGCCCGTCCCACCGTGAACGACTGGTGCCGCAGCCAGCGCGCCGCCGGATGGTCGGGCTTCACGCCGCGTGGCAGGCGGGTGAGCATCGCCTCGGTGTCGAGCACGCCGAACCGGCGGCGGAAGGCGGGCGCGAGGACGATTGCCTCGAAGCCCTCCTGGTCATCGCTGAGCGCCTCGCGCAGCCGCGCGAGCGCGGGGCGGGGCGGCATCCAGATGCCGGCCCCCAGGAAGAACTCCCCCGGGGCAAAGTGAAAGTAGAAGCCCGCCCCGCCCCCCTGCGCTTCGCTGCCCACGCCCTTGCCGGCATCGGCGTGGTAGAACCAGCAGGCGGCGTGGGTCTTGTACGGCGACTTGTCCCGGGAAAACCGGACGTCGCGGTGGATCCGGAACACCGACCGCTTCGGGTCGCCGGTGATCTCGGGGGCCACCTGCGCCAGGTGCACGTCCACCTCCTCGACCAGGGCCCGCATCGGGTCGCGGACCTCGGTCTCGTAGACGGCGCGATGCGCCTCGAACCAGGGCCGCGTGTTGTGCCGCGCGAGCTGCCGCAGAAAGGTGAGGGCGGCGGGCCGGAAGCCGGTGAACCGGGCGGTGAGGGCGGGGGCGGGTCGCATGAGCAGCGCTTCCTTCTCCGGGCGGGAGAGTTGCTTGAGCGCCCACTCGCGGCGGAGCGCCGCGGGGCGGTCGCGGGCCGCCTCCTGGTACACCAGGCGCACCGGGCGCCGCGCGCGGGTGTAGGCCGCGCCCCGCCCGGCGTTGTGCGCCGCGAGCCGCCGCGCGGGGTCGCGGGCGATCCCGGTGTAGAGCGAGCGGTCCGCGCAGCGCACCAGGTAGACGGTCCACGTCATGCGGCAAGGTAGCAGGTGCCGCGGGGCTGCTGCTACCTTTCCCCGCTACCCCATGACCCCACCCTCGCTCCTCACCGCGCAGCGCGCCCTGCCCAACCCGCGCACCCTCCTCTGGTGGGTGCTGGGCGGGCGGCTGGTGGCCGTCAGCGTCCTGCTGGTCCTGGCGCTGGGCAGCTGGGCAGAGCAGCCCGGCATGACCGGGCTCGCCGCCGGCACCGCCGCCTACGCCGTGGTGCTCGCCCTCTACGCCACCTGGGTGCTGCGGCGTCCCGCCGCCGCCGCGGGCGACGTCTTCCATGGCCTGCAGGCCTCCGCCGACGTCGTGGTCATCACCGCGCTGGTGCACGGCGCCGGGCCCGCGAGCGGCGTCCCCTCGCTCTATATCCTGGTGCTCGCGGTCTACGCGCTGCTCATGTCGTTCAGCGGCGGGCTGGTGGTGGCCTTCGCAATCGTCCTGGGCTACTTCGTGGCCAGCATGCTCCCCGAGCCGGGCCGCCCCGGGTTCGCGTTCTGGGCCCAGGTGGGCGTCTTCGTCACCGCCTACGTGCTGGTGGGCGCCCTCGCCGGCCGGCTGCGCGCCGCCGGGGAGGAGCGGGAGTCGCTGGCGAGCGAGCTCCGCCGGGTGCGGCTCGAGGCCGACGACATCCTGCGCAACATCCGCTCCGGTGTCATGACCGTCGACGACGCCGGCCGCCTCGCGTTCATCAACCCGATGGCCGAGCGGCTGCTGCAGATCGACGGCGAGAGCGTGATCGGCCTGCCGGTGCTCGACAAGCTCAAGCTCCGCTCCCCCGAGCTCTGGGCCGCGATCGTCGCCGCCATCCGGCACGGGCGCAAGGTGAGCCGGGGCGAGGGCACGGTGCTGCACGAGGACGGCCGGATCTTCCCGATCGGCCTCTCCACCACCACCTTCGAGCGCGACAGCGACGGCCGCCCCTCCGTCACCGCCATCTTCACCGACATCTCCGACCTCAAGAAGCTCAACGAGCTCAACCTCCGCGCCGAGCGGCTGGAGGCGGTCGCGGCACTCTCCGCCTCGCTGGCGCACGAGATCCGCAACCCGCTCGCCTCGATCCGCTCCAGCGTGGAGCAGCTGGCCCGGTCCGCCCACGGCGACGAGGATGACCGCTACCTGGCCCAGCTGATCGTGCGGGAAAGCGACCGGCTCTCCCGTCTGCTCTCGGAGTTCCTGGACTTTGCCCGGGTGCGCGCCACCGAGTTCGTGCCGGTGGACCTGCAGGCGGTGGTCACCGCCGCCGCCCGGCTGGTGCGTGAGCACCCCGACTGCCGCCCCGACGTCGAGATCCGGGTGCAGGGCGCCCGCACCGTGCTCGACGGTGACGAGGACCTGCTGCACCGGGTGGTGGCCAACCTGGTCCTCAACGCCGTCCAGGCGGCCCGCGGTCCCACCGTCATCCACGTCACCACCCGCCCCGCCAAGCTGGCGGAGCTGCCCGGCGGCTGCAGCATCGAGCAGCCGGTCTGCCTCGAGGTCCGCGACGACGGCCCCGGGATCCCGGAGGAACTCCGCGACCGGCTGTTCGAGCCCTTCGTCACCGGGCGGGTGGGCGGCACCGGGCTGGGCCTGGCGATCGTGCAGCGGGCCGTCGAGGCCCACCGCGGCATGGTGCTGGTGGACACGGCCCCGGGGCAGGGCACTACCTTTACCATCTTCTTTCCCGCCCGACGCTCCACGGAGGAAGCGGCATGAGTCAGAAGCCCTCGGTGCTGGTCATCGACGACGAGTCCGGCATCCTGGACACCCTGCGGATCCTGCTCAAGAAGGAAGGCTTCGAGGTCACCACGGCCCAGGGGGGGAAGGCGGGCCTGGAGGCGATCAAGGCCGGGACCCACGACATCGTCCTCACCGACGTGCGGATGCCCCAGGTCACCGGGCTCGACATCCTGGCCGCCGCCCGGGAGCAGGACGCCATGACGCCGGTCATCCTCATGACCGCGCAGGCCTCGCTGCAGACCGCCATCGCCGCCGTGAACGCCGGCGCCTACTACTACATCCAGAAGCCGTTCGCCAACGACGAGCTGGTGGCCATCCTGCGCCGCGCCTGCGAGTACCGCGCGGTGCGGGTGGAGAACAAGCACCTCAAGCAGGAGATCAAGCGCCGCGACAAGGCCGGCGTGGGGCGCCCCATCGGCAAGTCGCGCCGCTTCCTCGACGTGCTCAAGCTGGCCGAGCAGGTCTCGCCCACCGACTCGACCGTGCTCATCCAGGGCGAGAGCGGCACCGGCAAGGAAGTCATCGCCAAGTTCATCCACAACATGTCCAACCGCACCGAGGGCCCCTTCCTCAGCATCAACTGCGGCGCGCTGCCGGAGAACCTGCTGGAGAGCGAGCTGTTCGGGCACGTGAAGGGGTCGTTCACCGGCGCGGTGCGCGACAAGCAGGGCCTCTTCGCCGCCGCCCGGGGCGGGAGCTTCTTCCTCGACGAGGTGGGCGAGATGCCCCCCGCGCTCCAGGTGAAGCTGCTCCGGGTGCTGCAGGAGCGGGAGGCGATCCCCGTCGGCGCCACCGAGGCCATCCCGGTGGATGTGCGCATCATCGCGGCCACCAACCGCGACCTCGAGGAGGAGGCCCGCCGCGGCCGCTTCCGCTCCGACCTGTTCTACCGCCTCAACGTGATCACCATCCACCTCCCGCCCCTGCGCGACCGGCGCGAGGACATCCTGCTCCTGGTCGAGTCGTTCCTGCAGCGGCTGTCCAGCGACAACAACGCCGAGCCCAAGGCGCTCGCCGCCGAGGCGCTCGACGCGGTGATGGTGTATGACTGGCCGGGCAACGTCCGGGAGCTGGAGAACGCGCTGGAACACGCCTGGGTGCTCACCCGGGGCGACACCATCGACAACGCCGCCCTGCCGGAACGGATCACCCGGCGCAAGAAGGAGCCGCTGGTGGCGGAGCGCTCCTACCCCAACCCGACCCTCGAGGTGATCGAGCGGGCGTACATCATGTACGTGCTCCAGGCGGAGGGGGGGAACAAGACCCGGGCGGCCGAGGTGCTGGGCATCGACCCCTCCACCCTGTACCGCAAACTGTCGCGATATGAGGAACAACAGGCCCCCCCGGTCTGAAGCGGGCCCGGCAAAGTCTGGCAGATTGCGGCCCTGCCCGGGGGGTGTTTCACTTGGACGCTGCGCGGAAGTCGTTGCCACAAAACGAGATGGATAAAATGAACGGCGTGGTATGTGGGTTGCTCTCCCCTGAGTCGACCTTATTCACCAGCGAGCCCACCAGGGCCGCCGCACCCGTGGGAGATACCATGAATCGCAAGGGCTTCACCCTGATCGAACTTCTCATCGTGGTGGTGATCATCGGCATCCTGGCCGCCATCGCGATCCCGAAGTTCGCCAACACCAAGCAGAAGGCGATCGTCGCCTCCATGAAGTCGGACCTGCGCAATCTGGTCACCGCGCAGGAAGCCTTCTTCTCGGACAACAACGACTACGCCGGCGCCACCACCGCGGCCGCGCAGACCAACGGCACCGGCGGCGCGGGCAAGGTGACCTTCACCCCGTCGACCGGCAACGTGCTGGCCCTGACGTACGTCGACGCCGCCGGCTGGAAGGCCACGATGACCAACCCGGCCGTGACCGGCAGCCCCGCGACCTGCGGCATCTTCACCGGCCCGGCCGCGAATGCGCCGAACGCCGCGGTGACCCAGGAAGGCTCGCCCGCCTGCTGGTAAGCGGCGACCCGTCGTAACCTCGCGCGGGGCGGTCCTCAGGGGCCGCCCCGCGCGATCTTTTTGTGCCGTATCGCGTCAGGAAGGCACCACACCACTGCGCCTGTGACCCTATGATGGCCCGTCCTCTTCCCGGCGGCCGCGCATGGGCACCCCCACAGGTCTGACCACCATCGAAGTGCTGCTCGCCCTGGTGCTCTTTGCCATCGGCGCCCTGGGCGCGGCGGGCGGGCTGGCCAGCGGGCTGCGCGCCACCGCCATGGGCGGCCACCAGGCGGAGGCGGCCCGGACGGCCGCCTCCGCCCTCGCGGAGCTCGTGGTGGCGGCGCGGCAGGGCATGACCCCGTGTGCCGCGCTCCCGACCCCCAGCCGGGCCGGTCCCGGCGGGGAGCAGGCCACCATTCTCCTGGCGCCGGTGGGTGGGGGCGGCGGGGTGACCGTGCAGCTGCTGCTCAGCTACCGGGGCCCGGCTGGCCCGCGCACCGACACCCTCCGGAGTTTCCTCCGGTGCCGGTGAGGCGCGGCGTCACCCTGGCCGAGCTGCTCGTGGCGCTCGTGTTGTTCGGGCTCGTGGGCGCGCTGCTGGCCCGGACCGGGCTCGCGGCGGAACGGGTGGCACGGAGCCACGAGGAACGCGCACGGCTCCATGCTGGCTTCGACGCCGCCGCCGGGTTCCTGCACGCCGAACTCGCGGATCTCGGCCCGGGGGACCTGCTGCAGGCGGCGCCCGAGTCGCTCCGCTACCGCGCCACCCGTGGCCTCGCCGCGGCCTGCCAGGTGCGAGCGGACGAGGTACGCCTGCTGCGCGCGAGCCTGCGGGCCGACCGGATGCCCCAGCCCGGCCGCGACAGCGTCTGGCTGCCCCTCGCCCCGGACGACCCGCGGGCGGCCGACACGGCCGCCCTGGTCCTGCCCATCACGTCGGTCACGAACAGCACCTGCGGCGGAGCCGCGGCCCTGGCCCTGGGCACGGTCATCGATACGCTGGCCCACCCGCTGCATGCCCTGCCCCCCGGGATCGGACTGCGCCTCTTCGAGGTGATGCAGGCCCGACTCTACGCCTCACTGGGCAGCGGCTGGCTTGGCGCGCGGTCGGTCAGCGCCGGGGAGGTGGTCCAGCCGCTCGCCGGCCCGTTCACCCTGCCGGCATCGCGATTCGCGGGCTGGGACTCGAGCGGCGCCCCGACGCTTGCCGCGCCCCTCGTCCGCTCGCTTGGCGCCATCCTCGCCGGTGCGCGGGGCCAGTGGCCGGCGAGCGCGGCGCCCGTGGCCGAGAGCACCGCCGTGCGGATTGCGCTGGCCAACCTGCCATGAGGCGCCGCGGTGCCGCCCTTCCGGTGGCGCTCCTCCTGCTGGCCCTGCTCGGTGCGCTGGCAGGGCTGGTGCTCGTGGCCAGCCGGGTGCGGGTGCTCGCCGGCGCGCGCGCGCTGGACCATGCCCGGCTCGAGGCGGCCGCGCGGGGCGCGATCGAATGGCACCTGTTCCAGTGGGCTCAGGTGCACCCCGATACGCTCGCGGTCGGGGCCACGGCACCCCTCGCGCCCCCGGCGTGGGCGGGGGTACCGCTCGCCGACACCCTCACCCGCACCGGCCAGGCGGGGTTCCTGCTGGCCGCTACCGCGGAACGCCGCGCCGCCGACGGCGGCATCCTGGCCCGGAGCAGTGCCGGCCAGCTGGTGCGCCTGGCGGGGGCGGCCAGCCCGGACACCGCGGCGCTGGTGGCGTTCGGGCCGGTGACGCTGCTCGATTCGGTCCGGGTGTCGGGCATTGACTCCCTGCCGGCGACGTCGTGGGCCCCGGCCTGTCCGCCGCCGGCTCCGCCCCAGCCCGGGGTCCGGAGCCGCCTGGCCACCGCCGACTGCCCGGGGGGAGGATGCGTCGCCGGGGCGCCGCCGCTGCTGCAGGACTCCGCGGTCGCCCCGGCGGCCACCTACCCGCTGGGCCCCCACACGGTGGCCACGCTGCGGGCGTCCGCGGACCATCGCCTGCCAGCCGGGCTGCTTTCCCCGGCGCCGGCGACGGCCGGCGCCGGCTGCGACCGCTCACAGCTCACGAACTGGGGTGACCCCATGCCGTCCGCGGGGCCATGCGGGGGGTGGTTCCCGGTGGTGGAGGTTGCGGACGGCGGGGTGGTGGTGGGTGGCGTCGGCCAGGGGATCCTGCTCGGGGCGGGGCGACTGACCCTGGGTGGTGGGCTGCGCTTCGTGGGCCTGGTGCTCGCCCTGGGGCCGCTCGAGTTGCGGGACAGCGTGCGGGTGGCCGGGCAGGTGATCGGGCTGGACAGCGTGCGGGTTGGCGACGGTGTGTCGCTCATGTGGTCGGCTTGTGCCGCGATGATGTCGGGCACGAATTCGGCGCGTCCAATCGCAGGGTCGGGCCGCTGGTTTCTCGGTCACTAGTGCCGGATTCAAGTGCTGATGGCTGAAAGAGTTTACCGCAAAATCCGGCAGCGCCCGCCGGGCATCCTGCGGTGCCTGACCGCGGCAAAACGGCGTAAGTTGTTGCAGTAGAATCACTTGATGTTTGCTGGCTGGCCGTGGCATATGGGTTGCCTTCGAAGCCCCCCGACGTGAGCGCGAACCGCGGCCGCCCCGGCACCCACAGGACCATTCTTCTGGAGGCAGTATGAATCGCAAGGGCTTTACCCTGATCGAGCTTCTGATCGTGGTGGTGATCATCGGCATCCTGGCCGCGATCGCGATCCCGAAGTTCGCCAACACCAAGCAGAAGGCGATCGTCGCTTCCATGAAGTCGGACCTGCGGAACCTGGTGACCGCGCAGGAAGCCTTCTTCTCGGACAACAACGACTACGCCGGCGCCACCACCGCGGCCGCGCAGACCAACGGCACCGGCGGCGCGGGCAAGGTGACCTTCACTCCGTCGACCGGTAACGTGCTGGCGCTGACCTACGTCAACGCCGCCGGCTGGAAGGCCACGATGACCAACCCGGCCGTGACCGGCAGCCCCGCGACCTGCGGCATCTACACCGGCCCGGCCGCGAATGCGCCGAACGCCGCGGTGACCCAGGAAGGCTCGCCCGGCTGCTGGTAAGCCTCGCAGGATGACAAGACGGCGGGCGATCCACACGGGTCGCCCGCCGTCGTGTTTTCGCCAGGCGCGTCCTGGCGCGGGGCATTCACCGGCCTGGTCGTGGTAATTAAAGCTTTGATTGGCAATGCTTTATGGCCTCATGCCTCAAGCGTCACTGAGGTGGGGCCGATACTCGTTGGTTGGGGCGGTACAAGGTGTGCTTTACCGTGGGATGTGGCTTGCCATACTTCAAGCGTTCTGTGATGAATGGTGAGATAAGTCGCAATCTTCCAATGGCTTGTTTAGCCGCACCTCAAGCAGATTGGGAGCTTGACAAAAAGCCGGACGGCTTGTAGCGTAGCCTTCCACTCCCCAGTTCCAGAACCAGCACGGTTGGGTCTACATGGGCCTCTTCAGCCGTAGCAAGACAACTGTTGCCTTGGACATCGGGTCCGGGCTCATCAAGCTGGTCGCCGTCACCCACGGCGCCGGCGACCCGGTGCTGTCCAAGGTGGCCTACACGAGTGTCGTCGACGACGCGATCGTGGAAGGCGAGATCATGGACCCCGGGATCGTGGCGGACGCGATCAAGGGGCTCCTGGCGTCGGCCGGGGTGAAGACCAAGCAGGTGGTCATCGCCGTGGGCGGCCGGGACGTGATCATCAAGAAGATCCAGATGGACCGGATGAAGGAGGCGGACGCCCGCGAGGTGATCCGCTGGGAGGCCGAGCAGCACGTGCCCTTCGACATGGAGAACGTGGAGCTCGACTTCCAGATCCTGGACCCCGAGGGCGAGGGGCTCCAGATGACGGTCCTGCTGGTGGCGGCCAAGCGCGAGCTGGTCGAGAACAAGGTGGCGCTGCTGGCGGAGGCCGGCCTCACGGCGAGCATCATCGACGTGGACGCCTTCGCGCTGCACAACGCCTTCGAGATCAACTACCCGGACGAGATGCGGGGCGTCGTCGGGCTGGTGAACATCGGCCACGAGATGACCAACATCAACATCCTGGAGGACGGCATCCCCGTCCTCACCCGCGACCTGCCGGTGGGCACCCGGCGGTTCCGCGAGGATATCCAGCGGGAGCGGGGGCTGTCGGCCGAGGAGGCCGACCAGCTGCTGCAGGGCTTCGAGCGGAACGAGATCCTGGATCCGTTCCTCGAGACCCGGGGCGAGGAGCTCGCGGTCGGCATCGAGCGCGCGGCGGCGTTCCTCCAGTCGGCCAGCCGGTCGGCGGGCGGGATCAGCCGGCTGTGGCTCACCGGCGGTGGCGGGCGCATCCCGGGCCTCAACAAGGTGCTGGCCGACCGGCTGCGGCTGCCGGTGGAGCTCGCCAACCCGCTGGCCCGCCTGAGCGTCGCCGAGGGCGTCTTCTCCACGATGAACATGGACGAAGTCTCCCCGCTGCTCATGCTCCCCATCGGCCTCGCGCTGCGCAGCGCCGCCTGAGCCCGACGCCCGGAGACCGAAACCCATGATGATCACGGTCAATCTCCGACCCGGCCAGAAGCGCAAGGCCGCTGGTGGCGGACCGAAACAGTACCTCGACCGCCTCAAGGCGTTCGGGAGCAAGGTCAAGGACCCGTTCCTGGTCGGCTCCATCGCCGCGTGCATCGCGGTGGCGGCCTTCCTCGGCTGGTCGTTCCTCTCGACCAGCGCCAAGTACAACGCCCTCGCGCCCCGGCTGGAGCAGGCGCGCGACGAGCAGAAGCGCTTCGACAACCTGCTCAAGCAGAAGCGGCGGGCCGAGAACATCCGGGACTCGCTGCTGTCCCAGATCGCGACCATCCGCGGGGTGGACGGCGACCGCTACGTCTGGTCTCACGTGCTCGATGAAGTGGCCAAGGCGCTGCCGCCCTACACCTGGCTGACGACCATGGCCACGCAGGCGGCCCCGGTGGTGGCCGACACCGCCGACACGGTGGCCCCGCCGATGCGCTTCCGCCTCGAGGGCCGGACCATGGACCTGCAGGCCTACACCCGCTTCCTGCGCCAGCTCGAGGCGTCGCCGTGGCTCACGGACGTCACGCCCATGGAAGCGAAGACCATCGTGGAAAAGGAACGGCCGGTGACCCAGTTCACCATCACGGCCTCGTTCCAGCGGGCGGATTCGGCGTACATCCGCACGGTGCCCCTCAGCCAGTCGGTGAGGTAAGCCATGGCCGCCCTCTCCCAGGAAAAGCAGGTCCCGATCCTGCTCGTCCTCATCGCGGTCGTGGTGGGCTACCTCGGCTACACCGGCACCGTCCTCGACAGCCTCGGGCTGCGCGGGGTGCAGCAGACCAAGGACAGCATCGTCGCGCGGCAGAAGACCATCGACTCCCTCACCGCGCTCACCGACAGCGCCAAGAAGCTGCTCGCCTCGGGCAGCGTCGAGGACCTGCGGCGGCGGCTGGACGGCTACCGCACCAGCCTCGAGCTGATGCGCCGGCTGGTGCCGGACCGCAACGAGGTGGCCAACCTCATGGACGAGATCTCCACCCGCGCCAAGATCCGCGGGGTGCAGGTGGCGCAGTTCCAGCCGCTGCCGGTGGAGCCCGGGCCCGCGCCGTTCGAGACCTTCAAGTACCAGTATTCCGTGATCGGCCGCTACGACCAGCTGGGCGAGTTCCTGTCCGACGTGGCGAGCCTGCAGCGCATCATCGTGCCGGTGGACCTCACGCTGGGCACCGCCGACCTGGCGCGGGCCCGGGCCCTGGGCGACAGCTCGGGCGCGCTGCTCGAGGCGCGGTTCCAGATCCGCACGTTCGTGAAGACCGGGACTCCGGAGGGACCGTCCAGTGGCACCTAACCCGCTCACCCGGGCCGTGCTGGCGGGCCTCCTCGTCGGGCTGGCCGCCTGCGGCGGCAAGAAGGACGCGGCCCCCGAGGCGGTCGATCTCGCGGCCATCCGGGCCAAGCGCGACAGCGTGCGCCGCGCCGCGACGCAGGACTCCGTCGTGCGGGCGCGCTTCAAGACCTGCTCCGACTCCGTGAACGCCGCGCTGGCCAAGGCCGCCCGCGGCAAGAAGCCGGCGCCGGCGCCCGCAGGCATGCTGCCGCCCGAGGTGCTCAAGGCCTGCGGCAACCCGCCGGCCGCCCCCGCGGTGGCGGCCAAGCCGGATTCGGCCAAGCCGGCCGCGACGCCGCAGACCGCCAGGGCCGACACCGGGAAGAAGCCCACGACCACGGCGCAGGCCGCCCGGCCGGATACCACCAAGGTCGAGGCGCCGGCCAAGCCGACCACGACCGCGGCGGCCCGCCGCCGCACCACCCCGGCCGCGGCGCCCGCGCCGCAGACCCCGGTGAAGCCGACGCTCACGCCCCAGCAGCTGCAGGTGCTGCGGCAGGACTCCATCCGCCAGGCGCGGGAGCGGGCCAAGGCCGACAGCCTGCGCCAGCTGGCCGAGCGGCAGCGGCAGGACTCGATCACCAAGGCGCAGCGCGACAGCGTCCGGGCCGATTCCATCCGGATCGCGCGCGAGACCGAAGTGCTGCGGGAGACCTTCACCTACGCCGGTGGCGCCCGGGACCCCTTCGCCTCGCTCATCACCGAGGACAAGGTGGGCCCGGAGTTCAACGACCTGCTGCTGGTCGGGGTGTACCTCGACCTGCGCCGGGCGAGCAACAGCGTGGCGGTGCTGCGGGACAAGACCAACCAGAAGCGGTACAAACTGCGGGTCGGTGACCGGCTCGGCCGCCTCAAGGTGGCGCAGATCCGTCAGGCGGACGTGGTATTCACGGTAGAAGACATCGGATTCGAGCGGCAGGAAACGCTGTCGCTGCGCAAGAGGGAGGAGCAGACCCCATGACGTTCAAGTCCCTGTTCGCCGTGGGGGCCGCGTGCCTCCTTGCGGCGGCCCCGCTCGCCGCCGACGACAAGGTCGCCGGGTCGGAAGTCACGGCGGTCAGCGTGATCCCGACGCCGGGCCACGCCGAGCTCGTCATCGCCATCAGTGGCGCGGTCCAGGTCAAGGACTTCGTGCTGCGCGAGCCCGACCGGCTGGTGGTCGACATCGTCGGCGCCCGGCTCAAGAACGGCACCGCCTACGACGGCATCCAGCGCGGCGGCATCAAGGACGTGCGCTACAGCCAGTTCCGCCCCGACGTGGTCCGGGTGGCGATCTACCTCGATCGCAGCCGCGACTACCGGCTGGAGCAGGCGGGCGACGCCATCCGGGTGAGCTTCGGCGCGGACCAGGGCTTCCTGGCCTGGTCGAGCACCGCCCCGGCCGACCTCGAGCCGCCGGTCGCGCCGGCCACGGCGCGGGCGCCCGAGGTCACGCCGCCGGCCGAGCCGATGCCGGCCAGCGTGGCCGCGCCGGCCCCGCGCATCACCGTGACCTGGGACCGCGCCAGCATCGCCGACGTGGTGGCGGGCTTCGCCGCCTTCTCGGGCCGCACCATCGTGCTGGGCAAGGCCGTGACCGGTGAGGTCACCGCCGAGATCAAGAACCAGCCCTGGACCGAGGCGTTCGCCGCGGTGCTGGCCACCCAGGGGCTGCAGGCCATCGAGCTGGCCGGCGGCATCATCCGGGTGGACACCCCGCAGGCGCTGGCCTCGCTCGACTCGACCGAGCCGCTCACCACGCGGATGATCCCGGTCAACTACGCCAGCGCCGGCCAGGTGCTGCCGA
The DNA here is from genome assembly GCA_016713785.1 of Gemmatimonadota bacterium. Taxonomy (NCBI): domain Bacteria; kingdom Pseudomonadati; phylum Gemmatimonadota; species Gemmatimonadota bacterium. The sequence continues at coordinate 659,267 of JADJOM010000001.1, read as the reverse complement.
GCGTCAAGTCGATCCTGACCAAGCGCGGGTCGGTGGTGTCGGACACCACCACCAACTCGCTGATCGTCACCGAGACCAAGAGCCGCATGATCGAGGTGCAGGACTTCATCAAGAACCTCGACATCCGCACGCCGCAGGTCTCGATCCAGTCGAAGATCATCTTCGTCAACCGGACCAACATCGAGGCGCTGGGCCTGCAGTACGACTTCGGGGCGGCCAACGCCGGCGACGGCCCGATCTTCAACCGGCTCAACCCGCGCATCGACCCGGGCAGCGGCGATCCCTTCGAGTCCGACGTGATCTCCTTCGGCGGCGACGGCGTGGGCGCCATCGCCAACGCCGAGGCGGTCATCACCCAGCCGGCGCTGAACCTGATCCTGCAGACCTCGGCCGGCGGGTTCATGTTCACCACCTTCCTGCAGGCGCTGCAGAGCGTGGACCTGGCCGACGTGCAGGCGGAGCCGACCATCACCACCCTCGACAACCGCGAAGCCATCATCAAGGTGGGCGAGGACATCCCGGTCCGGATCATCGACTTCGGCGCCCAGGGCGGCACCGGGTCGAGCCAGCCCAAGGCCACGGTGCAGTTCAAGGAGACGGGTATCCAGCTCAAGGTCACCCCGCACGTGACCAACAACCGCCAGGTGCTCATGCAGATCGAGGCGGAGCGCTCCGCCATCCGGCTGCTCTCCCAGGCCGACCTGGGCTTCACCATCCAGAAGCAGAACGCCAAGAACCAGCTGCTGGTGGCCGACGGCGAGACCGCGGTGATCGGCGGCCTGACGGTGACCTCGATCAGCAAGACCCGCAACGGCATCCCGCTGCTGGTGGACCTGCCGGTGGTGGGCAAGCTGTTCGGCTTCAGCAACACCCAGGAACAGCGCCAGGACCTCATCATCCTGGTCACCCCGCGCATCGTCGACGACGGCGCGCAGTAAGGCGCGGCGGGCCGGACAGGCACACGCGAGCCCGACCGCCGGTCGGGCTTCGCTATTATAGGGAGAGGGCTCGCGCGGTCCGCCACCGGTGGCGGACCCCGGGGCCCGCCACACCGACCCCGCAGGTGGCCGAGATTCCATGGCGTTACGCTTCCTGACCGCAGGCGAGTCGCACGGCAAGGCCCTGGTCACCATCGTGGAGGGGCTGCCGGCCGGGCTGCCGGTGACGGCGGCGCAGGTGGACCACGACCTGGCCCGCCGGATGAGCGGCTACGGGCGGGGCGCCCGGATGAAGATCGAGAAGGACCGCATCGAGTGGCTCGCCGGCGTGCGCGCGGGCGAGACCCTGGGCTCCCCCGTGGCGATGGTGGTCCACAACCGCGACTGGGCCAACTGGGAAGCGATCATGGCCGCGGAGGGCACGCCGGGCGAGGAGCGCCGGCGCCGCCTCAACCGCCCCCGGCCCGGCCACGCCGACCTGGTCGGGGTGATGAAGTACGACCGCGGCGACGCCCGCGACATCCTGGAGCGCGCCAGCGCGCGCGAGACCACCGCGCGGGTGGCCGCTGGGGCGCTGGCGCGGCGGCTGCTCGACGAGTTCGGGGTGGACGTGGGCAGCCACGTGGTGTCGCTCGGCGGCATCGCCGCCCGCGCGCCGGCCGAGCTCCCCTGGCCCCTCAACGCCGCCGCCGACCGCTCTGAGGTACGGGTGCTCGACCCGGCCCAGGACGCCGAGATCATCGCCCGGATCGACCGCGCCCGGAAGGACGGCGACACCCTGGGCGGCGAGTGCGAGGTGGTGGCGCGCGGCCTCCCCGCGGGGCTCGGCAGCCACGTGCACTGGGACCGCAAGCTCGACGGCCGCCTGGCCGGGATCCTGATGTCCATCCCGGCGGTGAAGGCGGTGGAGATCGGCATGGGCTTCGAGGCGGCGCGCCGCCCCGGTTCCGAGGTGCACGATCCCATCGAGGCGGTGGCCACGCCGGGCCGGCCCGCGCCCGCCCCCGCGCTGCGCGGCGGCTACCGGCGCCGGGGCAACAACGCGGGCGGGCTCGAGGGGGGTATCACCACGGGGGAGCCGCTCGTCATCCGGGTAGGGATGAAGCCGATCGCCACGCTGATGTCGCCGCTGCCCACGATCGATCTGCGCACCGGCCTGCCCGCCAAGGCGCAGGCGGAGCGCTCCGACGTGACCGCGGTGCCGGCCATGGGCGTGATCGCCGAGGCGCTGACCGCCTGGGTGCTGGCCGACGCGATGCTGGAGAAATTCGGCGGCGACTCGCTCCGCGAGCTGCGCCGCAACTACGAGGGGTACCTGGAGCAGCTGGCCGGCCGCTGGACAGGGCTGGGCGGGCCGGTGCCCGAGACGGAGGACGCGTGAAGCGTCACGTGGTGCTGGTGGGACTTCCCGGGGTGGGCAAGACGACCGTCGGCAAGCTGGTGGCCGAGCGCCTGGGCGCGCCCTTCGTGGACACCGACGCGGTGATCGTGCGCAAGATGCAGATGCCGGTCTCCCGCATCTTCGCGGAGCATGGCGAGCAGCGGTTCCGGCAGATGGAGCGCGAGGCGGGACAGCAGGCGCTGGCCGGCCCGCCGGCCGTGATCGCGCCGGGGGGCGGCTGGGTGGCGCAGCCGGGCGCGCTCGAGGCGGCGGCCGAGGTGGCGTTCCTGGTGTACCTCCGGACCATGGCGCTCACGGCGGCGAAGCGCGCGGGTGGCGGCGATGTCCGGCCGCTCCTGGTGGGCGAGGACCCGGTGGAGCGGATGCGGCAGCTGCTGCGGGAGCGGGAGCCGTTCTACCTGAAGGCGGCGTGTGAGGTGAAGGCCGACGTCAAGTCGGCCACGGCGCTGGCGGACGAGATCGCGCAGCTGGCGCGCGAACGCGCCGGGTGGTGATCGTAAGCGGTTGCGGCGGCGTGACTTTGCAGGCGGTGCCTTGCCAAGGGACCATGCAGCGCGTTTTCTTGTCACGCCGCGGCGATCCCGCCGCGCTCAACTCAGGCAGGTAAGTTCCCGCGCATGGCTACTCCCAAGAAACCCAAGGCACCCGCGCCCGCCGCCCCGGCCAAGCCGGCCAAGGCCGCCAAGACCGCGAAGTCCGCCAAGACCGCGAAGCCGGCCACCAAGGCCGCCGCGCCGGCCAAGGCTACCGGGGCCGACAAGCCGGCCCCGAAGAAGCGCGCGGCGCGGGCCGCGGCGGTCGAGGTCGAGGCGGGCACCGGCGCCGCGCTGGTGGTGGTGGAGTCGCCCACCAAGGCCAAGAGCATCGGGAAGTACCTGGGCCGCGGCTACGACGTGAAGGCCACCATCGGCCACATCCGCGACCTCCCCACCCGCAAGCTCGGTGTCGACGTCGAGAACGACTTCCAGCCCGAGTACGTCACCATCAAGGGGAAGACCCAGACCCTCGCCGACCTCAAGAAGGCGGCGAAGAAGGCGCGGGCCATCTACCTCGCCACCGACCCGGACCGCGAGGGCGAGGCGATCGCGTGGCACGTGGCCGACCAGATGGAGACCAGCGCGCCGATCCACCGGGTGCGCTTCGAGGAGATCACCAAGGAGGCGGTGAAGGCGGCGATGGGCCGCCCCGAGGCCATCCGCAGCGACCTGGTGAACGCGCAGCAGGCCCGACGCATCCTGGACCGGCTGGTGGGCTACAAGACGAGCCCGATCCTCTGGCAGAGCATCAAGACCGGGCTCTCCGCCGGCCGGGTGCAGACGGTGGCGCTCCGGCTCATCGTGGAGCGCGAGCGCGCCATCCGCGCCTTCAAGCCCGAGGAGTACTGGACCATCGCGGCGGACTGCGCCAAGGGCGGGCAGGCGTTCACCGCGGAGCTCAAGAAGATCGACGGGCACAACCCCGAGCTCGGCACCGAGGCGTCCGCCGCGGCGGTGGTGGCCGACCTCCAGCAGCTGTCCTTCGTGGTCACCAAGGTGGAGCGGCGCAACCGGAAGAAGCGGCCCGGCGCCCCCTTCACCACCAGCACGCTGCAGCAGGAGGCGGCCAAGAAGCTCGGCTTCTCCGCCCGCCGCACCATGCGTGCCGCGCAGGACCTCTACGAGGGCATGGAGGTCGGCGAGGACGCCCCGGTGGGCCTCATCACCTACATGCGGACCGACTCGGTGCGCGTCTCCGACACGGCGCTCGAGAACGTGCGCGGCTTCATCGGGCAGCAGTACCCCGCGGCCTACCTGCCCGAGACGCCCAACCAGTACACCTCCAAGGCCGCCCGGGTGCAGGACGCCCACGAGGCGATCCGCCCCACCGACGTGCGGCGCCGGCCGGAGGCGATGGAGAAGTACCTGGAGCCGGACCAGTTCCGGCTCTACCAGCTCATCTGGCAGCGCTTCGTGGCCTCGCAGATGAACCCGGCCATCTACGACATGACCGTGGTGGACTTCGACCTGGGCCGGTACCTGCTCCGGGCCACCGGCTCGGTGATGATCTTCGACGGCTATCATATCCTCTACACCGAGGGCCGCGAGGCGGAGGAAGGGAAGAGCGTCGAGGACCTGGCGCCGATCCCGCCGCTCGAGGCCGGCGACCGGGTGGAGGTGCGGCAGATCGTCCCGAGCCAGCACTTCACCGAGCCGCCGCCGCGCTTCTCCGAGGCGAGCCTGGTCAAGGAGCTGGAGCGCCTGGGCATCGGGCGGCCGTCCACCTACGCCTCCATCATCAGCACGCTCACCGCGCGGGAGTACGTGAAGCTGGAGCAGCGCCGCTTCACCCCGACCGAGCTGGGCGAGATGGTGGAGCAGATCATGGTGAGCCAGTTCCCCACCATCTTCAACGTCGAGTACACCTCGCAGATGGAGGACGAGCTCGACCGGGTGGAGGATGGCAAGCTGCGCTGGCAGCAGGCGCTGGCCGACTTCTACGGCCCCTTCTCCAAGGCGCTGGGCGCGGTGAACCTGGGCGCGATCGTGGCGGAGGCCCACGGGCTCAAGCCCGAGGAGCTCGAGAAGGAAGTCTGCCCCAAGTGCGGCGCCAAGGTGGAACTGCGCACCGGGCGGTTCGGGCCGTATTTCGCCTGCGTCAACTACAAGCAGACCTGCGACTACGTGAAGTCGCTCAAGAAGGCCCGGGCGCCCGACCGGCCCACCGACGAGACGTGCCACCTCTGCAGCGCGCCCATGGTCATCAAGACCGGACGCTTCGGCGAGTTCCTGGCCTGCACCCGGTATCCCGAGTGCAAGGGCACCCGCTCGGTGCCGCTCGGCATGAAGTGCCCCAAGTGCGACGTCGGCGACCTGGCCGAGCGGCGCACCAAGCGGGGCAAGTCGTTCTGGGGCTGCGTCCGCTACCCCGCCTGCGACTTCTCCACCTGGAACCGGCCGGTGGCCGAGACCTGCCCGAGCTGCGGCTGGGTGGGCATGGAGAAGAAGACCAGCAAGGCGGAGGGCGAGACCCGCACCTGCCTCAAGTGCCAGCACCGGGTGGTGGTGCTGGAGGCCGAGGAAGCCGGCGCGACGTGAGCACGGCGGTGACCGTCGTCGGCGGCGGGCTCGCGGGCTGTGAGGCCGCCTGGGCCCTCGCCGAGCGCGGGTGCCGGGTCACCCTCCGTGAGATGCGCCCCGTGGTCCGCACGCCGGCGCACCAGACCGACCGGCTGGGCGAGCTGGTCTGCAGCAACTCCTTCAAGTCCATCGACGTCAGCAACGCCCACGGGCTGCTCAAGGCCGAGCTGCGCCGGCTGGGCAGCGTGCTGCTGCCGCTCGCCGACCAGGCCGCGGTGCCGGCCGGGGCGGCGCTCGCCGTGGATCGCGACGTCTTCGCGCGGCTGGCCCACGAGCAGGTGCTGGCCCACCCCCGGATCACGCTCGAGCGTGGCGAGGTGACGGAGCTCCCCTCGCCGGGCGTGGTGGCCACGGGGCCGCTCACGTCGGAAGGGCTCGCTGCCGCGATCGTCCGTCGTCTCACCCCGGCCGGGCCGCCGGGCCGCCGAGCCGCCGAGCCGCTCAGCCCCGCCGAGCCGCCGCGGCTCGCCTTCTACGACGCGATCGCGCCTATCGTGAGCCACGAGTCGCTCGACCGGTCGCGGATCTACGCCCTCTCCCGCTACGGCAAGGGCGAGGGCGACGACTACCTCAACTGTCCCATGTCGCGCGAGGAGTACGACCGGTTCATCGCGGCGCTCACCGCGGCCGACCAGTTCACCGCCCACGCCTTCGACGAGGTGCCGTATTTCGAGGGGTGCCTCCCGGTGGAGGAGATGGCGCGCCGCGGGCCGGAGACGCTCCGCTTCGGGCCGATGAAGCCGGTGGGGCTGCCCGACCCGCGCACCGGCCGCGAGCCCTGGGCGGTGGTGCAGCTGCGCCGGGAGGACCGCGCCGGGCAGATGTGGAACCTGGTGGGGTTCCAGACCCGGCTCCGGATCCCCGAGCAGCAGCGGGTGTTCCGCACCATCCCCGGGCTCGAGGCGGCGGAGTTCCTCCGCTTCGGCAGCATCCATCGGAACACCTACCTCAATACGCCCGGCTGCCTCGGGCCCGCGCTCACGGCGCCGGGCGACGACGCGCTCTTCTTTGCCGGCCAGCTCACGGGCGTGGAGGGCTACACCGAGTCGCTGGGGACGGGCCTCCTCGCCGGGATCAACCTGGCGCGCCGGCTCGCCGGCCAGGCGCCGTCCCTCCCGCCCGCCACGACGATGCTCGGCGGACTCTACCGCTATCTTCGGGACGCCGACCCGGCGCACTTCCAGCCGATGAACGCCAACTTCGGGCTGCTGGAGCCGCTCGATGACGCGACCGCCCGGCGGCTTGGCGGCAGGAACCGCAAGGACCAGAAGAAGGAGGCCCTGGTGCAGCGTGCGCAGCAGGCCTTTGACCACTGGCTGGCCACCCTCACGTGAGCCCGAACCGCCGAGTCGCCGAGCCGCCGAGCCGTCCCGAGGTCGCCGCCTTCCTGGAGCACCTCGAGAAGGAGCGCCAGGTCTCCGAGCATACCCTGCGCGCCTACAGCCGCGACCTCGCGGCCTTCGTGGCCTTCCTCGACCGGCACAGCGGTGGCGACTGGGACTTCAGCCGGGTGGACCGGCTCGGCATCCGCGGCTTCCTGGGCGAGCTCCAGCGCCGGGGCCTGGCCAAGCGGTCGCTGGCGCGGGCCCTCTCCGCCGTCCGGTCGCTGTACCGGTTCCTGCAGGCCCATCATGGCCTCGAGAAGACTCCGGTCCGCGCCGCGAAGGCGCCGCGCCTCGGGCGCACGCTTCCCAAGTACCTGGACCGGGAGCGCACCCAGCGGGTCTTCGAGGCGGCGGAGCACCGCGCCAGCGGTGAGGAACCGGCGGGGCTGCGCGACCTGGCGATCCTCGAGCTGTTCTACTCGAGCGGGCTGCGGCTCTCGGAGCTGGTGGGACTCAACCTGCTCGACCTCGACCTGCTGAGCGACCAGGTGAAGGTGCGCGGCAAGGGGCGCAAGGAGCGCCTGGTGCCGGTGGGGAGCCGCGCCAGCCGCGCGCTGCGGCACTACCTCGAGGAGCGTGAGGCGCTGGCCCGGCTCCCCGGCGCCGACCGGCAGGCGGTGTTCCTCGGCCGCCGCGGGAAGCGGCTCACCCCGCGCACCGTACAGCGCCTGGTGCACCGGGCCTTCGAGGTGATCGGCGGCGACGGGCTCAAGACGCACTCGCTGCGGCATACCTTCGCCACCCACCTGCTCGACGCCGGCGCGGACCTGCGCGCCGTGCAGGAGCTGCTGGGGCACGCCAGCCTGAGCACCACCCAGATCTACACCCACACCAGCGTCGAGCGACTCAAGAAGGTCTACCAGCAGGCGCACCCGCGGGCCTAGGCGCACACAGCCGTGCGCGTCCGGGCCCGCGGCGGCGCGGGAGCAACGATGAGCGGATATCACGGCACCACGATCCTCGCGGTGCGCAAGAACGGCCGCGTGGCCCTGGGCGGCGACGGCCAGGTGAGCATCGGCGACACGGTGGTGAAGGCCACCGCCACCAAGGTCCGCGCCCTCAAGGGCGGCAAGGTGCTGGCGGGCTTCGCCGGTTCGGTGGCCGACGCCATCACCCTCTACGAGAAGTTCGAGGAGAAGCTCGACCGCTACCCCGGCAACCTGCCGCGCGCCTCGGTGGAGCTGGCCAAGGACTGGCGCAGCGACCGGGTGCTGCGCCGGCTGGAGGCGCTGCTCGTGGTCTCCGACCCCGAGCACACGTTCCTGCTCTCCGGCGGCGGCGAGCTGATCGAGCCCGACGACGGCATCCTCGCGGTGGGCTCCGGCGGCAACTACGCGCTGGCCGCCGCCCGGGCGCTGCTCCCCGACGAGCGCCTCTCGGCCCGGGACATCGTGCAGCGCGCGCTCGAGATCGCCGCCGACATCTGCGTGTTCACCAACCGCAACCTCACCATCCTGGAACTGTGAGCGGGGCGGGGGCGCGCATGCTGCTGATCCTGGGCACGGTCGCGCTGGGCTTCGGCGCGCTGGTGTCGCTCTACACCGCGCACGGCTGGGGCGAGATGGCCGGCATCCAGCCCGGCGGCGACAAGAGCGGGCTCGGGGGGCTGGCCTTCCTGCTCTTCTTCCAGGCGCTGCGCTGGCTGGCGCTGGCGGTGGCCCTCGGCGCGGCGGTGTGGGCCGGCGGGTTCGCCGCGGTCACCCCCGCGCGCGGCCATCAGGCCCTGCTCGTGCTCGGGCTCCACGCGGCGCTCGGCCTTGCCAGCTACGCGGCATTCAACTGGATCGCTAACGGGATCACCCGGGACCAGATGGGCCCCCAGCGGCTGGCCTGGGTCTTCGCGGTGGTCCTGCCGCTGCCCGCCTTCCTGGCCGCCGCGTGGGGGTTGTGGCAGGGCTGGCTGCTGCGGCACCCCTGGCTGGCCGTGGTCCTCGCCGTGGGCGTGCTGCTCCTGCACCTGCTGCCGTTCCGCAGCATGATGCTCGACATGCGGCGGAGCGCCGAGCGGCAAAGGGCCCGCCGGGCCGCGGAGGCCGCCCCCGCCCCCACCCCTGACTCCGCGTCCGACTAGCTTCCTGCCATGACCGAGCCGACCCAGGACCCGATCCCCGCCGGGAGCGCCGCGCCCGCGCCGCCCCCCTGGCTCGAGGAGCTGCCGCCGCGCCAGATCGTGGCGGAGCTGGAGCGCTACATCGTCGGGCAGGATGCCGCCAAGCGGGCGGTGGCCATCGCCATCCGCAACCGCTGGCGCCGGTCGCAGACCCCCGACGAGATCCGGGACGAGATCACCCCGTACAACATCATCCTGATCGGCCCCACCGGGGTCGGAAAGACCGAAGTGGCCCGGCGGCTGGCGCGGCTGGCGGGGGCGCCGTTCATCAAGGTGGAGGCCTCGAAGTTCACCGAGGTGGGCTACGTGGGGCGCGACGCCGAGTCGATGGTGCGCGACCTTGTGGACGCGGCCATCAGCATGGTCCGCACCGAGCGCGAGGACGAGGTCTATCCCCAGGCGGAGACCCGCGCCGAGGAGCGCCTGCTCGACATCCTGCTGCCACCGCCCGCCCCGCCGCCGCCCCCGGCGCCGGGGGCCGAGAAGCGGCCGGGGATCTTCGTGGTGAGCCCCGGCGGCCAGGCGCGCCCGGAGCCCCCCGCCGGGAGCGAGGAAGAGCGCCGCGCCCGCTCGCGCGAGAAGCTCCGGCAGATGCTCAAGGACGGCAAGCTCGATGACCGCGAGGTCGAGATCGAGGTGACGCCGCAGAATTACCCGATGCTCGACCTCATGCAGCCCCCCCAGGGCATGGAGGGGGAGCAGGTCAACTTCTTCGAGATGTTCCAGGAGATGCTGCCGCGGCGGAAGAAGCGCCGCACCCTGCGGGTGCCGGAGGCGCGGCGGCTGCTGATCGACGAGGAGCTCAAGAAGCTGGTGGACATGGACGACGTGGTGAACGAGGCGCTGGATCGCTCCGAGAATCACGGCATCATCTTCATCGACGAGATCGACAAGATTGCCGGGGAGCGCGGCACCGCCACCGGCCCCGACGTCTCGCGCGAGGGGGTGCAGCGCGACCTGCTGCCCATCGTCGAGGGCTGCACCGTCCAGACCCGCTACGGCTACGTCCGCACCGACCACATCCTCTTCCTCGCGGCCGGTGCGTTCCACGTGTCCAAGCCGTCGGACCTGATCCCCGAGCTGCAGGGCCGCTTCCCCATCCGCGTGGAGCTGACCAGCCTCACCGAGGCCGACTTCGTGCGGGTGATGACGGAGCCGGAGAGCGCGCTGACCAAGCAGTACCAGGCGCTGGTGGCGGCCGAGGGCGCGAAGCTGGAGTTCACCCAGGACGGGATCGAGGAGATCGCCCGGGTGGCGTGGCTGGCCAACGACCGGATGGAGAACATCGGCGCCCGCCGGCTTCACACCGTCATGGCCACGCTGATGGACGAGCTGCTCTTCGAGCTGCCGAACTACCCCGAGAAGGTGGTGGTCTTCGATCGCGCCGCGGTGCGGAAACGGCTCGAGAAGATCATCGACGACGACGACCTGCGGCGGTACATCCTCTAGGCGGCTCGGCGGCCCGGGGGCGGCCTCGATCGACTGCCCGACCGCCCTACCGCCCTACCGCTCTACCGCCTTACCGCCCTACCGCCCTACCGCCCTACCGCCCCACCGCCTACCACCCCAGCGCGCCGCCGTCCTTGCGCCGGTCGGAGCCCGCCACCCAGCCGGTGCCGTCCCGGCGGATGAGCTGGGCGCCTCCCGCGGCGTCGGGGTGCAGCGTCTCCACCTGGTGGCCCAGCGCCGCCAGCGCCTCGCGCACCCCGGGCGGCATCCCTTCCTCCAGCGCCACGCGAAGCCCATCGTAGTGCCGGAACCGGGGGGCGTCGGCCGCCTGCTGCGGGTTCATGCCGAACAGCACCAGGTCGAGCAGCACCTGCACGTGGCCCTGCGGCTGCATCGCGCCACCCATCACCCCGAAGCTCATCCAGGGCTCCTCGCTCGCCGGCGTGCGGCGGGTGACGAACGCGGGGATCAGCGTGTGCCGCGGCCGCTTCCCCGGCGCCACCGTGTTGGGCAGCCCCGGCTCGAGCGAAAAGCCCGCGCCCCGGTCCTGCAGCGCGAAGCCGGTCCCCGGCACCACGATCCCCGAGCCGAACTCCTCGTACAGGCTGTTGATGAAGCTGACCATGTTTCCCGCGCTGTCCGCGGTGGTCAGGTAGATGGTCTCGCTGGCGGTGGCGGGGCTGCCCGGTTCAATGCGCGCCATGGCGCGGGTGGTGTCGAGCAGCCGGCGGCGGCCGGCCAGGTACTCGTCGTCGAGCAGCGCCGGGGCGCCCACCGTCATGGCGCGTTCGTCGCCCACGTACCGCGCCAGGTCGGCGAAGGCGAGCTTCTTGGCCTCGATCAGGCGGTGCAGGTAGGGTGCGCTGTTGTGGCCCAGCGCGGCCAGGTCGTACGGTTCGAGCAGCCGCAGCATCATGAGCGCCGCGATCCCCTGGTTGGGGGGCGGCAGCTCCCACAGCCGGTAGCCGCGGTACGGCGCCGAGATCGGCTCCACCCACTCCACCTCGTGGGCGCGCAGGTCGGCCAGCGTCAGGAATCCGCCCAGCTGCCCCAGCCGCTCCACCACCCGCGCGCCGAGGGAACCTCCGTAGAGCGCGGCCGGCCCCTCCGCCGCTACCTGTCGGAGCGTGGCGGCCAGGTCGGGATTGCGGAACCACTCCCCCGCCGCCGGGGCCCGGACCCCATCCACCAGGAAAGTGTGTCGCGCGCCCGCGTCCCGGCGGAGGACCGCGACGTTGCCGGCCCACTGCCGCGCAATGATCGGCGTGACCGCGAAGCCGCTGTCGGCGATCCGGATGGCGGGCTGCAGCAGCTCGCCCAGTGACCGGGTGCCGTAGCGGCGCACCAGCGCATCCCAGCCCGCCAGGGCGCCCGGCACCGTCACCGGCTCGGGGCCGCGATCCGGCACCGCCGTGTGCCCCCGCGCCAGGATCGCCTCCCGGGTCATCCCCGCGCCCGCGCGCCCGCTCGAGCGCAGCGCCACCAGCCGCCGCTCCCCGGCCGACCAGACCAGCGCGAACATGTCCCCGCCGATCCCGGTCATGTGCGGCTCCACCACCGCGAGCACCGCCGCCGCGGCCACCGCGGCATCCACCGCGTTGCCGCCCTGGGCCAGGACCTCGCGGCCCGCGGCGCTGGCCAGCAGCTGGCTGGTGGCCACCATGCCGCGTGGGGCGTGGACCGGGTCGCGGGACTGGGCGGCAAGGGGCATCGCAGTGACCAGGGCGAGGGCGGCAATGGGGAGGGAGTTCTTCATGATGGGAGAATGCCGGCCGCCCGAGACTCCCGCAAGGGAGCGGCGGGACGTACTCTTGGGCATGCGATCCCTGCTCGCTGGACTCATGCTGCTCGGCGCCGCCGCGCCCCCGCTCGCCGCGCAGGACCTCCTGGTCCGCCACGCCGACGTCTACGACGGCACCGGCGCCGCCCCGCGCCGGGCCGACGTCCGGGTGCGCGCCGGCCGCATCGCCGCGGTTGGCGACCTCACCCCGGCCCCGGGCGAGGCCGTGCTCGATGCCACCGGGCTGGCCCTCGCGCCCGGCTTCATCGACACTCACAGCCACGCCGACGAGGATCTCGGCGAGCACCCCGATGCGCTGGGCGCGGTGAGCCAGGGCATCACGACCATCGTGGGCGGGCAGGATGGATCCTCGCCCTTCCCGCTCTCCCGCTTCCTGGCCGAGCGGGAGCGCCAGCCCGCCGCGGTGAACCTGGCCATGTACGTGGGCCACGGCACGCTGCGCGACATCGTCCTGGGCCGCGACTTCAGCCGGGTCTCCACTGCCGAGGAGGTGGGCCGGATGAAGCTCCTGCTCCGCGGCGAGCTGGCCGCCGGCGCCCTCGGCCTGTCGAGTGGCCTCGAGTACGACCCCGGCATCTTCAGCGCCCCGTCGGAGCTCATCGACCTGGCGCGCGTCACCGCCGCGGCGGGCGGCCGCTACATCAGCCACGTCCGCAGCGAGGACCGGCACTTCTGGGCGGCCATCGAGGAGATCATCAATATCGGCCGGGAGGCGCGGCTGCCGGTGCAGGTCTCCCACACCAAGCTCGCCATGCGCTCCCTGTGGGGCGGGGCCGACTCGCTGGTCCGCCGGCTCGACGCCGCGCGCCGCGAGGGCATCGACATCACCGGCGACATCTATCCCTACACCTACTGGCACTCCACGCTCACGGTGCTGTTCCCCGATCGCGACTACCGGGACCGCGCCGCCGCCGAGTTCGCCGTCACCGAGGTGTCCACGCCGGAGGGGCTGCTGCTCGGCGTCTATCGCCCCACCCCGGAGTTCTCGGGGCGGACCCTCGCCGACGTGGCCCGCGAGCTGGGGCTCGATCCCGCCGCGGCGCTGATGGAGCTCATCCGCCGCGCCGAGGTGGCGCGGGCCGAGGGGGTGGAAGGGGTGGAGAGCGTCATCGGCACCAGCATGATCGAGCCTGACATCGAGCGGCTCATGCAGTGGCCGCACATGAACTTCTGCACCGACGGGTCGCTCGCCGGCCGGCATCCCCGCGGCTTCGGCAGCTACCCGCGGATCCTCGGCCGCTACGTGCGCGAGCGGGGCGTGCTCGGCCTCGCCGACGCCGTCCACAAGGCCACCGGGCTCGCCGCCGACCACGTGGGCCTGACCACCCGCGGCCGGATCGCGCCGGGCCAGGCCGCCGACCTGGTGCTCTTCGATCCCGCCACCGTGCTCGACCACGCCACCCCGTCGGCGCCGCAGGCGGTGAGCGTCGGGATCCGGCGGGTGTGGGTGAACGGCCAGGTGGTCTTCGCGGACGGGGCCGTCACCGCGGCGCGCCCGGGCCGGGTGCTGCGGCGGGAACCGGCGCGGTGACCCGCGACCGCCTCCTGCCGGAGGAGCTGCGCCGCCGGCTGGGCCGGGTGGGCTTTGCCATCGTGGTGGTGCTGGTGGGGGGGACCGTCGGCTACATGCTGCTCGAGGGCTGGACCTTCCTCGAGGGCATCTACATGACCGTGACCACCATCGCCACGGTCGGCTTCGGCGAGGTCCGCCCGCTGAGCAACACCGGGCGGTGGTTCACCATCATCCTCATCGTCTCGGGCACCGGCGTCATGGCGTTCCTGCTCGGGACCATCGTCGAGTACGTGGTGAGCGGCGAGCTCACCGGAGCGCTCAGGAGGCGTCGGGTGCAAGAGGCCATCGACCAGCTGCGCAATCACTACATCATCTGCGGCCACGGCCGGGTGGGGCAGGAGGTGGTGCACGACCTCGAGGAGGCCGGCGTCCCGGTGGTGATCCTCGACCGCACCCCGCCCGCCGAGGACATGGCCCGCGACCACCAGTGCCTGGTGGGCGATGCCTCCGACGACCAGGTGCTGGTGCGGGCCGGCGTGGCGCGGGCCCGCGGGCTCGTGGCCGCCACCGGCGACGACAACGCCAACATCGTCATCACCCTCACCGCCCGCGCCCTCAATCCCGCCCTGGTGATCGTGGCCCGCGCCAGCCACGGCGGCGCCGAGGCCAAGCTCATGCGCGCCGGCGCGAGCCACGTGATCTCGCCCTACCGGATCGGCGGGCGGCGGATGGCCACCCAGCTGCTCCACCCGCGGGTCACCGACTTCCTGGACCGGGTGATGCACTCGCGCGAAGTGGAGTTCTGGATCGAGGAGACCCGGGTGGAGCCCGCCAGCCGGCTGGCGGGCCGGCCCCTCGGCGAGGCGGGCATCGCGGCGGCCACCGGCGTGAACCTCCTGGCCCTCGCCCGCCAGGGGGATGGCGTCCTGCTGACCAATCCGGGAGAAGGGACCCGGCTCGAGGCGGGGGACGTGCTGATCGGCTTCGGCACGCGGGAACAGCTGGCGCGGCTGGCGCGCATCGCCACCGGCGCCACCGCCTAGGCGGCGCTCAGCGGGTGGGCATCCGCAGCAGCAGGGCGATCCACCCCACCCCCAGGCCGCTCAGCGCCACCTGGCCGGCGGGGTGGGGCATGAAGAAGATCACCGACACCCCGATGCTCACCGCGATGAACCCGATGGCCATGACCTTGTGCCGGACCGCCATGGCGCGGTGATCGCGCCAGTTGATGATCATCGGGCCGAAGCTGCGGGTGTTGAGCAGCCAGTTGTAGAACCGCGCTGAGGCGCGCACGTAGCAGGCGGCGGCCAGCAGCAGGAAGGGCGTGGTCGGCAGCAGCGGCAGGAAGGCGCCGAGCACCGCCAGCCCCACGCTCACGTGGCCGGCCGCCAGCAGCCAGAACCGCGCGATCCCGGATCGCGCCAGCCGCACTTCGTGGGTGTAATCCTTCCGGTCCACGGCCATGCTCCCATCCCGTTCTGCTGTCCGCCCACCCCGCCCCGCCCCCACTATCGGCAGCGCCGCACCCTTGCCCCCGGCGCCGGGGCCCCGCTAGACTGCGACTGCCAAAATGGCCGACTCGCGGCACGAGAGATCCATGAGCAAGCGCGACTTCCTGGCGATCCCCGACTTCACCCGGGCCGAACTCGAGACCCTGTTCGACCTGGCGCTGGCCATGAAGCGTGGAGCCTACACCGCCCGCCCGCTGGCCGGGAAGACCCTGGCCATGATCTTCGGCAAGACCTCCACCCGCACCCGCGTCTCGTTCGAAGTCGGGACCTGGCAGCTCGGCGGGCAGGCGCTCTTCCTGTCGTCCCGCGAGATCCAGCTGGGCCGCGGCGAGCCGATCCGTGACACCGCCCGGGTGCTCTCCGGCTACGTCGACGGCATCATGATCCGGACCTACGCCCACACCGAGGTGGAGGAGCTCGCGCGCTTCGCCTCCGTCCCGGTGATCAACGGCCTCACCGACCTGCTGCATCCCTGCCAGATCCTCGCCGACGTGCTCACCATGCGCGAGGCCTTCGGGGGCTGGGAAGGGAAGGTGGTGGCGTGGGTCGGCGACGGCAACAACATGGCCAACACCTGGCTGCAGGCCGCGGCGCTGCTGGGCTTCGAGCTGCGCATCGCCTGCCCCGAGGGGTACGAACCGAGCCGGGCCATCTTCGAGCAGGCCGCCGCCCGCACCCAGGTGAGCATCACCGAGCTGCCCGAGGAGGCGGTGGCGGGGGCCCACGTGGTCACCACCGACGTGTGGGCCTCGATGGGCCACGAGACCGAGGCCGAGACCCGCCGCGCCGCCTTCACCGGCTATGGCGTGGACGAGAAGCTGATGACCCTCGCCCGTCCCGAGGCGATCTTCCTGCATTGCCTCCCCGCCCACCGCGGCGAGGAGGTCAGCGACGCGGTGCTCGAGGGACCCCAGTCGCGGGTCTGGCTCGAGGCCGAGAACCGGCTGCACATCCAGAAGGCCCTCCTGGCCACGCTCATGGGATCCCACTCGACATGACCACGCTCCTCCGCACCCCGCTCTGCGACGTCCACAAGGCCCTCGGCGCGAAGATGGTGCCCTTCGCGGGCTGGGAGATGCCGGTGCAGTACGCCGGCGGCATCCTGGCGGAACACCGCGCCGTCCGCGAGGACGCGGGGATCTTCGACGTCTGCCACATGGGCGAGTTCGAGGTGACCGGCCCCGACCGCAACGCCTTCGTCAACCGGGTCACCACCAACGACGTCGCCGCGCTCGTCCCCGGCCAGGTGCAGTACTCCGCCTTCCTGAACGAGGCGGGCGGCGTCGTCGACGACTGCACCGTCTACCGCTTCGAGGACAAGGTGATGCTGGTCGTCAACGCGGCCAACATCGACAAGGACTGGGAGCACGTGGTGGCGCAGAAGAAGGGCGCCAACGTGCGGATCCGGAATGTCTCCGACGCCGTCGGCCTGCTCGCGCTGCAGGGCCCCCGCGCGGAGGCCCTGCTGCAGCCGCACACCGAGACCATCCTCCCCGACATCGGCTACTACCGCTTTGCCACCGGGCGGGTGGCGGGCGCCGGCTGCTTCATCTCGCGCACCGGCTACACCGGCGAGGACGGCTTCGAGCTCTACTGCCGCGCCCAGGACGCCGCGACCATCTGGCACGCCCTCACCGGTCCCGGCAAGGCCACCCCCATCGGCCTCGGCGCCCGCGATACCCTGCGGCTCGAGGTGGGCTACGCCCTCTACGGGAACGACATCGACGACGAGACCACCCCGCTCGAGGCGGGCCTCGGCTGGATCACGAAGATCGACAAGGGCGCCCCCTTCATGGGCGAGGCCGCGCTCAAGCGGCAGAAGCTCGCGGGCGTGGCGCGCCGGCTGGTCGGCTTCCGGATGGTGGGGAAGGGCATCCCGCGCCACGGCATGCCCACCCTGGTCGACGGCGTGGCCTGCGACGTGGTGCGCAGCGGCACCATGAGCCCGACCCTCGGCTACGCGATCGGGACCACCTACCTGCCGGCCAGCCACGCGGCGGTGGGCAGCCGGTTCCACGTCGACATCCGGGGCGAGGCGCTCGAGGCCGAGGTGGTCAAGCGGCCCTTCTACACCAAGGGGTCGGTCCGCCGCTAGGTCGGCCCCCGCGCCCGCCGCCATGCCTATCCGCCTCGCGATCCTGACCATCTCCGACGCCGGGAGCCGCGGCGAGCGCGCCGACGGCTCCGGCGACACGATCGTGGCGTGGGCCCGCGATCGGGGGTACGAGGTGGTGGAGCGCGCGCTGGTCCCGGACGAGGTCGCGGGGATCCGGGCGGCGGTGGTGCGCTGGGCCGATGAGGACCGGGCCGACCTGGTGCTCACCACCGGCGGCACCGGGCTCACCGTGCGCGACGTCACCCCCGAGGCCACCCGCGCGACGCTGGACAAGGAGGCGCCCGGCATCGCCGAGGCGCTCCGGATGTCGGTCTACCCCCGCTTCCACCGGGCCGCGCTCTCGCGCGGCGTGGCCGGGGTGCGGGGGCGGACGCTGATCGTGAACCTGCCGGGGAGTCCGGGCGGGGTGCGGGATGGGCTGGCCGTGCTGGACGACCTGGTCGTTCACGCGGTGGACCTGGTCCGCGGAACCCGCACCGGGCACTGACTCATGGCTTCCCAGATCCTGCTGACGATGGACGACCTCGAGACCGCGGTGCGCGTGAACGCCGCGCTCGAGGCCGCCGGGCACGCCACCGCGATGGTCTCCTCCCTCGACGACGCCCGCCAGGTCCTGCGCCGCGTGGCGCCGGAGCTGGTGGTGCTGACCGGGGCCGTCTACGAGGCGATGGCCCGCCAGCTGGCCGCCCTGGCCCGCGATGCGGAGATCTCCACCCTCGCCCTCCTCGAGGCCACCGACCAGCACGCCACCGACCGCGACACCCGGGCGGTGGACGTGACCGAGATCGCGGTCAAGCCGGTGAATCCCGCCGAGGTGGTGCACCTCGCCGAACGGCTGATCGCCCGGCGGGCGCTGCAGCAGCGGACCGGCATCATCGGCGAGAGCGCGCCGATCCAGGAGCTGCTGGTCAAGGTGGAGCAGATGGCCCCGGTCTCGAGCACGGTGCTCGTCCAGGGCGAGTCGGGCACCGGCAAGGAGCTGGTGGCCAAGGCCATCCACGACCTCTCGCCGCGGCGCGGCCGGCCCTTCATCGCGGTCAACTGCGCCGCGCTCCCCGAGACCCTGCTCGAGAGCGAGCTCTTCGGGCACGAGAAGGGGGCCTTCACCGGCGCCGCCGAGCGGCGCCTGGGGCGGTTCGAGCTGGCCGACACCGGGACCATCTTCCTCGACGAGATCGGCGAGATCCCCGCCAGCGTGCAGGTGAAGCTGCTGCGGGTGCTCGAGACCCGGACCTTCTTCCGGCTGGGCGGCGTGGCGCCGATCAAGGTCGACGTGCGGGTGGTGGCCGCCACCAACCGGAGCCTCCGGGACTCGGTGGGCCTGGGCGAGTTCCGGGACGACCTCTACTACCGGCTCAACGTCCTGACCCTCTACCTGCCGCCGCTCCGGGAGCGCCGCGGGGACATCCCCCTCCTGGTGCGACGTTTCGTTCGGGAACTCTCCCAGACTCACGACCGGCCCTTCCGGGGGATGACCCAGGAGGCGATGCAGCGGCTGGTCGAGGCACCCTGGCCGGGCAATGTGCGGCAGTTACGTAACCTCATCGAGTCGATGGTGGTTCTCGCTCCGGGACGGGAGGTCCGAGCCTCGGACATTCCCGCAGATGTGTTGGAGGGGGCCGACAGGTTTCTCCCCGTCCGGGTGGGGATGTCGGGGCTCGGGCAGGGGGGCGCCGGAGGCCAGGAACTGGAGTTCATCCTCAGGAATATCATGGACTTACGGTTCCAGCTGGAGGAGCTCCGGCGCCGCCTCGACGACCGCCCCCAGCGGGTGCAGGTCATCGAGCTCGGGGAGAGCCAGCCGGTGGCCGACGTTTTGCCAGCCAATGAGCCGGAGGAGCGTGGATCCGTGGTGTACCGGCCGGGGATGACCATGGCCGAGGTGGAAAAGGAGGCCATCGCCGCGGCCCTCATCCAGCACCGGGGCAACCGCCGCAAGGCGGCCGAGGTCCTGGGCATCGGGGAGCGGACCCTCTACCGCAAGATCAGAGCTTACAAACTAGACTAGGTGAGACCACCTAAGTCGTGACAAGCGTTGTATTTCCCGGTCTAGGCATCCTTGACACGCCCGGAGCCGGGTCACATATTGGCAGCGAGACCCAGTACCCCCAACGACCCAGGGTCTTCTCCAGTGATCTTTTCGATCGATCCAGGTGCATGCGTCGCATGCCTGGCGTGTGTCCGTGTCTGCCCGACAGGAGCCGTCGAGGTGCAGGAGCCCCTCGTTCGTATCGAGGAAGGCTCGTGCATTCGCTGCGGCCTCTGCGTGCCGGCCTGCCCGCACGACGCGATCGAAGTCACCGGGGAGCTGGGGCGGGCGATGGCGGTGGCGGCGCGGGGCGGCGGGGTGCTGATCCTCTCCCCCGAGGCGGCGGCGCACTTCTATCCCGCCACGCCGGAGCAGGTGGTGAACGCCTGCTACGCGGCCGGGTTCCGGATGGTGAACCGCGGCGTGGTCGGCGATGAGCTGGTGGCGCAGGAGTATCTCAAGCTGTGGCAGGACTCGAGCTGGGGCACGCTGATCCGCTCCACCGACCCGGTGGTGGTCGACACCATCCGGCGGGAGTTCCCGGAGCTGGTGCCGTACCTGGCCCCGGTGACCATCCCGGCGGTGGCCGAAGCGCGGTACCTGCGGGCGCAGCTGGGGGAGCGGCTGGAGATCGTCTTCGCGGCGGTGTGTCCGCCGGCGGGGCGTCCGGAGCTGGACGCGGCGATCACCTTCAAGGACCTGGACCAGCTGCTCAAGCTGCGCGGGGTGAACCCGCAGTCGCAGCCGGACTACTTCGTGCGGGTGCCGAGTGAGCGGCGGCGGCACCTCTCCACGGCGGGCGGGCTGCCCATCGCCCTGCTCGAGGAGGTGCCGCACACCAGCAAGCGCTTCCGGAAGGTGCGGGGGCTCTCGGAGCTGCGGGCGCTGGCCCGCGCGGTGTCGGTGGACCGGATGGACCTGGGCTTCGTGGACGTGCTGTCGCACGAGGGGTGGCTCGACCACCCGCTCTCGGGCCCGCGGGAGGAGCTGTTCTGGCGCCGCTCGCTGGTGGCGAGCACGGAGCCGCCCCGGAGCCGCTCGGCGGTGGTGGACCAGTCGGTGGTGGCGAGCTACGGGGCCACCTTCCAGATCGAGCCGCGGCTGCAGCAGGCCGACCCGACGCGGGTCGAGGAGCTGCTCGAGGCCATCGGGCCCGGTCCCAACGGCAAGGCCTGGGACTGCCGGGCCTGCGGCTTCGCCAGCTGCGAGCTGTTTGCGCACGCGGCCGCCATGGGGCGGGCCAGCCTGCGGCAGTGCCCGCCGCACCAGGCGCGGCGGGTGGAGGAGGCCGAGCGCGACAGCGCGGTCGACGCGCTCACCGGGCTCTCCGCCTACCGGGTGCTGCACGACCGGCTGACGTACGAGATCGAGCGCAGCAAGCGGAGCCTCGAGGGGTTCGCGCTGCTGTTCATCGACCTGGACTACTTCAAGCAGGTGAACGACCAGTTCGGGCACGAGGCGGGGAACCAGGTGCTCAAGGCGGTGGCGGCCGAGATCCGGCACGCCATCCGCGCTTCAGACTTGGCGGCGCGGTACGGGGGCGACGAGTTCGTGGTGATCCTCACCCGGACCGACCTCGAGGGCGCCAACCGCGTGGCCGAGGCCATCCGCGCCGGCATCGAGGGCGTGGGGCGCCGGCTGGGGTACCCGGTGGGGCACGTGACGGCGAGTATCGGGGTGGCCGAGTACGACGTGGGCCGCCCGCATGAAGGTGACCTCCTGGTGCAGGCCGACCGGGCGCTCTATCAGGCAAAGTCCCTGGGGCGGAACGCCGTCGCATGACGGCCCCCGCCCATGAGGAGTAGACCGACGTGACCGGACCTTCCCCCCTGCGGCAGCCCGATCAGCCCCCGCGCGACGCGCGCGCCGGGGGCACGTTCGAGAACGCCCCCGATCCCTGGGGCGTCCGCCGGGCGGAGAACCTGCTCACCAGCCTCGAGGGCGTGCTCTCCGCCCGCGTGGTCACCACGCCCCTCGGCGAGGTGAGCGAGGTGCACATCCTCGCCAACGCCGGGCTGCAGCCCAAGCAGCTGGTGCGGAACATCGAGTCCGCCCTGCTGGCGCAGCTGGGCCTCAAGGTGGATCACCGCAAGATCAGCATCGCCCAGACCGCCGAGGTGCGCCCCATCGAGGTGGTGGAGAAGGGCGTGGCCCGCGACCGCGCCATGAAGCGCGCGGCGCTGTTCGAGTCGCTCTTCGTGGCGCCGGGCAAGCGGCCCCACCGGGTGAGCCTGACCGTGTCGCTCTCGTTCGGCGGCACCACCGGCAGCGCGGAGGAGGAATCCTCCGACACCCCGCGCAGCAAGGTGGAGGCGGCCGCCCGCGCGGCGGTGCACGTCCTCGACCAGCTGCTTTCCGACCACTCGGTGGCGCTCGAGGGCGCCAAGATGGTCGATGCCTTCGACCGGCAGTTCGTCCTGGTGGCGGTGCAGGGGCTGGGCGGCCGCGAGGCCGTGCTCCTGATCGGCACCGCGGAAATCAAGGAAAGCGCGGAGCGGGCGGCGGTGTTTGCCGTCCTCGACGCCACCAATCGCTGGGCCGAGGCCCGGCGACCGACATAACGAAAGGGAAAAACGGCGGCAGCCCTGGTCTCGGTGTTGGTTGCAGTAGCGGAGGCTAGCGGAACAATTGATGAGCGGAGCGTCGGCCATGCCATAGCGAGGCTTGGCTCCTTCCGAGGGTTCTTTTGGTACTCGACAAGGAGACGCTCATGCACGCTGTATATGCTCTGGTCGCGGCGTTTGTCGCGCGGGCCGCGGTGAAGGTTTTCACTGCGTCTGAAGGACTAACCTGGAACTAGTCCAGGTTGCCTGGTCAGGGCTGCCGCCATGTTCTAGTTAGGAATCGCCCAATGAGGCTTAGGGTCAACCTGATCGTCGCACTTGTCGCTCTAGCAGCAGTCCTACTGCTGCTCGAAGCTTGGCGTGTGCCCGCGGGTTATCCTGGGATGTGGGCGATCGTGAGCTTTGCCATTTCTGCAGTCCTGCTCGAAACTACTGGCGACGATCTTCGGTTGGAGACTAAGGGGTCCACTTCGTTCGTAATCCACCTGGCGGCAGGGGCGGTTTTCGGTCCGTTTTGGGGCGCGCTGGTCGCCGGGCTTGCACCGTGCTAAGCGAAGTTCATCAAAGGAAGCCGCTCATCAAGGCGGTATTCAACACTTCGCAGAGGATGATTGCTGTTGCGGGCGGTGTGCTCGTTGTCTATTTCCTTGGTGCCCCAGTACCGCTGATTGATTTTCGTTCAGGCGCTCCGTCGATCGGAGCCCAGTTGCAACTTGGCCTTCTCTACTTCACCCTCTTTGCCAGCACCTATTTCGCCGTCAACACGACGCTCGTCAGCATGGTGGTCGCAATTAGTTCCGGGCGTCGATTCAGCGAAGTCTGGACGCTGACTTGTCGTGGGGTCATCGGCTACGACCTCGGCGCGAGCTTTCTTGCTCTGGTTGTTGGATACTTGTATGTCCAAGCGGATGAGCGCACTGGAATGGGGGCGCTCGGGCTAGTCGGGGCGTTGGTGCCGATTCTGGTGATCCGGCATATCTACGGGCTCTATCGAAAGCTCCAAAACTCCGGCCGAGAACTGCTAGATCTGATGGTCAAGGCCATCGAAGCGCGAGACCCGTACACCTCAGGTCACTCGGTGCGCGTGGCCACCCTGGCCAAGGCCATCGCCCAGGAAGCCAAGATGTCCGCGGAGGAGGTGGAGCAGGTCTACACCGCCGCCGTGATGCACGACGTGGGCAAGATCCACGAGGAGTTCGCCCCGCTGCTGCGGAAGGATTCCAAGCTCACGCCCGAGGAGACCGCCCTGCTGCAGACCCACCCGGTCAAGAGCGCCGACCTGGTGGGGATCATCTCGTCGTTCCGGGGCACGGTGCAGGACGCGGTGCGGAGCCACCACGAGCGCTGGGACGGCGGCGGCTACCCCGATGGCCTGGCCGGCGAGTCCATCCCGCTGGGGGCCCGGATCATCATGATCTCGGACACCACCGACGCCATGACCACCGACCGCCCCTACCGCAAGCGGCTGCCCATCGACGCGGTGGTGGCGGAGCTGCAGAAGTACCGGGGCACCCAGTTCGACCCGCGGCTGGTCGACCTGGTGGTCAACTCGGTCACCGTCCGCCGGGTCATGGCCGAGGTGTCGGCTGCCTCCAGTCGACCCGCCGACCCCACGATCGACAGCGGCTCCAAGCGCGTACAGGCGGCGCCCGGCGGCCTGCTCCGCGGCCGACCCAGTTGGCCGAGGATTCGGGCGTTCTAGCGAAGCGCTTCTAGCCTTCCAAGCTGTATAGTTACAGGCTCCGGGAGCCGAGCTAAGGCAAGCGAAAGCTGCTCTCGCTGGTCCGCAGAATTGAATCCGAGTTCCTCTCGGCAAAGCGCTAAAGACCCAAACACCTCAGCTTGGTCCAGTAGTTCGAGTTCCCCTCCGTTGTAGGCCACATCTTCCAAACGCGAGAGAGTTTCGCGGACCCCGAGGGACGCCCGCAGGCGGTATGTCCAGCGCGCGGACCTGCCCACCTCACCCGAAGATAGTGGACGAACCCCAATGTCCTCCGCTACTTCAGAAGCGAGGGCGTCGGCCTCCGACCTTGCCCCTGTCAGTAGACAAAGATCGGCCGTGAACAGCCCTTGGCGCTGGCGGACCCAACTGATCTCGTGGTTCTGCCAGGTATGCCTCAACCCTTGGACCTGCTGAGTGGCCTCACGTGTCAATCCGAGCATCGCAAGCGCCCATGCCCTCCAGAGCGAGGCTAGCTCAAGCTGCCAGGCGCCCCGATGTGCTTGTCCAAGTGCTACGCCACGGGTGCTCCAGTCAAGCGCGAGCTTGTATTGCCCAAGCCTACCGTAGGACATCGCTAGGTTTTGGCAGGTGACGCATGCAGAGAGATGGTCGCCGAGTTTGCCGTATAGTCTATTGCTCTCCTTCATGCATACAATCGCGGTATGGTACTCCCCCTTCCCAACTGCTAGCGCCCCAAGCGTGTTGCTGAGTGCAGCGATGGCGCTCGACTCAACCCCTCTGGATTGCGCCTCCGAACTTAAGGTAGTGAGGATCTCTTGTAGGTCCGGAAACTGGCTCAGTACGCGCTTTCTGTACGCAACGATAGCGAGGAGTCGTGCCGCTGCCACTCTGAGCTCGAATAGCCTCTGGCCAGATGAGTAGTCAGAAGTGATGGCGAGGATTTCTGTCAGCGTATTCTGGCGCTGAACTGAGAACGCCAAGGAGTAGGCTGCTGATAGTAACGGAACCCTCTCAGTGTCGTCGGTCGACTCTACAAGGGAGTCGAGGACGTGACCGACTAGGTCCTCTGCTAGGCGGCTCTCAGCGCAGAGACGCGCTCTCCCCGCAAGCTGAAGGGCTCGCTCCATTCCGCTGAGGTGGTCAGAGCTACCTGAGGGCAGACTCTGCAGCGACTCCTCCCACCGCCCCTGCTCCTGCAGCGCTTGCACCAGCGCCAGCTGCGCCGGCACCCGGTGCCGTGCACTGAGCGACGGCAGCGCGCTGCCGAGTGCCAGCTCCGCCTCCACCGGCGCCCCTTTGGCCAGGGTCTCCTGGGCCCCGCGCAGCAGGTAGGGCTCGGCCTCTGCCGCCCGCCCCGCCCGGTAGCAGTGCCACGCCAGCATCAGCCCCGGCACCGGCTCCCCGCGCCCCTCCGCCGCCAGCAGCCGGTCGGCGATCCGCCCATGGACCGCCCGCCGCACCGGTGAGGGCACCTCGAGATAGGTGTACCGTCGCAGCAGCTCGTTCCGGAACTCGACCCCCTTCCCGCCGTCCCGCAGGATCCGCGTGCTGGTGAGCTCCGCCATCCCCCGGAGAGTGTCGGCCAGGGAGAGGTCCACGATATCGTACATCGACAGGTCGTTGAGCCGGTCGCCCAGGATCGCCGCCAGGTGGAGCGCCGAGCGGGCGGTCGGCGAGAGGTCGCGCAGCACCCGGGCAAAGAGCTGCTCGTACGCCGTCGTATGGTCGGGGGCCCGCGCGGGGTCCTCGGTCATCGCCCCCACGGCGAGGGCCAGGCACTGCTCCCCGTGCTGCCGCCAGTCGTCGAACAGGAGCTCCGCCAGCATCGGAACGCCGGCCGCCGCCTGCAGCAGCGCCACCCGCGCCGCCGCCGGCAGCTCCCGCCCGGCGCCCGCCGCCAGGGCGTCGATCACCACCCCCATCTCCTCCGGGGTGAGCGGCTCCAGCCGCACCGGGACCAGCGCCAGCGGCTCCATCACCTCGAGCAGCCGCCGCGCGCTCGGCGCCCCCTGCAGCTCGCTCTCCCGCGCCGCGAGCAGCAGGGTCACCCGCTGCTCCTGGGTGCGGCGCATCAGCAGGTGCAGCACCGCGATGCTGGCGTCGTCGGCCAGGTGCACGTCATCCACCACCAGCACCAGGGGGTGCTCCTCCGCCACGGCGGTGATCAGCTCGTGCACCGCCTCGGTGAACCGCAGCCGGGCGCTCTCCCCCGCGGTGTCGCGGGGCGGCGGCAGGTTGCGGTAGCGCAGCGCCACCGTGGGGATCATCCGGGCCAGCTCCGCCAGCCACTCCGGGCTGGTCCCGCCCGCCCCCGGCCGCTCCAGCAGCACCCGCACCAGGCCTCCCACCGCAGCGTAGGGGATCTGCTGCTCCATCTCGTAGCACTGCACCCGGGCCGACACCGCTCCCTCGAGCCCGGTGGCCATGGTGAGCCGCTCCAGCAGGGTGGTCTTGCCCAGCCCGGAGTCGCCGAGCACCAGGCCGTGCCGGCCGGCGCCGTCGCGGGTGGACTCCCAGCGTTCGTACAGCACCCGGTACTGGTGCGTCCGCCCCACGAACGCATGGTCCCGCCACTGCTCGGTGGCCACCGGCGGCAGCTGCACCGAGCCGGCGGGGGTGTACCCGCGTTGCCGCAGCCGCAGCGCCATCCCCTCGACCAGCGGCGAGGGCGCGGCGTCGAGCTCCTCCGCCAGCTGGTCCCGCCACGTCCGGAAGATCCGCAGCGCCGAGACCCGGTCCCCGGCAAAGGCCCGCGCCTCCATCTTGGCGCGCACCGCGTCCTCGGCCAGCGGGTCGAGGGCCAGCAGCCGGTCGGCGTGCGGCTCGATGGCCGCGAAGTCGCCGGTGCGGCGGCAGCGATCGAGCAGCACCACCAGTGCATCGCGGATGGGCGGGAGCCAGCGCGCCCGCATGCCGTCGCGCCAGAACATGAACTCCGGCGCCCGGGTGATCTCGAACCCCTCCAGGAACCCGGCCACCTCGAGCGGCGGCCGCTGGTCGTCCCCCAGGACGTCCCCCCGCGCCAGGCGGTCCAGGTCCACCTCGAGGTCGGGGGCGAGCAGCCGGATGGTGTCGCGGGTGGTCTCGAAGGTCCGTGGCCCGAACCGCGCCCGGAGGACTGAAAGCGCCGTGGCCAGGCTGTGACGGCCCTCCGCCGGCCGGGCGTCGGGCCAGAGCAGGTCCACCAGCCGGTCCCGGCGATGGGGCTCCCGCGGCTCCGCGGCCAGGAACGAGAGCAGCGCGAGGTGCTTCCGGACCCGGAAGCGCACCGCCTCCCCCCCGGGGCCGCGGAGCTCCGGGGAGCCAAGACAACGGAAGAAGAAGCGTGCAGGCATGGATGGTCGGTATGCCGCGGGTATCAACCGATCGTCAACCGCCCCCCCGGCCGGCCGGGCGGGCGTCCCGTCCTATTCTTCCGCCCCCGTGCCGGGCCGCAAGGGGAGGCGGCTAGATTGCGGGCGCCCTCACACCGGAGCGTCATGGATGTCGCGGCCAGCCCCGTGGGTCCTCCCCACCCTCCTCCTCGCCGGCCTCGGCGCCTGCACCAACATCACCGGCACCGTTGGCGGCGCCGGACCCACCAGCAGCCAGTCGCTGGAGCTGCGGCTGGCCGTGGACGACGAGGTCCAGTCCGCCGCCAGCGCCCTGACCCTCGCCACCCCGGGCGTCCCCCCCGCCTTCGGCACCCCGGCCGGCTGCCCCGCCGCCTCGTCCACCGCCGACGGCGACGGTGACGGCATCCCCAACGATGCCACCTATACCTTCCTCAACCCGCCCTGCAGCGTCACCGGCCTGGGCGGCGGCGACTACGGCGTGACCGGCGCCCTGCGGGTCCAGGACCCCAGCGGCGGCAACGCGACCGCCTACGACCTGACCCTGACCGACCTGGCCTGGACCTACACCGATACCGCCGGCACGCTGAGCTACACCGCCACCCGCAACGGCACCCGGAGCCGGCTGGGCTCGAGCAGTGCCGCCAGCCTGGCGGTGGACATCGAGATCGTCCGGGAACGGCCCAACCGGGTGGCCGCCACGGTCACCCTGGCCACCACCACCAGCTTCACCGCCAGCAACGCCGGCACCGTCCAGGTGGGCCAGCCGCTCCCCGACGGCAGCCTCACCATCGCCGGCTCGCTGGATTGGGAGCGGAGCACCGAGCAGTGGTCGCTGGCGGTGGCCACCCCGCAGCCCCTCAATTACGACGCCGACTGCACCGATACTCCCCAGCGGATCAAGGCCGGGAAGGTGACCCTGACCGGCACCGTCCGCGGCCAGGCCGGGGTGCTCACCCTCACCTGGACCGCCTGCGGCGCCCCCCCCAGCCGGAGCTGGACCCCCGGGGCCTGAATCCCGCTCAGGATCATGCGCTGGGTCACATCGGGGCTGTGGCGCCGCTGACGGCGCCGACCCGATCCCGGGGTCTATCTTGTGGTCTGGCAGGCAGTTTCGGGCCGCGAACGGTTTCCACGTTGAGGAGGAGCAGCCATGAAGGGCATGCACGGGCTTCGGCGTTTTGCCATGGGTCTGGCCACCGTCACGGCGGTCGCCGCCTGCGGCGACAGCAGCGGTCCCAAGGGGAATGACACGATCGATCCCGCCCAGGCGGCGGTGGTGGGGCAGGAGGCGGCCGGCCAGATCGCCGATATCGCCAGCGACCTGACCACCCTCAACGCCTCCAGCGGCGGCCTGGGCAGCGGGCTCTTTGCCCCCGGCGCCCCGGGCAACCGGGTGGCCCGCATCATCGGGCGCAGCCTGCCCAGCCAGTACCAGGCCCAGTTCGCCGCCTTTGCCGCCCCCGACGCCGAGTGCCTGCCGGTGGTCTCCGGCGACACTACCGATTCCGACCTCGACGGCATCATCAACAACGTCACGCTGACCTTCGGCCCCGGCGACTGCGCCTACCAGGACTCCCTGGGCAACGGCTTCGCCGTGACCGGCGCCTTCAGGCTGCAGGACACCGACGGCGGCTCCACCCTGTGGGGCTTCGCGGTGGACTACGCCAACTTCCGGGTGCTCTTCTACAGCGACTCGACCAGCGCCGGCTATGAGTTCGACGGCGGCTACGACGCCACGGTCACCGCGGCCAACGCCACCGCCAACCAGAACTTCATCGCCCGCTGGCGGGTGAACGGCAACCCGGTGCTCCGCGCCGACTACGCCTGGGGCGTGACCTTCCTGCCCGACACCGGCAGCCTCGACCCCGGCCAGGGCGAGCTGCAGAGCGGCACCTTCGACATCACCGGCGACTACAGCTGGTCCGGCAACTTCGGCCAGGCCGACGGCGACTGGAGCTTCACGGTCTCCACCCCGACGCCGCTGCACTACAACGAGTCCTGCGACACCGATCCCGAGCTCGACGGCGGGCAGGTGCGCGCCGCGATCAACGGGCGCAACAACATCGGCTTCACCGTGGACTACGGCCCGGGCTGCGGCCAGGAGACGGTGAACACCTTCGATACCAACGCCACCTGAGCGGCGTCCGGTCCTGATGGCCGAACGGCCCGGGCATCCGCCCGGGCCGTTCGTTGTTTCCCCACTCCGCGCCGCCGCTCAGGCGGTCCAGCCGCTCCCGGCCACCAGCTCCCGCACCACGTCGTCGTTGGTCCGCCCCGCCGCCTCGGCGGCGAAGTTGGTCACCACCCGGTGCCGCAGCACCGGGAGCGCCACCGCCCGCACGTCGTCCAGGTCGGCCATGGGGCGCCCGGCGATCGCCGCGCGGGCCTTGGCGCCCAGCACCAGGTACTGCGAGGCGCGGGGCCCCGCCCCCCACTCCACGTACTCCCTGACCAGGGCCGGCGCCTCCCCGTCGGCGGGGCGGGTGAGCCGGGTGAGCGCCACCGCCGCCCGCACCAGCTGCTTCGAGACCGGGATCCGCCGCACCAGCTCCTGCGCCGCCCGCACCTGGGTCGCGTCGAGCACCGGCTCCAGCCGCGCCACCCGGGCGCCGGTGGTCTGCTCCACGATGGCCTCCTCCTCGCTCCGGGTGGGGTAGCCCACCCGCAGCTCGAGCATGAAGCGGTCGAGCTGGGCCTCGGGGAGCGGGTAGGTGCCTTCCTGCTCGATCGGGTTCTGGGTGGCCAGCACGAAGAACGGCTCGGGGAGGTGGTAGGTCTGCCCACCCGCGGTGACCTCGTGCTCCTGCATGGCCTGCAGCAGAGCGGCCTGGGTCTTGGGCGGGGTCCGGTTGATCTCGTCGGCCAGCACCACGTTGGCGAAGATCGGCCCCTGCACGAACCGGAACACCCGCTTGCCGGTGCTCAGGTCCTCCTCGATGATCTCGGTGCCGGTGATGTCGGAGGGCATCAGGTCCGGGGTGAACTGCACCCGGTTGAACGACAGGTGCAGCGCCTCGGCCACCGTGGAGACCATCAGCGTCTTGGCCAGCCCCGGGACCCCGATGAGCAGCGCGTGTCCCCCGGCCAGAATGGCCGTCAGGATGCCGTCCACGGCCTCCTGCTGACCCACGATCCGGCGCGCCACCTGGCCCCGGAGGTGCTCCACCGCGCGGGCCAGGTGGGCCAGCTGCTCGACGTCCGATTGGGGCTGGGTGGCGGTCATGGGGTCCGGGTTGGGACGAGAGGCGGGAAACCGGGAGCGCTCCCGAGTACGGGCAAGAGGTTAGCGGGTTTCGCCGGGAGCGGCAAATGCGTCGAACGTTCCGGCCCGGGACGAGGCGGTAGGGCGGTAGGGCGGTAGGGCGGGACCTCTGGTCTGCCGAGCCGCCGAGTTTGCGAAATATTTCACAAGCGGGTACTTTTCCCCGGCTTATGGGGCCGAAAAAGCCGGTCGGCCAGGAGCTGGGCCAGGCGTGGAAGTACGACACCCTCGGCTACACCTTCGCCTTCAGCGTCATCTTGTGGGCTGGGGCGGGCTACCTGCTCGACCGGGTGCTGGGCACGATGCCCTTCCTCACGATCCTCGGGACGCTCGTGGGCGCGGGGCTGGCCTTCCTGTGGGTGTTCCTCAAGGTGCGGCAGGACGAGGACGGGTTCCGGGCCCGGCACCGTCCTCCCACGGAGCCACCGGCTCCGTGAAGGTGCTGGCCGCCGGGCTGCTGCTCACCGCCCTGGTCACGGCCGCGCTCGTGACCTGGCTGGGCCGCGCAGCGCTGCTGCCGGCCGCGGTGATGGGCGGGGTGGCGATCGCCATCGAGCTGGTGGCGGTGCGGGCGCTCCGCCGCGGCTTCGCCGCCGCGGGGACGGCCGAGTTCTTCAAGGGATTCGGCATCGGGATGATGCTCCGCCTCGGCGGGGTGGTGCTGTTCGCGGTGCTCGCGGCGTGGGACCGGGAGCGGTTCCTCCCGCTGGCGGCCGGGCTGGGTTACGTCGGGGTCCTCATTCCCCTGCTCTTTCTCGAGGTCAGGTTCATCCGATGATGCTCCAGGAAGCGGTCAACGTCGGCGAGATGGTGCTGCACCACACGGCGGACGCGTGCGTGATCGACGCCTACCCGCTGTTCGAGTGGCACATCCCGGGCTGCCACCTGCAGTACCCGGTGTCGGCGTCGCTGTCGCCCACCAAGCACCTGATCTTCATGCTGCTGGCGGCGGTGCTGGTCTTCGTCTCGATGTGGGTGGCCGCGCGCGGCGTGGCCCGCACCCGGGCGGGCGAGGCGCCCAAGGGCTTCGCCGGCGCGATGGAAGGCCTGGTGCTCTGGGTCCGCAACGACATCGCCATCGCCAACATCGGGCACGACGGCGCGAAGTTCGCCCCGCTCATCATCACGCTGTTCTTCTTCATCCTCTACTGCAACCTGCTCGGCCTGCTCCCCTGGGGCAGCGCGGCCACCGGCAACCTCTCGGTGACCGGCGGGCTGGCCATCATCGTGTTCCTGACGGTGGAGATCGCCGGCTTCCTCAAGGTGGGCCCCAAGGCCTACATGGCGACGATCTTCCCCCACTTTCCCGGCATGCACGGCCCGGGCGCGGTGGCGCTGTCCATCTTCATGGCGCCCATCGAGCTGCTCGGCAAGATCGTCAAGCCCTTCGCGCTCGCGGTCCGGCTCTTCGGCAACATGACCGCCGGCCACTTCGTGATCCTGTCGCTGTTCGGCATCGTGTTCCTGTTCGGCCACCTGGGCATGTGGAGCTACGGCATCGGCCTCGCCACCGCGGGGCTGGTGGTGGGCATCATGCTGCTGGAGCTGATCGTGGCGCTGCTGCAGGCGTACGTGTTCGCGCTGCTCAGCTCGGTGTTCATCGGGCTGATGCAGCACGAGCACTAAGGGCGGTAGGGCGGTACAGCGGTACAGTGGTATGGCAGTGGGAGCCCGAGGGCGGCATCCGGCCGCGGGGTCCCGGTAGCCCGGCCGAATGGCGGGGCGATATCCGCTGCCCTTCGGGGCGCTGGCGGATCGCGGTGCGGACCCGGGCCGGGAGACCTGGGCACCCGCCGGTGGATGCAGCGGCGCCATCCGGGCGCCCACCCACGCAATCTCCCACGGATTCACTCAGGGGAATGACATGCTGACCATGCTCGCTCTGCTCCAGGAAGTCGCGCCGGCCGCTGGCGCCGGTTATGGCCTGCTCGGCGCCGGCCTCGCCATCGGTCTCGCCGTGATCGGCGCCGGCCTGGGCCTGGGCCGGATCGGCGGCCAGGTGGCCGAGTCGATCGCCCGCCAGCCCGAGGCGGCCGGCGACATCCGCGGCGCGGGCCTGCTGATCGCGGTGCTGCTCGAGGGCGCGACGATCATCGCCCTGGTGTTCGCGCTGCTCTTCAAGCTCATCAAGTAACCCGAAAGCGCGGGCTCCATGATCACCATGCTGCTGACGCTGGTCTCGGAGGGCGGGGAGGGCGGCGCGCCGTCACCCTTCGCCGTCAACTCCGGGCTCGTCATCTGGACCTGGGTGGTCTTCGTCGTCCTCCTGTTCCTGCTGAAGAAGTTCGCCTTCCCGGCGATCCTCAAGGCCACGGAGGAGCGGGAGCGCACCATCGCCCGCCAGCTGGACGAGGCCGCGAAGGCCAACACGGAAGCGAAGGCGCTGCTCGACGAGAACCGGCGGCTGCTCGCCGAGTCCCGGACCCAGGCGCAGGCCATGATGGCCGAGGCCAAGTCCGCGGCCGAGAAGGAGCGGGCGACGGCGATCGACAAGACCCGGCACGAGCAGGAGGAACTGCTCGAGCGGGCCCGCCGCGACATCGCGGCCGAGCGGGACAAGGCGCTGACGGACCTCCGCCGCGAGGCGGTGGACCTCTCGCTGGCGGCGGCGGGCCGGCTCATCGGCCAGAAGCTCGACGGCGCGTCCGACCGGTCGCTGGTCGAGGGCTACCTCGCCAGCCTGGAGAAGGCCACGTGAGGCACGAGACCATCGCCCGCAACTACGCCGAGGTGCTGTTCGACCTGGGCGAGAAGAGCGGGCGCACGGCGCTGTACGCCGACCTGCTCGACGCCGTGGCGGGCGGGATCGCCGCCGCGCCGACGGTGCAGGCGGTGCTGATGTCGCCGCGGGTCACCAAGCCGCAGAAGACCGCGATCCTCGCCGGGGCGCTGCCGGACGCGCCCCGCGACTTCGTGCTCTTCCTCGGCGCGGTGGTCCGCCGCGGCCGCCAGGGGTTGTTCCAGGAGATGGCGCAGGCCTACCTCGACCTGGTGGACCTCAAGCTCAACCGCGTCCGGGCGGCGGTCACCGTGGCGCGGCCGGCCGATGAGGCGCTGCGGAAGACCATCGCCGCGCGGCTCACCGAGGTGGTGGGCAAGCAGGTGCTGCCCCGGTTCACCGAGGACCCGTCGATCCTGGGCGGGGTCGTGGTCCGGGTCGGCGACCGGGTGTTCGACGGCTCGGTCAAGCGCCGGATGACGTTGCTCCGGCGGGCGCTGCTGGCCCGCTAGGCGCGACAGCATCGCGGTATCCACGGGCCCATCCTTCACGGGTGGGCCCGTGGCGCATGGCCCACCCTGCTTGACACAGGCGCCGCCGGCGGGCACATCTAGGCGCCTCTCCCACGGAACCCGCCATGCCACGTCGTGTCACCCCGCTGCTGCTCCTTGCCCTGGGCATGGCCGGCGGCCTCCGCGCCCAGGCGCCCGCCGCCGACCCCTGGGCCGCCGACCTCGACGCCTACATCCGCCACGGCACCGCCGACTGGGCCATTCCCGGGCTGGCGGTGGCGGTGGTGCGCAACGACTCGGTGGTGTTCCTCCGCGGCTACGGCGTCCGCGAGCTGGGGCAGCCGGGGGCGGTGGGGCCCCACACCCTCTACGGCATCATGTCCACCACCAAGGCCATGACCGCCGTGGCGCTGGCGCAGCTGGTGGACGACGGCACCCTGGCCTGGGACGATCCGGTCACCCGCTGGGTGCCGGAGTTCCAGATGCCGGAGCCGTACGTGACCTCCTCGCTCCGCGTCATCGACCTGCTCACCCACAACGCCGGCCTCGGCAACGCCGACCTGCTCTGGTCCCGCGGCGATGTGCCCCGGGGCGAGATCTTCCGCCGGCTCCGCCTGCTCGCGCCCGCCTACCCGCTCCGGGGCGGCTTCGTCTACCAGAACCTGATGTACGGGTTGGCGGGCGAGGTGATCGCCCGGGCCTCGGGGATGCGCTACGAGGAGTTCCTCCGCCGCCGCCTCTTCAACCCGCTCGGGATGACCCGGAGCTACGCCAGCCTGGCCGCCATGCGGGCCACGGCCGATCCCGACCGCTCGGCGCCGCACTACCGCATCCGCGACACCATCCGGGTGATCGGCGAGGATGACGTGGACGTGGTGGGGAGCGCCGGCGCGGTGTGGTCCACCGCCGCGGACATGGCGACCTGGGTCCGCTTTCTCCTGGCGGGGGGGCGCACCGCCGGCGGGCGGCAGCTGCTGAGCGAGCGGAGCTTCGCGACCCTCCTCGCGCCGCACGCGATCATCCCGCCGGAGCAGTACTACCCCACCGCCGCGCTTACCCGGCCGCACTGGCGCACCTACGGCCTCGGCTGGTTCGAGCAGGACTACCGGGGCGAGTTCGTCGCGTTCCACACGGGGAGCCTCGCGGGGCGCACCGCGCTGGTCGGGCTGCTGCCGGGGCGGCACACCGGGGTGGTGGTGCTCGGCAACCTGGACCACGCGGAGTTCCGCCATGCCCTGATGCTCCGGGTCTTCGACCTGGCCATCGGCGGCCCGGCGCGGGACTGGAGCACCGAGCTGCTGGCGCTGTACACCGCGCGCCGGGGCGCGCCGCCCGACCCGGCGGCGGGGCGCGTGCCGGACACCCGGCCCTCGCTGCCGCTGGCGGCCTACGCGGGCCGGTACGTCCACCCGCTCTGGGGTGACATCGTGATCACCCTCGCGGGCGAGGCGCTCACCTTCCGCATGGGGGTCTCGAGCGAGCTCGCCGGGCCGATGGAGCACCTCCACTACGACACCTTCCTGGCCCGGCTGGGGGATGGCCGCGACCCGCCGCCCAGGGTGGTGTTCGGACTCGGCGGGGACGGCACGGTGGCCGAGCTGCAGGTGCCCGACTACGGCCTGGAGGGGTTCCGCCGCGATCCCTGAGGCGGGGGACCGGATATTGCAGCGTTGGGGGGGCGGACCCCTCCCGCGGATGTGCAATGACGTTACGTCGAACGATCTGGCCCGCGCTCGCTGTCCTGGCGTGCCTGGTGACCTCCCTCACAGCCCAGCAGTCCCGTGGTTCCGCACTGCAGGCCTCCGGTTCCGCGCGCGTTCGCTACGAAGGCTGGAGCTGGTTCGACCCCGGCAGTGCGGCGCCCACCGTCCCCGGCGCCAACAGCTACGGCTACGGCGCCGCACTTCTCAAGGGGGGGCTGCGCTTCGACACCCGGCGCTGGTTTGACGCCACACTCGAACTGCAGCACACCACGCTGCTTGGCCTCCCCGAGGATGCCCGCGGTCCGGCGCCCATCGGCGAGATGGGGGGCGGCGCTTCCCACTTCACCCCGCACGCCAAGTCGAACGACAGCCGGATCTTCGTCAACCAGGCGTTCCTAACCCTCAAGCGCCCGGGCCGCGGGGCCACCTACCTGCGGGCGGGCCGCTTCGACTACATGGACGGGACGGAGGCGCCGACCCCCGACCCGACGCTCGAGTGGCTGCGGCGCAGCCGGGTGGCGGGGCGCCTGATCGCCAACTTCGGCTTCAGCCACGTGCAGCGCACCTTCGACGGCGGCGCGGCGGCGCTCGACGGCACGGGCGCCAACCTGACCCTCTTCGCGGCCCATCCGCGGCAGGGGGGCTTCGAACTCAACGGTGGCCAGGACATGTCCGAGGTGGACATCGCCGCCGCCACCCTGACCGTGAAGCCCGCGCGGCTTGGCGGGAAGGCGGAGGCGCGGCTCTTCGCGATGTACTACGCCGACCGGCGCTCCCCCGCCGATTCGGTGGTCATGGTCGACAACCGGCCCGCCCCGGTGCGCAGCGCCGACAGCGCCGGCCTCTCCATCCCGATGATCGGCGGCCACTACCTGCGCCACGGTCCCCTGGGCCGGGGCGAGTGGGACGCGACGCTGTGGGGCGTCTACCAGGCCGGCAACTGGGGCGCGCTCGACCACCGCGCCTGGGCCGTGGCCGCCGAGGGCGGCTACCAGTTCTCCCGGGCGCCGTGGAAGCCGTGGCTCCGGGTGGGCTACAACCGCTCCTCCGGCGATGACGACCCGAACGACGGCACCCACCGGACCTTCTTCCAGGCCATGACCACCGTGCGGCCGTTCGCGCAGTTCCCGTTCTTCAACCTGATGAACACCGAGGACCTCTTCGCGCAGCTGGTGCTCCGTCCGGTGCCGGGGCGGCTCACCCTGCGCACCGACGTGCA
This sequence comes from Gemmatimonadota bacterium, assembly GCA_016713785.1. NCBI lineage: Bacteria > Pseudomonadati > Gemmatimonadota > Gemmatimonadota bacterium. The sequence continues at coordinate 622,899 of JADJOM010000001.1, read as the reverse complement.
CCGGATCCGCCTGGCCGAGGCCGGCGACCTCTGGTATGGCGGCTCGGGCGCGTTCCAGCGGCGGGGGTCCTTCGGGTTCGGCGGCCGCCCCAGCGGTGGCCACCAGGACCTCGCCACCCTGGCCGACCTCTCGGTGGACTATGCGGTGCGGCCCTGGTGGAGCCTCTACGGCTACGTGGGCCACGCCTTCGGGGGCGCGGTGGTGCGCGGGACCTACGCCGGCGACGCCGCCACCCTGGCGTATGTGGAGGTCACCTTCCGCCGCCCATGACTTGAGCGTCTCGCCCTGCGGCCCCCGGATCTGGGCAGTCCGGTGGGCCGTCGGTATCATTCAGCCATGATCATTGCCACCCTCTTCCTCGCGGCGGTGCAGCTTCCCGCCGCCGCCCCGCATGCCCCCTACTGGCAGCAGGGCGTCCGCTACGAGATCCGCGCCCGCCTCGATGAGGCCAGCGGCGTGCTCGGCGGCCAGCAGCAGGTGACCTACATCAACCGGTCACCCGACACCCTCACCACCTTTGCCTTCCACCTGCACCTCAACGCCTTCCGTCCCGGCTCCCGGTGGGCGGACGCTGACTCGGTGGAACGGCGGCGCCGGTTCAACGACCTCACGGACCCCGACTTCGCCTTTGCCCACGTCCGCAACGTCCGGATGATGGGGCAGGCGGTGACGCCGGTGTTCCCCTTTGCGCCGGACAGCACCATCGCGCGGTTCACGCTGCCGCGGCCGCTGGCGCCCGGCGACTCGATGGTGGTGGACCTCGACTTCGACGCCCGCCCCTCGACCACGCCGCGCCGCCAGGGCCGCCGGGGCCGGGCCTTCGACTTTGCCCAGTCGTATCCCAAGGTGGTGGTCTACGACAGGCACGGGTGGAACGAGCAGCCGCTGTATCCGGGCGGGGAGTTCTACGGGGAGTTCGCCACCTACCTGGTGGAGCTCGACCTGGCCCGCGACCAGGTGATCGGCGCCACCGGGGTGCCCATCTGCGGCGACCCGGGCTGGGAGTCGGCCAACCAGGTCCCTGACCGGCCCATCCAGTACCAGCGCGATCATTACCCCAACGCCCCGCGATACACCGCGGTGGGCACCGAGTGCGTGCGCGCCGTGGACGGGCCGCCGCGCGACGTGGCGCTGGTGATGGGCCGCAAGCGGGTGGTGTGGTACGCCGAGGACGTCCATCACTGGGCCGCCAGCCTCAATCCCGCGTACAAGTACGAGGGCGCGGCCTTCGGGCCGGTGGCGGTCCACGTGCTGTACCAGCCGGGCGACACCGCCAGCTGGGGCCGCGGGGTGGCCACCCAGCGCACGGTGAAGGCGCTGCAGTGGCTCGACCACATCTTCGGGCCCTTTGCCTGGCCGCAGATCACCAACGTGCACCGCATCGAGGGGGGCGGCACCGAGTTCCCCATGATGATCATGGACGGCTCGGCGGGGCAGGGGCTCATCGTCCACGAGCTGGGCCACAACTACACCATGGGCATCCTGGCCAACAACGAGTGGCGCGAGGGGTGGCTCGACGAGGGCTTCACCAGCTTCCAGACCTCGCTGTTCAGCGCCACCCAGCAGGGGGGCACCGACGAGGACCCGGCCGACGACGCCTTCCTCACCGGCCTCGACCTCGACGGCATGTCCGAACCGGCCAGCCTGGTGAGTGACAAGTACCGCGACTTCACCAGCTACGGCATCAGCATCTACAGCCGGGGGGAGATGTTCTTCCACCGCCTGCGCTACGTGGTGGGCGACGCCGCGATGCTCCGCATCCTGCGCACCTTCTACGACCGCTGGAAGCTCAAGCACGTGGACGAGGCGGCCTTCCGCGCCGTGGCCGAGGAGGTGAGCGGCATGGACCTCGGCACGTTCTTCGGGCAGGGGCTGCATGGGACGGAGCTGGTGGACTACGCCGTCGGCCGGGTGAAGATCGAGGCGTCGAGCCCGGGAGCCGCCGGGGCGTCCGGCTGGGAGACGAGGGTCGAAGTGCTGCGCAAGGCCGACGGCAGGATCCCGGTCGAGGTCTGGGTGTTCGGCGCGTCCGACACCGCGATGGTCCGCACCGACGGGCTCGCCGCCGCCGAGTGGGTCACGGTGCAGACCCGCTCCAAGCCGCGCGAGGTGCGGCTCGATCCGCGGGTCCGCACCGGCGACTGGAACATGCTCAACAACACCTGGCGCAAGGGCTTTCTCGGCATCGTGACCCGGGAGCCGAAGCGGGAGCGGTACCTCGACACCGGGTTCAGCCAGCGCACCGCCCGCGACCGGCGCACCGAAGGCACCATGCCGGTGGCCTGGTACAACGACGCGGCCGGCATCACCCTCGGCCTCCGGACCCGGGAGGACTACTTCGGGCGGTTCGAGCAGAACCTCTCGATGTTCAGCTACGGCACCGGCTGGGAGTCCGATCGCGACGTGAAGGACTCCGACTTCCTGATCCGGATGCGCAACCCCACGGCGCTGCGCGCCCCCGGGCTGTCGCAGACCCTCGAGGGCTACAACGTCGAGGGCCGCTACGGCGCCCGGCTGGCGGTGGAGCAGACCCGCCGGCCGCACCTGAGCTTCGGGCCCACCCACACCATGGGCGCCTCGCTCACCTGGCACGTGCCCGACGACGCCCGCTACCTGGAGCCCGGGTACTACGACGATGCCGGGACGGTGGAGCTCGGGCTGGCCGCGGGCGTCACCGACCAGGTGAACGGCTGGAACCTCGCCAGCCGCTTCGGGGTGGCCGGCGGCCTGGCCTACAACCCGGACGGGCTCGCCGCCGCCACCGGGCGGACCGACCTCGATCCCGTCTACGGCCGTGGCACCCTGGAGCTGGAGGCCCGCCGGGCCCTCGGCGCGGCGGCGCCCGGCCGGCCGGCGCGCTGGAGCTTCGGGTTCCGGCTCTTCGGCGGGGTGAGCACCAGCGGCGCCTCGGCCGTGAAGCAGCGGCAGGTCTACGTCGCGGGTGCCGATCCGCTGGAGCGCTTCGGCAACCCCTTCCTGCGCTCCGACGGCGCGCTGCTGGTGCGTCCCGACGTGAACTACCACGCCCCCGGTGGCGGCAACCTGCGGGGCTTCGACCCGCGGCTCTCCGCCGACGGGCTGGTGGCGGTGAACCTCGAGCTGGAGCGCACCGTGCTGCTACGGCGCGGCGGGCACCTGTTCAACCGCGTGGGAATTGCGCTCTTCGGCGATGCCGGCCACACCTTCGATGACCGGGCCGCGGACCGGCTGCTGGCCGACGCGGGCATCGGGCTGCGGATCGACCATCGCATCGGCCAGACCCGGTTCACCACCCGGGTCGACCTGCCGCTGCTGGTCAACCGTCCCGCGCTGGCGCAGGACACCCACCCGGGATCGGACAAGGCGGGCTTCCGGTGGACCTTCAGCTTCACGCCGGCGTTCTGATCGTGGCTCGGCGGCTCGGCGGCCCGTGCTGATCCCCGGCCTGCCGGACTTCTCCGACCGCCGCGCGCTCTTCCGCGGCACCTTCGGCAAGTGGCTGGAGGATGTCGTGGAGAAGGCGGAGCGGAGGGTGTCGCCGGAACGGCACCTGCGGCCGCCCGGGGCACTGCCGGAGATGGCGTTCCTGGCCGCCTGCACCCGCTGCGGCGAGTGCATCAGCGCCTGCCCGCCGTTCGCGCTGCGGAAGGTGCCGGCCTCCTCCGGGTTCGGGGCGGGGACGCCCTACATCGATCCCGAGCTGCAGGCCTGCACCGTCTGCGAGACCATGCCCTGCGTGGCGGCCTGCCCCACCGACGCCCTGACCCTGCCGCCGCAGGGGTGGGCTGGGTATCGTCTGGCGGCGCTGGAACTGGTCCCGGAGCGCTGCGTGACCTTTGCCGGGACGCCCTGCCGCGCCTGCGCCGACGCCTGCCCGGTCGGGGAGCGCGCCCTGGCCATCGATGCCGATGGGCACCCGGTGCTCAAGGCGGAGGGTTGCGTGGGGTGCGGGGTCTGCGTCCGCGCCTGCATCACCCGACCGTCCTCATTCCTGCTGCACCCCCTGGAGGGCTGATGGCCGAGGTGCCGTACCGCGTGGACAAGCCGTGGGGCTATGAACTGGTCTGGGCCCGCACCGACAAGTACGTGGGCAAGATCCTCCACGTGAAGGCCGGGCACGTCCTGAGCCTGCAGTACCACAACCGGAAGGACGAGACCATGCACGTCCTCTCCGGCGAACTGATCCTGCGCACCCAGCCGGGGGACACTCTCCTCGCGCGGCCCTTCAAGGCCGGCGAGTCGGTGCACATCCCGCCCACCCTGATCCACCAGATCGAAGCCGTGGTGGACACCGACGTGCTCGAAGCCTCCAGCCCAGAGCTGGACGACCTGGTCCGCCTCCAGGACCGCTACGGAAGGAGCTGACGACGATGCAGGTGATCATCCCCCTGGCCGGCAAGGGGACCCGCCTCCGCCCGCACACCCACCTGGTGCCCAAGCCCATGCTCAAGGTGGCGGGGCGGCCGGTGATGGACTGGGTGATGGACAAGCTCGCGGGCCTGTCCGTCTCCGAGATCATCTATATCACGGGCCACCTCAAGGAGCAGGTGGAGCAGTACGCCCGCGCCCACTACAAGTACCCCAGCCGGTTCATCGAGCAGCGGGTCCAGGACGGCACCGCCGGGGCCATCAACCTGGCGCGGCCCTACGTGAAGGAGCCGGTGCTGATCATCTTCGTCGACACGGTCTTCGAGGCCGACCTCACGCTGATCAACCGCACCACCGCCGACGGGATCATCTGGGCCAAGGAGGTCGAGGACTACCAGCGCTTCGGCGTGGTGGTGACCGACGGGGACGGCTTCATGACGAAGATCGTCGAGAAGCCCTCCACCCCGATCTCCAAGCTGGCCAACATCGGGCTCTACTACATCAAGGACACCGCCGCGCTGTGGCAGGGGATCGACCACGTGCTGCAGAGCCCGGCCAACAAGGGCGAGTTCTACCTGACCGACGCCTTCCAGCACATGATCGACCACGGCCGGAAGATCCTCACCGCCGAGGTGGGCGGCTGGTACGACTGCGGCAAGCTCGACACGCTGCTCGAGACCAACGAGATCCTGCTCCGGCAGGGCTCGGCCCGGCGGCGGGAGTTCCCCGGCGTCACCATCCACGACCCGGTGCTCATCCAGGACGGCGTCACCATCGAGCACAGCACCATCGGCCCGAATGTGACCCTCGAGGCCGGCACCCGGGTGGTCAACAGCCGGCTGGAGCACACCATCGTCGGCGAGCGGGGCAGCATCCTCGACAGCACCCTGCGCCACTCCATGCTCGGCGACCGCGTCGCGGTGCGTGGCTTCAAGGGGAGCACCACGCTCGGTGATGATTCCGAGGTCACCGGCGCCAGCTGAGGGGCCCGCGCGGCACGTCCGGGGAGCCGGTCCGGCGCAGGCCGGGCCGGCTCCCCGGCCCGTTCCCCGACGGCCCCCTCCGGTGTAGCCTTAGGCCCATCCATGAGCGCCACCGCCGACCTCTTCCAGGGCTACCTCGACCTTCGCTGGCACTTCGACCCCGCCGCCGCCAGCGGCCAGGGGGTCACCGCGCACGACCACCGCCTGGCCGACTACTCCCTGGACCGGATGCGGGAGCACCTGGTGGCCTTCAAGGCCATCGCGGCGGCGGCGGAGCAGATCGAGGTCGAGGATCCGCAGGAGGAGATCGACCGCACCGCCTTCCTCGACGAGGTGCGGATCACCATTGCGCGGTTCGAGCGGGAGCGCCCCCACGTCCACGACCCGAGCTTCTGGCTCGGCCACCTCTACGGCGCCTTCCAGTCGCTGCTGCGCCGCCGCAACGGCCACACCCGCGAACGCGGCCTCGCCCTGCTCGGCCGCCTCAAGGCCACCCCCGCCTACCTGCGCGCCGCGCGCGAGACCCTCAAGGACCCGCCGCGGGTATTCCTGGAGACGGCGAGCCAGCTCGCCGCCGTGGGGCCCCGGCTGCTGGCCGACGTGGCGGGCACGGTGCGCGACAGCGACCCCGAGCTGGCCGGCCCCGCCGACGACGCGCTGAGCGAGGCGGAGGGCGCCCTCACCCGCTTCTCCATGGCCCTCGGCGGCGACCTCGCCGCCCACCACGACGACCTCTCGTTTGCCATCGGCGAGGACCAGTTCAACCGCCGGCTGCACCACGAGCACGCCCTGCGCGCGGGGGCGCCCGAGCTGTATCGCTACGGCATGCACCTCGCCGACGAGGCCGCGGCCGAGGTGCGGACGCTCGCCGCGCAGATCGACCCGCGGGTCCCGTGGCAGACGGTGGTGGAGCGGCTCCGGGTGCAGTCCGCGCCGGGCCCCGACCTGGTCGGCGCCTTCCGCGACACCGTGGAGCGGGCCCGGCACTTCCTCGAGGCGCGCGACCTCGTCACCCTGCCGCCGCAGCCGCTCGAGGTGATCGAGACCCCGGCCTTCCTCCGGCCGCTCATGCCCTTCGCGGCGTACAGCCCGCCGGCCGCCTTCGGCGACTACCCCACCGGCACCTTCTACGTCACCTCGCCCGCGGCGGGCCAGCCCGCGGCCGCGGCCGGCTGCTCCCTGCACGAGATCGCCTCCACCGTGGTGCACGAGGCGTGGCCCGGGCATCACCTGCAGCTGAGCGTGGCCCGCAACTCCCCCTCCGACGTGCGCCGGGTGAGCTGGACGCCGGTCACGGTCGAGGGGTGGGCGCTCTACTGCGAGGAGCTGATGGCGGAGCAGGGATTCTTCGCGTCGGTGGAGGAACGGCTGTTCCAGCGGCTGCACCTGCTGTGGCGGGCGGTGCGGATCGTGCTCGACGTCGGGCTGCACACCCGCGGCATGACGCCCGAGCAGGCGGCCGACATCCTGGTGGACCGGGTGGCGATGGACCGCGCCAAGGCGCGGGCGGAGGTGAGCCGCTACTGCGCCTGGCCCACCTACCAGCTCTGCTACGCCGTGGGCCGGCGCGAGTTCCTGCACCTGCGCGAGGCCTGGCGCGGCGCCGCCGGCCCCGGCGCCCCCCTGCGGGAGTTCCACGACACGGTGCTCGCGTACGGCGGGCTGCCCGTCAGCCTCATCCGGTGGGGGATGGGCCTCGGCATCGATGAGTAGCCGGGGCGCCACCGCGCCTCCCCCGCCCGCCGCCGGGATCCCGGCCACCGTCAAGGGCCTCGCCCTGGTCTCGCTGTTCAATGACTTTGCCAGCGAGATGGTCTATCCGCTCCTCCCCGCCTTCGTGGTCGGCACCCTCGGCGGCAGCCCGGGCACCCTCGCCGCCCTCGACGGCGCCGCCGACCTCGCCGCCGCCGCCACCAAGTGGGTCAGCGGTGGCCTCGCCGACCGCCCCGGCTGGCGCAAGCCGCTGATCCTGGTGGGCTACGCCTCCGCCGTCCTCATGCGCCCGCTCATCGCCGCCGCCTCCGCCGCCTGGCAGGTGGTGGGCTTCCGGGTGCTCGACCGCGTCGGCAAGGGGCTCCGTACCCCGGCCCGCGACGCGATGATCGCCGACGCCACGCCCCCCGGACTCCGCGGCCGCGCCTTCGGTTTCCACCGCGCCGCGGATCACTTCGGCTCCATCCCCGGCGCGCTCATCGCCTGGTGGCTGGTGAGCCACGCCATGCCGGTCCGCACCGTGCTCAGCTGGAGCATCCTCCCGGGGCTGGTGGCTGCGCTGATCCTCGTGGTCGTGCTGCGCGCCGCCCCGTCGGGCCGAGCCGCGACCGAGCCCCCTTCGGGAGCGCGCCAGCGCGACCCGGGGGCGAGGGAGTCCTCCAGGGCCGCGCCGGTGGGCCACCGCGACTCCGACGCCACCGGCCGGACCTTCTGGGCCCCGGTCCTGGCGCTCGCGCTGCTGGTGCTGCTGCGGCTGCCCGAGACCCTGCTGCTGCTCCGGCTGCAGGACCTGGGCGTGGCCGTGGCCACCATTCCCCTGGTGTGGGCCGGCCTGCACGTGGTGCGGAGCCTCAGTTCCTACCCCGGGGGCTGGCTGGTGGACCACCTCGGCCCCCGCGGCACCGTGGCCATGGGCGGGGGGGCCTTCGGGCTCGCCGCCGCCGCGCTCGGTGCGACGCTCTCCCCCGCAGCGGCCATCGCCGTGTTCCTGTCGCTGGGGCTGGTGGCGGGGCTCACCGAGTCGGCGGAGCGGGCGCTGATCGCCCGGCTGGCGCCGCGCCGGACCGGCCGGGGATTCGGGGCCTACCACGCCGTGACCGGACTCGCGGCCCTCCCGGCGGCCCTCTGCTTCGGCGGGCTCTACCAGGGCTGGGGGGGCGGGATGGCACTTTGGGCCTCCGCCGGGGGTATGCTGGTGGCAACCCTCTGCTGGCTGGCCGCCGCCAAGGAGACCTGACGGATGTCCCGCATGCGCTGCACCGGGCTCGTGTTCACCCTCGCCGCCGCCGCCACGGCGTCGCTCCCCGCGCAGGTGCAGGTCCGGGTGGGCGACCCGGCGCGCACCCTCTACTCCGAGCTGCACGAGGCGCTGCGCGACGGCACCCCCGCCGCCGACTCGGTGCGCCGGATCCTCGGCGCCACGGACGGGGCCCCGCTGTGGGCGCTGCTGCGCGGCGCCGTCGCGGGGAGCGCCCCCTGGAACGACGGCCTGCTGGCCCTCACCCGCCTCGCGGAGCTGCGCGAGACCGCCGGCCGCGACAGCGTGGCCGCCTGGCGCCGCCGCCTCGAGGCCGGGGACCTCCGTCCGCCGCGCCCTGACGTGGACCTCGCCGACCTGCTCCCGGGCCTCCACGCGGTGGAGCTCGAGCTGGACCGCGCCGCCGGCGGCGACCTCCGCGTGCTCGCCGCGCTCCTCCCCCGCATCCCGACCGGCGACTACGACCTCGGCGACGCCTGGGTCTTCGGGCGCCTGGGCGCGGGCGCCGCCGACACCGTGGCCCGCCGCTTCCTCGAGACCCGCGACCGCAACCTCCGCATCCGCTACCTGACGCTGCTCTCGTTCTCGCGGGATACCGCGCTGGTCCCGCTGCTCGGCCGCATCTACTCGGCCCCCGACAGCTTCGACCTTCCCAAGCGCATCGGCATCCGCGCCTCCGACGGGCTACTGTGGATCGGCACCCGCCCCGCGGTCGAGGCGCTGCTCACCGCCCGGGACGCGGCCCGGACCCGCGGCACCTACGCCGATCCGCGCCTCAATCACGCCGAGCTGGACTTCCTGGGGAACGACAGCTCGGTGGTGATCAGCCGGACGGGGAAGTGGCTGACGGAGTGGCGGGGGGTCCTGCCCTGACGTTGAACTGACGGGAAGCGGGAAGCGGGAAGCGGGAAGGCGAGGCGGGCTTTCCCTGCCTTCCCTTTTCCCGCTTCCCGCTTCCCGTTTCCCGTTGTTCGCCCTACTCCCGGCTCACCTCCGCCACCCCCCCCGACACCACGAACGCCATCACCTTGGCGCTGGGCGCGGCCAGCGGCGTCACCCGTTCGCTCGGGAAGAGCAGCAGCTGCCCCGCGAAGCTGTAGGAGAAGGGCAGGTACACCGTCACGTGGTCGGCCATGCCCAGTTCATCGAGCGAGTCCTGGGTGAGGAAGCCGATCGCCTTGGAGCCGGCCACCGGGTCGATGGTCACCACCACCGGCTGGGAGAAGCGCTTCTTCTCGCCCACGAAGGCGCCGGTCACGTCCTTGATGCCGGTGTAGAGCAGCCGGATGCCGGGGAGCCGCTCCAGCATCTCGTCCATCCATTCGAGCAGCCGGCGGGCCAGGAAGTTCGAGGCCAGGAACCCCACCAGGGTGATCAGCGTGAGGGTGGCGAGGAACCCCAGCCCCGGGACGGGGATGCGGAGCCAGCCGTCCACCGTGGTGAAGATCGCCCACAACACGTACAGCGTGAGCGCCGCGGGGGCGGTGAAAATGAGGCCGTTGAGGAAGTACCCGACCAGGCGTTTCATCGAAGGGTTCCGGGGGAAGGGTCAGCAGCAGCGGGTGGGGCCGTCGCCGTAGCGGGCCGTCACGTACAGGGTATAGAACTCCCGCTCGGTGGGGAGCGGCCAGTCGGGGTGCGTCAGGCGCAGGTGGCGGAGGTAGCCCTGGTAGTCGGGCATCCCGGCCACCTGCCGGAAGGTGGAGACGCAGGCGATGGCCTTCTCCCGCAGCTGCACCCACAGCCCCGAGGGGGCCTGGGCCCACCCATCGGCCGGGCCGCTGGGCCATCGCGCCGCCGAGCTACGAGACATACGCCGACTCCACGAACGGGGTCTCCGCGCTCGTCACCGGCGTGCCGCCCCGCAGGATCCGGAGCCACTCGCGCAGCGACGACAGCACCACCGCCAGCACGATCACCACGAAGACCGACGCCATCACCGCGTTGAGCTGGTCGTTGAAGATGAGCCGCCCCCCGCGCACCGGGTCGAGGGTGCCGGCGGCGATCTCCGCCTTGAGCGCGGCGGCGTCGGTGAGGAACCCGATGCGGCGCTCCGGCGAGAAGACCTTCTGCCAGCTGGCCGTGAGGGTCACCACCAGCAGCCAGGCCAGCGGCAGCAGGGTGGCCCAGGCGTAGCGGGCGCGGCCGGCCTTGATGATCAGCGTGGTCCCCACGCACAGCGCCACCGAGGCCAGCAGCTGGTTGCTGATGCCGAAGAGGGGCCACAGGCTGTTGATCCCGCCCAGCGGGTCGAGCACGCCCTGCACCAGGAACCAGCCCCAGCCGAGCACCACCAGCAGCGAGGAGAGCACGATGCTCGGGTACCAGGAGGTGCGGCCGAGGGGCGCCCAGACGTGGCCCGCCAGCTCCTGCAGCATGAAGCGGCCCACCCGGGTGCCGGCGTCGATGGTGGTGAGGATGAACAGCGCCTCGAACATGATCGCGAAGTGGTACCACAGCGCCAGCAGGTGCTCGCCGAACGCGCCGCTGAAGAGCGTGGCCATCCCCACCGCCAGGCTCGGCGCGCCGCCGGTACGGCCCAGCAGCGAGGCCTCGCCCACCTGGCGGGCCAGGGCGTCCATCTGCTCCGGCGTCACCGCGAAGCCCCAGCCGCGGATCGTCTCCGCCGCCGCCACCGCGTTCCCGCCCAGCTTGGCCAGCGGCACGTTGATGGCGAAGTACACCCCGGGGTCGAGCACCGCCGCGGCGCACATCGCCATCACCGCCACGAACGACTCCATCAGCATCCCGCCGTAGCCGATCAGCCGCGCGTCTTCCTCGCGGCGCAGCATCTTGGGCGTGGTGCCCGAGGCCACCAGGGCGTGGAAGCCGCTGATCGCCCCGCAGGCGATGGTGATGAACGCGAACGGGAACAGCTTCCCGGCGAACACCGGCCCGGTGCCGTCGATGAACCGGGTGAGCGCCGGGAGCTTGAGGTCGGGCAGTTCGACCAGGATGGTCACCGCGAGCAGCGCGATCGTCCCGATCTTCATGAAGGTCGAGAGGTAGTCCCGCGGCGCCAGCAGCATCCACACCGGCAGCACGCTCGCCACGAAGCCGTAGGCCACCAGCGCCAGCGCCAGCGTCACCGGGGCCCAGGTGAACAGCGGCGCCAGCGTGGGCGAGGCCGCCACCTGCTGCCCGCCCACCAGCGCGAGCAGCAGCAGCACCACCCCCGCCCCCGAGGCCTCGAGGGTGCGGCCCGGCCGCCACGCCTTCATCCAGAAGCCCATCAGCACCGCGATGGGGATGGTGCACGCGATCGTGAACAGCCCCCAGGGGCTGTCGCGCAGGGCGTTGACCACCACCAGCGCCAGCACCGCGAGCAGGATGATCATGATGGCGAGGATGGCCACCATCGCCGCCAGGCCGGTGAACGCCCCGATCTCCTCCTTGGCCATCTGCCCGAGCGACTTGCCGTCCCGCCGCATGGAGCCCACGAGGATGGTGAAGTCCTGCACCGCCCCCGCCAGCACCACCCCGAAGACGATCCACAGCGTCCCCGGCAGGTAGCCGAACTGGGCCGCCAGCACCGGGCCGATCAGCGGGCCGGCCCCGGAAATCGCGGCGAAGTGGTGCCCGAAGAGCACCCAGCGGCTGGTGGGCACGAAGTCGCGGCCGTTCCCCAGCCGCTCCGCCGGGGTGGCGCGCCGGTTGTCGAGCCCGAAGACGCGGGTGGCGAGGAACCGGCTGTAGAAGCGGTAGGCGATGAGGTAGGTGCCGACCGCCGCGAGGATCAGCCAGGCCGCGCTGACGGTCTCGCCGCGGCCGAGGGCGAGCATCGCCCAGCCGGCGGCGCCGGCCAGGGCCACGAGGGACCACAGGAGGGGGATCATGCGGCTCAATCTAGGGCGCCCCACGCGGGAGGACAGGGCGCGGCCGGCCCGGCGCGTGGGTCCCTCTTCCGCCGCTCCCCCGGGTCCCGTAGCTTGAGCGCTCTATGTTCTCCGCCTACGAGAGCTACGGCAGCGGGGCCTGGGAGCCCGAACAGGAGCACACCGGCACCACGCTGGAGCAGCCCCTGCCCGTGGCCGTCACCCCCGGCTTCGCGGGAAAGGTCGCCGTGGTCACCGGCGGGGCCACCGGCCTGGGCCGCTGCATTGCCATGGAATTCGCGCGGCAGCGCTGCAAGGTGGCCTTCTGCTATGTGGAGCTCCCCGGCCGCGACGTCACCGAGCAGGCGCTGCTCACCGAGACCGCCTGCACCGCGATGGGCGCCGAGGTGTACGCCGCCCGCTGCGACGTCCGCGACCGCGGCTCGGTGGAGCGCTTCCTGGCCGACACGGTGCACCGCTTCGGCACGGTGCACTTCCTGGTCAATAACGCCGGGATCGCGATGGACGGCGCCCTCTGGCGCATGACCGACGAGGCGTGGCACGAGGTCCTCGACACCAACGTGACCGGTGCCTTCAACTGCATCCGCACCGTCTCGCCCATCTTCCGCAAGCAGCACTACGGCAAGATCGTGAGCGTCTCCGCCCACCAGGCCGGGCGTCCCGGCTTCGGAGTGGCCAACTACGCCGCCAGCAAGGCCGCGCTCGAGGGCCTGACCCGGGCCGCCGCGGTGGAGCTCGGCCCGGCCAACATCAACGTCAATGCCGTGGCCCCCGGCTTCATCCGCACCGAGCGCATGTCCATGCTCCCCCGCGAGGTCATCGAGCGGGCCCAGAAGCACAGCGTCCTCGGCCGGGTGGCCGAGCCCGAGGACGTGGCCCACGTCATCGCCTTCCTCTGCTCGGACGAGGCGCGCCACATCACCGGCCAGACATTGGTGGTGGACGGGGGCCTCTCCCTCGAGTAGCGCCCTACCGCCCTACCCCCCTTCCGCCTGACCGCCTGACCGCCTTCCCGCCCGTTCCCCGATCCCCATCGCCGGTTTACAATTCCCCCCGTGCCAAGCCGTCCGTTCCGGTTCTCCCCGCTCGTCGCCCTCGCGCTGCTGACCCTCGCCTGCGGGGGGACGCCCGCGCCCGCCGCGCCGTCGCCTGCGTCCCAGCATCCGACGGAGCCGGTGCGGCCCTTCGCGGCCGCGATCTTCGCCGGTCAGTCCATCGCCGTGCTGCCCCAGACCATGGTGCTGGCCGGGGACACCCTGGGCCGGGTGCCGCCGCTCGGCGACCGGGCCACCGCGCTCGCGTGGGCCGATTCGCTGGTCGGCGCCGAGCTGCTGGCCCGCGGTCCCGAGGTGAAGTGGGTGCTGCCGGCCGAGCTGCGCCGGGTGGCCCACCGGGCGCCCGCCGTGGCCCCCGACCCCGACCGCATGGGGCAGTCCCTGCTCCGGGCGCGCCAGCTGGAGGACGTCCCCGACCCGCTGCGCGGCCAGCTCCGCACCCTGATGGCGCTGCTGGGCGGCCGGTTTGCGCTGGTGCCCGCCGCGATCCAGTTCCTCCCCGAGTCCACCGGCACCATGCGGGCGGAGGTCTCGATGGTGCTGGCCGATGCCCGGACGGGGAAGGTGGTCTGGCGCACGGTCACCTGGGGCACCGGGGCCACGCCCGCCGAGGCCCTCACGCGCGCCATGCAACTCGTGCTTCCCGCTGGCCTGGATATCCGATGACATTCAACGTGACGCTCATCCCCGGCGACGGCATCGGCCCCGAGATCACGGCGGAGACCGTGAAGGTGCTCGAGGCCACCGGCCTCACCTTTGACTGGGACGAGCAGCTGGCCGGCGTGGCCGCCGTGGACGCCACCGGCACCCCGCTGCCCGATTCCACCATCGAGAGCATCCGGCACCGCAAGCTGGCGCTCAAGGGACCGCTCACCACCCCGGTGGGCACCGGCTTCCGGTCCGTCAACGTCCAGCTCCGCAAGGAATTCGAGCTGTTCGCCAACCTGCGCCCCGCCCGCTCGTTCATTCCCGGCGGGCGGTTCAGCGACGTGGATATCGTCCTGGTGCGGGAGAACCTCGAGGGGCTCTACGTCGGGGTGGAGCACTTCATCGCCATCGGCGGCGACCCCCGCGCGGTGGGCGAGTCCACGGCGATCGTCACCCGCGCCGGCTGCGAGCGGATCATCCGCTACGCCTTCGAGTACGCCCTGCGCCACGACCGCCGCAAGGTCACGATCGTCCACAAGGCGAACATCCTCAAGATGGTGAGCGGGCTGTTCCTCGAGGTGGGCAAGCGGATCGCCAAGGAGTACGAGGGCCGGGTGCAGTCCAACGACATGATCGTGGACAACTGCGCCATGCAGCTGGTGATGAAGCCGGAGCAGTTCGACGTCATGGTCACCACCAACATGTTCGGCGACATCCTGAGCGACGAGGTCTCCGGGCTGGTCGGCGGCCTGGGCCTGGCGCCCGGCGCCAACATCGGCACCCACGCCTCGATCTTCGAGGCGGTGCACGGCAGCGCCCCGGACATCGCCGGGAAGGGGATTGCCAACCCCGCCGCCCAGATGCTCGCCGCCGCCATGATGCTGGACCACCTGGGCGAGGTGGACCGCGCCAACCGGATGCGCGCCGCCATCGAGAAGACCATCGTCGAGGACAACATCCGCACCCGCGACCTGGGTGGCAGCGCCTCCACCCGGGAGTTCGGGGATGCGGTCGCCAAGCGGGTGGGCTGAGGTCCCCTGCGCCCGGTGCGGCGCGCGGGTGGCCGGCCTGGGGTGGGGCGAGCTGTGCCGGGAGTGCCGGGCCGAGCGGGCCCGCCGTGCAAACCGCCTGGCCAGTCGCATCTCCCTGCCGGCAACCCTGTTCGTCGGATGGTATGTCGCCTACCGCATGCCCCCGTTCCCCCAGGCCAGGATCTACGGGATCATCGCCGTGCTGGTGACCTACCTCCTGGTGCGGAAGGTCGTGCACCGGGTTGCCCTGGAACTGCTGCCCAGGTGACTACCCAACTCTGGAGTGCACGATGATCTCCCGCCCGCGCGACGGCTCGGCCGCCCAGCGCCTGCCCGCCGCCGCCGCCACCCTGATCGCGGTGACCCTCATGGCCAGCTCCCGGCTCGCGGCCCAGGCGCCGACCAGCCTCACCCTCTACAACGATGGCCGTGCCCTGGTGCGCTGGACCGTCCCGGTCGAGATCCTCAAGGGCCAGTCGCGCCAGCTCGCCGTCACCGGCGCCGCCGAGCCCGGGTCCATCTTCTCCACCGACCCCGAGATCACCGTCCTGAGCGGCGCCTACGACGGCGGCGTGAACGAGGGCGACGTGCTGCGCCGCGCCATCGGCCGCCGCCTCACCTTCCGGATCGGCAAGGACACCGTCGGTGCCACCGTGCTGGGCGTCAACCCCGAGCGCTACAAGCTGGCCGACGGCACCGTCACCTTCGCCGCCCCCGGCATCCCGCAGTATCCCGCCGACCTCGTCACGGTGGATCCCCGCTACGAGCTGCTGGTGCATGCCGCCCGCGCCCGGCGCGGCCTCCCGCTGGCCTACTTCACCAACGGCGCCGGCTGGAGCACCAGCTACCAGGTCATCCTCGGCCCCGGCGGCACCGCTCGCGTCATGGGGCAGGCGGTGGTCGACCCCGGGCCGCTGCGCTTCCCGGAGGCGGAGATCCAGCTGCTGGCAGGGCAGGTGAGCGTGGCCGCCCCGGCCGAGCGGCGGATGCGCGAGGAGGCCGTGATGGTGGCCCGCAGCGCCCCCGCGATGGACAAGATGGGCCCCTCGGAGCAGAAGGTGGGGGAATTCCACCTCTACACCCTTCCCGGGACCTGGGCCCTCGAGCCGGGCATCGTCCGCACCATCGGGTTGTTCGAGCCGGCGGAGGCCAAGGTGGTCCGCAGCTTCGAGCTGCGCGGCCGGATTCCGTACTGGGGCGGCCTGGCCCAGTACGGCGAGGAAGAGGAAACGCCGATCTCCGTCTACTACACCGTGCAGCGCGCCCGCAAGACCGACCTCGGCGACCGGCCGCTCCCCGCCGGCCTGGTGCGTCTCTTCGAGCCCGATAGCGCCGCCCGGCTGCAGCTGATCGGCGAGGCCATGATCGATCACAGCCCCGCCGGCGAGGACCTGCGGCTCAACGCCGGCACCGCCTTCGACCTCACCGCCAAGCGGGTGCAGACCACCTACAACACCCGGCGCGACAGCATCCCCCAGGGCGGCGGCTGGCGCTACACCGCCACCGCCGACTACCGCACCACCATCGAGAACGCCGGCGACGCCCCCGTCACCGTGGACGTGCTCGAGGAGCGCGGGGGCGAGTGGACCATCCTGGCCAGCAGCATCAAGGGCGAGAAGCTGTCTTCCACCCGCACCCGCTTCCGGGTGCCGGTGCCCGCCCGGGGCAAGGCCACCCTCACCTACCGGGTCCGGGTCGTCTGGTGACCGACGTCGTCATCGCGCACCTCTCGGATATCCACTTCGGGGTCCGCTGCGACATGGTCCAGCTGGCGGACCTCGAGGCCTTCCTTCCCAGTCTGCAGCCCACGGTCATCGTGGTCTCCGGCGACGTGGCGCAGCGGGCGCGCCACGGCGAGTTCCAGGGTGCCCGCCGCTACCTCGACGTCCTCGGCCGCGCCGCGCCCTGGCACCTCATCCCCGGCAACCACGACGTGCAATGGTGGCGCAGCCCCCTCGGCGTGCTGGGCCAGCGGGTCAAGTACGGCAAGTGGCGGCGGTACTTCGGCGAGGACCTCACCCCGGTGCTCGAGCTCGACCAGGTGGTGGTGGCCGGCCTGCTCTCCGCCAACGGCTTCTCCTGGGGCTCCCTCACCTACAACCCCAACGACACCACCGTGAAGGGGCACCTCCCCGCGGCGGAGGTGGCGCGGGTCCGCGCCCGGCTGGCGCAGGTGGCGCCGCACAAGGTCCGGGTGGCGGTGCTGCACCACAACGTGCTGCCCGGGGTGGTCTCGCGCCGCTGGGGCCTGGCGCGGCCCCACGCCGCGCAGCGCGCGCTGCTCACCCTCGACGCCGACCTGGTGCTCTGCGGCCACGACCACACCGAGGGGGCGGGGCAGCTCGACGGCCGCCTGGTGGTGAGCACCGCCGGGACCCACTCCGTCCGGACCCGCGGCGGGCGGCCATCGGCCTTCAACCTGATCCGTGTCACGCCGGACCAGGTGGCCATCGAGCACTACGTCTACGCCCGCGAGGCGCACACCTTCCGCCGCGGCGACGTCTCGCTCTTCTCCCGCTATCGCCGTGCAGCTGGCGCTGTGGGCTGAGCCGGCCGCGCTCCCGGCGCCGGCCCGCCGCCTGCCGGGGCCCCGAGCCGTCCCGCCGCGGCCGCCGGTCCCCGCCACCCCCGCCGACACCCTGCATGCCCGCCTCACGGCACTTGGGCTCCCGCCGGTGCCTCGCTTCGAGGTGCACCAGAACCAGCAGCTCATGCTCTCCTGGCTGCCGGGCCGCCGGCTCCGCATCCACGAGGGCTACGCCAGCGCCCCGGACGACGTGCTTCGCGCCATCGTGACCTTTCTGGCGCCCGGCGTGCGGCGGGCGGCGCGCCTCGCGGCGCGGCGGCTCTTCCTGGCCTTCCCGGTGGAGTCGCACGTCCCCGTGCGGCCGGCGCGCCCACCCCGCGTCCGCGCCGCCGACCGCCCGGTCCTCGCGCGGATCACCGCGCTGGTGGCGGAGCTCAACACCGAGCACTTCGACGGGGCGCTGCCCCCGCTGCCGATCCGGCTCTCCTCGCGCATGCGGCGCCGGCTCGGGGAGCTGCGGCTGGAGCGGACCAGCGGCCGGGCGGTGCATATCGGCCTCAACCGGCGCCACGTGCTGCATGACCCGTGGCCCGAGGTGCGCGACACCGTGCTGCACGAGCTGGTGCACCAGTGGCAGGCCGAGACCGGCCGCCCGGTGGACCACGGGGCCGAGTTCCGCCGCAAGGCCCGCGAGGTCGGGATCCAGCCCCGGGCGGTGCGGACGGACTGAGAACCGCCGGGAAGCGGGAAGAGGGAAGCGGGAAGCGGCGCTGAGGTTACATTCGGGGCGCAACCCGTTTCCCGTTTCCCGTTTCCCGTTTCCCGTTTCCCGCCCCAGGCCTATGCCCAACTTCTCCGGCGTCGACTTCTACGACATCAGCGGCCTCCTGACGGAGGAGGAGCGCGCCGTCCGGGACACCGTGCGGCAGTGGGTGGACGACCGGCTGATGCCCATTATCGGCGACTGCTACGTCGAGGGGCGCTTCCCGAAGGAGCTCATCCCCGGGATGGCGGAGCTCGGCATGCTGGGCGCCAACCTCCCCGAGGCCTACGGCTGCGCCGGGCTCAACAGCGTGGCGTACGGCCTGATCATGCAGGAGCTGGAGCGGGGCGACAGCGGGATCCGGTCGTTCGCGTCGGTGCAGGGGGCGCTGGTGATGTACCCCATCTACGCCTTCGGCTCCGAGGAGCAGAAGCGGCGCTGGCTCCCCGCGCTGGCCGCCGGCACCGCCATCGGCTGCTTCGGGCTGACCGAGCCCGACTTCGGCTCCAACCCGGCGGGGATGATCACGACCGCGCGCCAGACCGCCGATGGTTGGGTGCTCAACGGCGCCAAGATGTGGATCACCAACGGCTCGCAGGCCACCGTGGCGGTGGTGTGGGCCAAGACCGGCGACCTCGCCGACGCGAAGTCGGTGCGCGGGTTCCTCGTCCCCACCGACACCCGGGGCTTCTCCGCCCGTGACCAGAAGGGCAAGCTCTCGCTCCGCGCCTCCGACACCAGCGAGCTGGTGCTGGAGGACGTGCACCTCCCGAGGGAGGCGCTGCTGCCCGGCTCGGGCGGGCTCAAGAGCCCGCTCATGTGCCTCACCCAGGCCCGCTACGGCATCGCGTGGGGCGCCATCGGCGCGGCGATGGCCTGCTACGACGAGGCCCTCTCCTATGCCCGGCAGCGGGTGATGTTCGGGCGGCCGATCGCGCAGACCCAGATCCAGCAGGTGCGGCTGGCCGACATGCTCACCGGGATCACCACGGCGCAGCTGCTGGCGCTCCAGCTGGGCCGGCTCAAGGACCGGGGCACCATGACCCCCCAGCAGGTGTCCCTCGCCAAGCGGAACAACGTGGACATGGCCTGCGAGTGCGCCCGGGAGGCCCGCCGCCTGCTGGGCGCCAACGGCATCCTGGCCGAATATCACTCCATGCGCCACCTGGCCAACCTGGAGTCGGTCTATACCTATGAGGGCACGCACGATATGCACTCCCTCATCCTCGGTGAGACGGTGACCGGCCTCGCTGCGTTCTAGTGAATGTGACGGCGGGTGTGGCCGGTTTCGGCACCCCGCCCTAGCTTGGACGCAGGCCCTGGCCCCGGACGGACCCCCTGACCGACGAACCCATCCCCCTCCCGCTCCTCATCGCGGGGCGTTACGCCGTCGAGCGCGAGCTTGGCCGCGGGGGCATGGCCACCGTCTACCTGGCCCGGGATGAGCAGCACTTCCGTCAGGTGGCGCTCAAGGCGTTCCGGCTGGAGTCCGACGCCGGCGACGGCGCCGACCGGTTTCTTCAGGAGATCAAGGTGGTGGCGCGGCTGGCCCACCCCAACATCCTCCCGCTGCACGATTCGGGGCAGATCGACGGCTTCCTCTACTACGTGATGCCCTTCGTGCCGGGGGAGAGCCTCCGGCAGCGGCTGGAACGGGAGGGGGCCCTGCCGATCGCCGATGCCCTGGCCATCGCGGGCCAGGTGGCCTCCGCCCTCGCGTACGCGCACAGTCACGACGTCATCCACCGCGACATCAAGCCCGACAACATCCTCTTCCTCGCCGGCCAGGCGGTGGTCGCCGACTTCGGCATCGCCCGCGCCATCAGCGCCGGCGGCTGGAAGCGGAAGGACCTCCTGGAGGAACGGGTCGGGACGCCGGCCTACATGAGCCCGGAGCAGGCCAGCGGCGGCTCCCGCGCGGTGGACCATCGCAGCGACCTCTACAGCCTCGGCTGCGTGCTGTACGAGATGCTCACCGGCGAGCCGCCCTTCCGCGGCACCACGCCCGAGGACCTGGTGGTCCAGCACCTCGAGGCCGAGCCGGCGCCGGTCGAGACCCGCCGCGCCACCGTGCCCCCGGAGCTCCGGCGGCTGGTGGGGCGCGCCCTCTCCAAGAATCCCGCGGACCGCTACGCCACCGCGCATCAGTTCGCCGAGGCCATCGCGCGGGTGCAGCAGGGGGAGGCCGCCGCCGCCACGCCCGCCGAGCCCCTGCCGGTCCGGCGCGCCGCGATCCCGTGGCGCTGGCTGCTCCCCGCGGCCGCCATCGCGGCGGTGGTGTACGCCGCGTTCGTCACCGCCGCCACGCGGCGCGGGCTGGGGGCGGGCGCCACCGATCCCGGGCACCTGGCCGTGGCGCCGTTCGTCCACCACGAGGGGGCCGCGCCGCTGCTGCTCACCGGGGAGCAGTGCGCCCGCCTGCTGCGCGAGGCGCTGACCCGCTGGGACGACGTCTCGGTGGTGGATTCCCGCTGGTTCGACGACCGGATCGCCCGGCTGCCCGCGCCCGCGGAACTCGACGAGTTGCTGCGGCTGGCCCGCGAGGCCCGGGCCGGCCGGCTGCTCTCCGGCGAGGTCTGGCCCTTCCGCGACTCCGTCCGCATCCGCGGCGTGCTGTACGAGACCGGCCGGGGCGCGCGCGTGCTCCGCGAGCGGACGGTCACGGTGTCCGCCTCGCTCGAGGATCTCGAGGCCCGCTTCACCGAGCTGGCCGACTCGCTGCTGCTGCCCCGGCCTCAGGCCGCCGCCGCCGCCGGTGGCGTGCTCGGCACCCGGCTCATCGCGGCCTGGCAGGCCTACGATTCCGCCCACGCGGCGCTCGCGCGGTGGGACCTGCCGGCGGCGGCCACCGGCTTCACCGAGGCGCTGGACCGCGACCCGGGGTACGGCCTCGCGCACCTCTGGCTGGCGCAGACCCAGAACTGGCTGGGGCGCTCCCCCGACACCTGGAGAGACCACGCGCTCGCCGGCCTCGGCGCGCGGCCGGCCCTCCCGCCGCCGGAGCGTGAGTGGGCCCTGGCGCTCGCCGCCCTGGCCGAGCAGCACTACCCCGAGGCCTGCGATCGCTACGAGGCGATGATCCGCCGTGACTCCCTCGACTATCGGGGCTGGTACGGGCGGGCGGAGTGCCGCTCCCGCGACCCGATCGTCCTGGCCGATGCGGCGAGTCCCTCCGGCTGGCGCTTCCGCTCCAGCTACCAGGCGGCGATCAACGACTATCACCACGCGATGCTCCTCGTGCCCTCGGCGCACCAGGCCTTCCGGGGCGCCGCGTTCGCCCGCCTGACGCGCGTCTACTACGCCGAGACCAACATCTACCGGCGCGGCTCCCGCGCCGATCCCGCCGCGTCCGAGTTCGCGGCCTTCCCGGTGCTGTCGGGCGACACCCTGGCCTTCGTGCCGTGGCCGCAGGACCAGATCGGCAGCGGCGCCACGGCGGCCCGTGGCGGCGCCGCGGTCGACGCCATCGTCCGCAACCGCCGTCGCCTCACCCAGCTCACCGGCGAGTGGGTCCGCGCCTTCCCCGGCAGCGTCCCCGCGCTCGAGGCCAGCGCGCTCGCCCTCGAGCTCTCGGGGGAGTTCGGCGCCACCGGCGGGGCCGGTGATTCCGCGGTGCTGCGCATCCGCGACGCCGCCCGGCGTGCCACCGATCACGGCGACCGGGTGCGCCTGGCCAGCACGGCGCTCCGGCTGCTGGTCAAGCGGGAGCGCTTCACCGAGGCCGCCGCCCTGGCCGACTCCCTGCTCACCGCCACGCCCGATCCCACCACCGAGGAGGCTCCCTACCTCGCCGCCGCCGCCGCGCTGACCGGCCGTGCCAGCCTCGCCGCGGCGCTGGCGCGCCGCGCCGCGCCGGACGAGGTGATCTGGAGCCCCGAGGGGGCGGTGCTCCCGGTGCCCCTGCCGCTGCGCGAGACCGCGCTGGCGCTCGAGGCCTTTGCCGCGGTGGGCGCCCCGGCCGACTCGCTGGACGCCCTCCTTCAGGTCGCTCTCCGGCAACTCTCCGGCTACCTTGCCGGGGCGCGCCGCGAGGCGGCGGATGCCGCCCTCCTCGATCGCACCCGGGTGCTGCTCTTTCCGGACGATCGCTCCCGCCCGACCCCGCGCACCCGGAAGAGCGTGGACTACCTGGTGCTGCTGCACGAGGCCGTGCGGAGCCACCGGCCCGCGGAGGCCCGCGCCATGATGGCCCGCGTCGCCGAGCAGCGCCGCGACCGCCCCTTCGGGCGGGTGGCCGTCGAGGGGGCCATTGCCGAGGCGCTCGCGGAGCTGGGCATGGGAGATACCACCGCGGCGGTGGCACGGCTCGACGGATACCTCGACGGGCTCGGCGGGGCCGGGATCGACCTGACCGAACGCACCGTGGCCGCCGGCTCCCTGGTGCGCCTGCTGGCCCTGCGGGCCCGCCTGGCCGACGCCCAGGGCGACCGGCCGATGGCCCGCCGGCGCGCCGGCGATGTCCTGGCCCTCTGGGGCCGGGCCGACCCCGGGCTGGCGCCGGTGCTCGCCGAGATGCGGGCCCTTCGCGCCCGGCCGTCATGAACCTGCAGGACAACCACAGGAGACCCGGTGTCGCGCCTCATCCCCCGGACGCACGGACTGCTGCTGCTGGCCGCCCTCCTCGCCGGCGGCTGCCGCCTCGAGCGCACGCCACCCCCGGCTGAGACCCTCCCCGAGCCGCCCGTCCCGGTGGGGCTCGAGCCCGACGGCGGCCTCAACCGCAATCGCGTGATCGAG